>CAYQDU010000165.1:0-9740 GCA_964416275.1 uncultured Anaerolinea sp. | reverse complement strand
GGTGACGCCTGAAAAGCTGTGGCAGGGCCAATTCCAAAGCCCGGCTCTGCCGCCGTATAACGACTGCTGGCCGTCGCTGTTTGGCAACCGCCGCTCGTACAACGGCAGCGCTTACACCTACTTCCACACCGGGCTGGACTTCTGCGGCGGGGTAGGGGCCGATATCGTAGCCCCAGCCGGCGGCAAGGTGGTTTTTGCTGGCCCGCTGACTGTGCGCGGCAATGCCACCGTGATCGACCACGGTTGGGGGGTCTACTCGGCCTATCTACACCAGTCTGAAATCCTGGTCAAGGTGGGCGATCTGGTGAAGTCAGGCCAGTTGATTGGCAAGGTAGGCAGCACGGGCCGGGTGACTGGCCCGCACCTGCACTGGGAAATCTGGGCCGGGGGCGTGCAGGTCGATCCGATGGTATGGCTGGAGCAGACCTTCCCCTTCCCCGAAGAGACTCTCCCCTAGCATGAGTTTAGCCGGGAATTTTGTCGCACTTCGTGCGACAAAATCCCCAGTTACCCGTCTTTTCAGGCGAGCGAAGCCCTCCCCGGCTACGAATCGCCTTCCGCCGGGCCGGATTCGTCTTCTACAAATTCGGCCTCATCTTCATCCCCAGCTACATCGCCCAGGTTGGGGTAATATTCTTCCAGAATCTGACGGGCCTCGGCAACTTGCGAGGCCGGCGTGAGCACTTCCACCCGGCCCATCGAGCCGACCGTCAGGCCCATCGCGTGGCCCCAGCCTTCCTGAGATAGCATGGTTTGAATCCCCTGCGCTTCCAACACGCTGCGCAGCAGCTCAGCCTGCGGCATACCTGCCGCCGTGACGACCAGCTCCCAGGCGGATTCCGACATAAGCGGCTCCTTTCTCATAGACGACGAACGATAGACGACGGTTTGTAGTTTGCGACCCATCATCCACCCGATTTGCCGTAACAGATTAAGTTCGAGTATAATACGAGATGGCAAAAATAACAAACTTTGGCCTGGGCCGGCTTTCGAGAAGCAATCGGGGCGGGCCGTGTGGCAATTCTGAGGCAAGGGTATGACCGTATCATTTTCTATGGGCCAGGAGTACTGGGAGGCGTTTGAGCTTCGCAACGAGGATATCGAGTTTCTATACAACTATCTGCTGGAAATCGAAACTCCCCTCACGTCGTTGGAGTTGATCGAAGCCCTGGTGGAAGAGCGCATCCGCCGCCAGCGCCAGGATATCGAACGCCAGCGCACTTCTGGCGGCGACCTGTACCAGCCCCAAAAGACCTACTCTGAAAACCAAAACCTGATTTTCCCGGCTCTGAATTGGAAGCACGGCCAGGTGCTGGCAGTCCGCCCCGGCCAAAACCCCGACCTGGGCGCCTTCCAGGTCATTCAGGTGGTTCTGGAAGACGGCGTCCGGCGCGAGTTTGCCGCCGGGCTGGCCGAGCATAAGCTCAACGCCCCGCCGCGCATGGATGACGATTTTCATCACCTGGATACAGCCACGGTGCTGAAAGACTTCCAGGATGATTTGATCTATACCCTGGAAGAAGAATTGGGATCGAACCCCGACTTTGTGCGCATCGCCGGGCGCTGGTTTCCGCGCGCCCTGCTGGTTGACATCAACCTGGGGCATCTCAATCTGGCCGAAGCCGTGCTGGATATGGGCGGCGGCGGCCCGCTGTCTACCAGCGACCTGCTCGATCAGATCGGCTTCCAGGCCGACGGCAACGCCAAGCTGGCCGAATTTTCGATGGACCTGGCCCTGCAAGAAGACGGCCGCTTCGATGAAGTGGGCGCTTCCGGTGCGGTGATGTGGTTCCTGCGCCGCCTGGAGACGCCCGAAGTGCTGACCCCTCCGGCCTACCTGCGCTACCACGAAATTGAGTACGACCGTTCTGTGCTGACTCCCGACATGCTGGCCCTGGAGCAGGCCCTGGACGACGAGCTTTCGCCCGCGGGGGGCAAGCCCGCCCCGGCCAGCGAAGTCGAAGTGCGCCTGATCTTCCCCCACTGGCGCAGCGGAACGCTGCCGCTCTCCAACCGCCTGCGCCACCTTTTCCCCACCGCCTATGAATCGCCTCGGGTGCGCTTCAAACTGGTCGATGGGGATAGCGGCGAAGAATTCCCCGGCTGGGTGGTGCGCGAAAGACGCTACGTGTTTGGCCTGCAAGATTGGTACGAAACCAAGGGCGTCATCCCTGGCAGCGTGATCAAAGTGCGCAAGGGCCGCCAGCCAGGCGAGGTGATTGTCCAATCCGACAGCCGCCGGGCCAGCCGGGAATGGATCCGCACGGTGCTGGTCGGCTCGGATGGCGGGATCGTATTCGCCATGCTCAAGCAGGTGGTCGCCACACCCTTCGACGACCGCATGGCGATTGCCGTTCCCGACAAGAAAGCCGTCGATGCAGTGTGGACTTCCCAACCCAGGGAAATGCCGCCCTTCGAGCGCAGCGTAGTCAACACAGTCAAAGAGCTGGCTAAGCTGAACCCGCAGAGCCATGTCCATGCCAGCGAGCTATACGCTGCGCTAAATGTCATCCGCAGAACGCCGCCGGGGCCAATGCTGGCGCTCCTGGCTTCCCGCCCCTGGTTCGTCCACGTCGGCGACCTGCACTACCGGATGAGCGACACCGACTGATTGATTGAAAGAGGCCTGCTGTGACAGAAATCAAGCGCTTAAGTCTCGTCAAACCGACCATCAAGACCCGCTTTCATATCGACTACGACTGGTGGCAGCAGAACGACCGCGACTGGCGCGTGTATCTGCGCAGCTTCCTTTGCCCGGAACACCAGCAGGCCTATGCCCAGATGGATCTGTTCGATCAGGTAGATTGGGTGGACCCCGAAACCGCCGAAGTGCAGCGGGTGGACGGGCTGCAAAACGTGCTGATTACGCACTGCGCCCGGCAGGCTTCGTTCATCAGCCAGCATTCAACCCTGGTCGATTCGGTTTTTCGCATCTTCCTGGCCAACGGCAATACCCCGCTCTCGCCGGAAGAATTGGCTGCGCAACTGGGCCGCGATCCAACCACCATCCTGCGCACCCTCACCGGCCCGCGGACTTACAAGGGCCTGCGTCCGTGCCTGGATTGAACACACCCGCCCCTGTAGCTCAATGGACAGAGCAGCAGCCTTCTAAGCTGTTGGTTCCGAGTTCGAATCTCGGCAGGGGCGCCAAAAAGAATCGAACTACTTGACATACCTATCGAGCAGTTCTTTGCGTTAATTCGCTTTGAGGATCGGGACAGATTGAAGAATTGCATTCAATTCACGCAGAGGGCACAGGAATTGTGATATCATCGCGACCAATGTGACGAAAGTAAGCCAAACTACAGATAAAATGCACTTAGCTACTCCCCCCCTGTTGTATGGTAAATTCAACCAAATAGCATATCGCTGTGGAGGGAAAAAGGATTTAGCTCGTATGAACTTTGGATAGCTGATTAATGGTTTTTCGAATGAATGGCTGGTTTTCACCTTGACGAAGGGTGATTATGGTGAGATTTGGCTGACTAGTTTGGATGGATCACAACAGTTCCCAATTGCAGGCCCAACGCTGCCGGATGCACCCATCATTTTGTTTTCTGGAGGAGAATAATATGCGCCGTCTTCAGAATTTCTCCTTTCGGTTTTTGGCTGTATTTATTACAGGTAGCGGCGCAACCCGAATTGCGCCAGGAGTTTTCAATGGTTGATAGTCTTCCAAAACCCGATGACTTTCGCGCTGAGAGCGACCGCTCGACCGATACGCAGTTTTCCGACCTGGCCCCCTTCAACTGGCGCCTGAACCTGCGCAGCCCGGCCTGGCGGCCGCCTTCCGATGTATTCGAGACCGAAGCCAACATCGTGGTGCGCGTCGAAATTGCCGGCATGCGGGAGGGGGATTTTGCCATCGAACTGAATGGACGTTTCTTAAGCATTCGCGGTTTTCGCCAGGACCTGGCCGAACGGCGCGCCTTCCACCAGATGGAGATTCGCTTCGGCGAATTCATCCTCGACCTGGAACTGCCCGCTCACGTTGAGCCAGACCAGGTGCAGGCTGTGTATAGCGACGGTTTCCTGCGCGTTACCCTGCCCAAAGCCAAACCCCGCCAGATTGCGATCAGCGAATAAAACCCAACCCCTGGAATAGAGACCCTGCATGCCCGCATCCCGTTGGAACAGCAACATCCTGGAAATGCTCAACTGGCTGTACGAAGAACAGGCTGGCCTGGAAGAATTGATGACCCAGCAGATCACCCCGCGCTTCATCGATACCGATGGCGCGTCTGGCTCCGACCTGCCCGCCCCCGACGACCTGAACAACCAGCTTCCCAAGACCCTGCCGGTGCTGCCGTTGCGCGGGCTGGTGGTCTTCCCCCAGACCGCCGTGCCGCTCACCATCGGCCAATCGCGTTCCATCCGCCTGGTAGACGATGTAATGGCGAGCGACCAGCGTCTGATTGCCCTGGTGACCTCGCGCGACCCGGAACTGGAGACCCCCAAACCCAGCGAACTGTACCAGATTGGCACCGTGGCGATGGTGCACCGCATGTTCCGCGCTCCCGATGGCACCATCCGCCTGGTAGTGCAGGGATTGGTGCGCTGCCGCATGCTGAATTACCTCCAGGAAGAGCCGTACCTGACCGCCGAAATCGAGGCGGCCCCCGAACTGACCGAAGAAGGCCTGGAGTTGGAGGCCATGGCCCGCAACGCTCGCAACCAGTTCGAGCATATCGCCGATATGGTGCCATCCATCCCGCGCGAGCTGGTGACTTCGGTCGTCTCGATTGAGGACCCGCTGCAAACCGTCTACACCATCGCCAATTTCCAACGCATGGACCTGGAGGAGGCCCAACACCTGCTGGAAATTGACTCGGTGCATGAAAAGCTGCACCGGCTGGTGGGCATCCTGGCGCGAGAGGTCGAAGTGCTGGAGATGGGGCAGAAAATCCAGAACGAAGCCCGCTCGGAGATCGACAAGGTGCAGCGCGAATACTTCTTGCGCGAGCAGCTCAAAGCCATCCAACGCGAGCTGGGGGAAGCCGACGAGCAGGCCGCCGAGATAGACGAGTTCCGCCAGAAGATCGAAGCCGCGTTGATGCCCGAAGAGGCCGAAAAGCAGGCCCGGCGCGAGCTGGACCGCCTCAGCCGCCTGCCCAGCGCAGCGGCTGAATATGGCGTGATCCGCACCTACCTGGACTGGCTGGTTTCGCTGCCCTGGGCGGCCATCACCCCCGATAACCTGGGCATTCCACACGCCCGCCAGGTGCTGGATCAGGATCACTACGGGCTGAAAGACGTGAAAGAGCGGATCCTGGAATATCTGGCGGTGCGCCAACTGCGCAAGAACCGGGCCGACGAGCTGCTGTTGGACGAGGGGGATGGCATCCGGCGGGTGCGGGAAGGGGTGATCCTGTGCTTTGTGGGGCCGCCGGGAGTGGGCAAGACTTCGCTGGGCCGCTCGATTGCCCGCGCCCTGGGCCGTAAGTTCGTGCGCATCTCGTTGGGGGGCATGCGCGACGAAGCCGAGATTCGTGGTCACCGCCGCACCTATATCGGCGCCATGCCGGGGCGGATCCTCCAGGCCCTGCGGCGAGTCGAATCGCGCAACCCGGTTTTTATGCTCGATGAGGTGGACAAGCTGGTGTTCGATTTCCACGGCGACCCGGCCTCGGCCCTGCTGGAAGTGCTGGATCCCGAGCAGAATGCCGAGTTTCGCGATCACTATCTGGAAGTCTCGTTCGACCTGTCGCAGGTGATGTTCATCACCACCGCCAACCTGCTCGAACCGATCCCCGAGCCGCTGCGCGACCGGATGGAGATCATCAACCTGGCCGGCTACACCGAGAACGAGAAGATTGCCATCGCCAAAGGCTACCTGATCCCGCGCCAGTTACGCGAGAACGGCCTGCGCCCCAACGAAGTGACCTTCACCAACGCCGGTTTGCAGAAGATCATCCGCTCGTACACCCGCGAGGCGGGCGTGCGCAACCTGGAACGCGAGATCGGCGCCATCTGCCGCAAGGTCGTCACCCAAATTGCCGAGGGCAAAACCGAAGGGCTGGAAATCCATCCGGAACAGGTGGTAGAGCTGTTGGGCCGCCCGCATTTCTTCAGCGATGAAGAAATCGCCTGGCGCACGTCGGTGCCTGGCGTGGCTACCGGCCTGGCCTGGACGCCCTTCGGCGGCGATGTGCTGTTCATCGAAGCCACCCGCATGCCCGGCAGCAAAGGCTTTCAGATCACCGGCTCGATTGGCAACGTGATGCAGGAATCAGCCCGCGCCGCGCTGTCGTACGTGCGCGCCCAGGCCGAAAAGCTGGGCCTGGAAAGCGAATTTTTCGATAAGTCGGATGTCCACCTGCACATCCCGGCTGGGGCGCAGCCCAAAGACGGCCCATCGGCCGGCGTGACCATCGCCACAGCCCTGGTTTCGCTCATCTCTGGCCGCCCGGTGCGCCGGGATGTGGGCATGACAGGCGAGATCACCCTGCGCGGCCAGGTCTTGCCGGTGGGCGGGATCAAAGAGAAAGTCCTGGCAGCCCACCGCTTTGGGCTGAAGACCCTGATCCTACCCAGCTATAACCAGGCCGACCTGGAAGACATCCCCGAAGAAGTGCGCCAGGCGATCCATTTTGTGTTTGCCGAATCGGTGGACGACGTATTGAACGCCGCCCTGGAGCCGCCCCAACCGGCTGCCGATCCGATATCGGACACCCCTCAACCCGAACGTCAGGCGGCGTCAGCCGACGCCCCGGTGCAACCTGCGGACCCGAACCGGCCCAAAGACGAGGCCCATGAAGAATAAAGTTTTGCTCATCGAAGATGATCGGACCATGCTCGCCCTGCTCAGCACCCTGCTGCGCTTTGAAGGGTTTGAAGTGGCGCAGTTGGTCGACGATAACAGCATCGAAGCGGCGATTGCAGCCATCGAACGCGAACAGCCCGGCGTGATCTTGCTCGACGTCCACCTGCGCCAGATTAACGGCATGGATTTGCTGCAAGCCTTACGCGCCCAAACCACATTGAACACCGGCGTCATCATGTGCTCGGGGGTCGACCTGGGCTACCGCTGCATCGAACAGGGCGCCGATGATTTCATTTTGAAACCGTATATGCCGGAAGACCTGATCCGTAAGATTCGGAAGGTCATCGCCAACCGGAATTGAGACATTGATCCAGAGTAAGAGAGACCCCGTGACAAAGAAACGCAGTCGTACATCTATGCAGTGGTGTACGATCGATTTGCATCTGCACACCCCGGCTTCAAGCGATTACCAACAGCCTGAAGCCAACTATTTAGACATTTTACGCCGCGCCGAAGCGCGCGGCCTGGCGATGATCGCCTTTACCGACCACAACAGCGTGGGCGGATACCGCAAAATGCAGGATGAAATCCAGCAATTAGAGTTGTTGGAGCGCCTGAAGCGCATCCTGCCGGAGGAGCAGTCGCGGCTGAACGAGTATCGGCGCCTGCTCAACAAGGTGCAGGTCCTCCCGGGTTTTGAATTCACCGGCACCTTTGGCTTTCACATCCTGGGCATCTTCCCGCCCAGCAAGCCGGTGCGCGACCTGGAACACCTGCTGCTGCAATTGAACATTCCGGCCGATTCGCTGGACGAAGGCGCGGTGACGGTGGGCGCGTCGGAAGACGTGCTGACCGCCTACCGCCTGATTGACGAGGGCGGCGGGTTAGTGATTGCAGCCCACGCCAATTCGAGCAACGGCGTCGCCATGCGCGGTTTTCCCATCGGCGGGCAGACCAAGATTGCCTATACGCAGGACGGCCACCTGCACGCCCTGGAAGTCACCGACCTGGACAACAAAGGCCCGCGCAGTACAGCGGCCTTCTTCAACGGCACCAAGCCCGAATACCCGCGCCGCATGCATTGTATTCAAGGCTCCGACGCCCATCGCCTGACCACCGACCCCGCCCGCAAGAAGAATCTGGGCGTGGGCGACCGGGCCACCGACGTGCTGCTGCCCGAAGTCAGCTTCGAGGCCCTGCGCGAACTGTTCCAGAGCAACGATTTTGCCCGCACCCGCCCGCACCACGCCTCGGCCGAGCCGGTTTATGATTTTATCCGCGCTGCCCAGGAGGAAGGCCCCAATATTATCCAAGACTTCCACGAAAGCCTGAACGTGCGCGGCGGACAGCGTTATGCCGTTATTGCCGACGTGTGCGCCCTGGCAAACACCAACGGCGGCACACTGTTCGTTGGCCTGACCGCCGACCCCAAGCGGCCCCCGCTGGGCGTGCCAGACATCGAAAATTCCATCAGCCAGATGGAGAAAGAAATCCGCAACCGCATCAGCCCGCCCCTGGCCTGCACCCTCGACGTGCATGAGACCGGCGGCAAAAAGATCATCGTGATTTTGGTGCCGCGCGGCGAAGACCCCCCCTATGCCGTAGACGACAACAAGATCTACGTGCGCTCGGAAGCCGAAACCGAGCTGGCCGTGCGCGATGAGATCGTGGGGCTGGTGCTGCGCGGCAGCGCCCCGGTCGTCCCGGTCGAAGAACCGGTTAGGCCGCAAACCGTCGAACCGCGGCGCGTTGCGGCCCCAGAGCCGCCCCGCGCCGCCGCCCGGCCGCAGCCCACCCACGAGCCGGAACAAGCCGACACCGCCCCGCGTACGGGCGTGGAGGTGATCACGGTCGAAAACCGCGACGACGAGCGCTATTACACCATGCGCGACCTGCGCAATGGCAACGTGGTCAAGAATGTGACCCAGAAATCGGCCCGCCGCCTGTGGCATTACGCCATCACCACCTACGCCGAACTGCCGGCCGACCTGGCGCAGGCCAAAATCCAGTGGCAGGGGCCGTATGGCCTGCTGCGCCGCCAGAAGCAGGGCAACGGTGGACGCTACGACCTGATACAGAAGGCCAACGGCGGCTACCGCTACTACTTCGGTGTGACCGACGACGGCATTCACGGCGCCTGGCGGCGGCTGGTGGGTCAAGAAGAAGACTAGATTCGGTTAACGCCTGGTGAAGATAGCTTGCCCGGCCCCGCCTGGGGCCGGGCAAGCTATTATAATGGTGGATATGAGAGTAGCTATTCTCACCGTTTCTGACCGGTCGGCCCGCGGCGAGCGGGCCGACGCTTCCGGCCCGGCCCTGGTCGAAGTCATCCTGGCCCAGGGCTGGCAGATCGTCCAGCGGGCTATTTTGCCCGACGACCAGCCCGCCCTGAGCCAAAAACTGGCCGCCTGGGCCGATTCGGGCCAGGTCGATCTGATCCTGACCACCGGGGGGACGGGCTTTGCCCGGCGCGATGTGACCCCCGAGGCCACTCAAGCCGTGATCGAACGCCCCGCCCCCGGCCTGGCTGAAGCCATGCGCCAGGCCAGCCTGGCCGTCACCCCTCACGCTATGCTTTCCCGCGCCCTGGCGGGCATCCGCCAGCGAACCCTGATTATCAACCTGCCCGGCAGCCCCCAGGGGGCGGTCGAGAACCTGCGGGTCGTCTTGCCGGTGCTGCCGCACGCCATCCAGCTCTTACAAGACGCCCCCCAGGCCGAAGCCGGACATCGTTCCACGCTACAGGCTTGAACATGCATACACCCACGTTACCGGAAGGCACCCCCCAACCCGACTTTTCCCCCGCTCCTGAAACCAGCGAAGCGCCGGTTGAATCCGCCGCGCCCGCCATCGAAGACGGGCCGGAAGCCAGCAGCGCCGCCGAGGCTGCCGAGCGGATTGCTTACATGCGCAGCTGCCGGGTCGAGCTGGCCCAGACCGCTATCCTGGCCCTGATCCTCTTCCTGTCACTCGACAC
>CAYQDU010000164.1:0-9779 GCA_964416275.1 uncultured Anaerolinea sp. | reverse complement strand
CATTCTGGTGTTTATCGTCGTATTGATTCCTGTACCCATCGTATCGGTGGGGGGGCCTTAGCTCAATTAGGCTCTCCCGCCAAAGGCGGAAGTTTTATATTTTTGGGAAAATATGGGGCTATGCCACACAGGTAGCTCCCCACTCAACCGGGGTGGAGGTGACTGGTGAGCTTCGCTTGCCTGGAAAGAGGGGTAATCGCTGATTTTGCGGCACAATGTGCGACAAAATCAACAGAGCGTCTCTTTTTCAGGCGCTCTGTGAGCGCCGCTCGAAGAGCCCTATAGGCTGCTCCACGATTATGTGGGGTGGCGCCGCCCCATATTTCCCCAAAATATAGCCTCTTTCCCGGCGAAGTCGGAAGAGCCTTGAATTAAAACTGAGGAAAATGCGATGGCTGAAGATGTCATGTTTCAGGAGGCCCTAGAGGCCATCCGCCAGGGGCAGCGCATCCGGGCGCGTGACCTGCTGACCCGCCTGCTGCGCACCAACCAGAACAACGCCCAGTACTGGCTCTACATGAGTTCAGTAGTCGATACCCCTCGCGAGCAAATCTTCTGCCTGCAAAACGTGCTGCGCATCGAGCCAGACCACCCGGCGGCCATTCAGGGTATGGTGCTGTTGGGAGGGCGCGCCCCACAGGGCGGCGTCCAGCCGGTGGCGCCCGTGCGCCGCAAGTGGGATGTCGAAGTGCAGGATATCGAAGAGCTGACCGGCTTCCGGGCGGTGATGGCGAATCCCATTGTGCGGATCGCCTTCTTCTCCTTCGTGGCCCTGGCGGTCGTGGGGCTGATCGGCCTGGGTCTGTACGCACAGGGCATTGGCCGGCGGCCAATTGCAGCGGTGATTCCCACCAACACCGAAGGCCCCACGCCGACCTATACCCTCACCCCCACGGCCCTGAACGAAACGCCCCGCCTGACCCCCACCGGCACAGCCACCCTGACTGGCCCGCAGCCGCTGTGGATGCGCCTGGAGGCCACCTACACCCCCACCCCGGTCTACGTGCGCACCCCCCACGCCGCCAACGAAGCTTTCCGGATTGCCGAGCGCGCCCTGGCTGCCGGCGACCTGCCCAAGGCTCTCTCTAACTTCGACCAGGCCATGCAGATGTCGCCCGAGGCGGCCGATATTCCCTTCTATGTGGGCGAGGTCTATCGACAGCAGGGCCGCTATTCCACCGCCCTGGAAGCCTATGACCGCGCCCTGGCGATCAATCCCAACTTTGCCCCGGCCCTGCTGGGGCAGGCGCTGGCTCAAGCCGGCCTGGGCGCCAAGACCAAGATCCGCCCCGACCTGGACGCCGCCATCCAGAACGACCCGAACTACCTGGAGGCTTATCTGGCGCGGGCCGAATACCTGCTCGGCCAGGGCGAATACGACGCCGCCCTGCAAGACCTGGATCGGGTCGATCAGCTTCAACCCAATCACCCGCGGGCCTATCTGTACCGGGCGCAGGTGAACCTGGCCCAGGAAGATAACCCGGCCGCCCTGGAAAACGCCCGCAAAGCCAACCAGTTTGACGCAACCAACCTGTTCACCTATCGCGTCCTGGCTCAGGCCGCAGCCCTGAACGACGAGTACGCCCAAGCCCTGGATGCCATCGACGTGTATCTGATCTACGCCCCCGACGACGCCACCGCCTGGATGATTAAAGGCCAGGGACTGTTCCTCAAGAAAGAATACAGCGGCACGCTGGAGGCCCTCAACCACGCCATCGAGCTGGATCGCAAGCAGACCGACGCCTATTATTACCGCGGCCTGACCCTGCTGGAGTTGGGCCAGGACCCCGACCGGGCAGTCAACGACATCTACTACATCCTGCAAATCAAGCCCAAGTCGTTCCAGGTGAACCTGGATTTTGGGCGGGCGCTGCTGGCCGATAATCGCCTGAGCGAGGCCCTGGCGCAGGTGCGCCGGGCGCTGGACCTGGCCGAAACCGACGCCGAGAAGGCCCAGGCGTATTACTACCGCGCCCTGACTTATGAGGCCATCGGCAACGTACCGACCGCCATCAAAGACTGGAAGGCGCTGCTGGCTCTACCGGAAGAGGCCGCCCCGGCCGAATGGCGCGAGCTGGCCGAAGCGCATGTCAAGGCCACCGTTACCCCACCGCCGCCCACGCCTACCATCACCCGCACGCCCACGGTGACGCGCACGCCATCCCGCACGCCGACCGGCGCGCCAACACCGACACCCAAGCCGGTGAAACCAACGGCCACACCCTAGCCCAGGCTTGACCCCGATGGGGGGAAATGGGCCCAGAAATTATATGGTGGGGTCGCTGCGTGGCTAGGCCACGCAGCGACCCCGAAGTACAGAAGAATTCTGGCCTTTGGCGGAAGAACCCGACTGTTAGAGTTTCGTTTGAACCATCTATCAGCCCTTGCCAGCCCCTATAGGCTGGACTATAATCACCGTTCGGTAAAACGATGCGCCCAATAGAGCGCGTTTGGAAAGCGATACGAGGTGCTTGTATGCCGATTTATACCTACCGTTGCACGAATTGCGGTGTTCAGTTCGACCAACAACAGAAGTTTAGCGACGCCCCCCTGACGCGCTGCCCCGAATGCTCGAAGAAGACCTTGCAAAAGGTCTACCAGCCGGTGGGGATCGTCTTCAAAGGCTCCGGCTTTTACGCCACCGACCATCGCTCGCCTTCTGGACAGGGGCGCACGTCGGGCGCCAAATCACATGAACACGAAAGCAGCGACAGCGGCGAGAAACCGGCTGCTCCGGCGGCTTCCGCGCCGTCCGGCGACAGCGCGGCCAGCAAACCCGCCGCCAGTCCAGCCAAGAGCGACTGAAGCCTGCTTTTGCATAAAACAGCGGCGCCTCTCATAATCGAGAGGCGCCGCTGTTTTATATCTACAGAGGTTGCGGCCGGCGTACCCAGCCACAAGCCGGCTAATCAATCCCCGTCCGTCCAGCTTTTCAGGGCCGCCCGCACCGAGCGGGTCATCTCGACCGAGAAGGGAGCAGTAAACTTGCGGGTGTAGTTGAACTGGGCCACGTTCTCGGCCCCGTTGGCAAAGCCGCGCGGCTCGAACGAGTGCATCCCGAACGGCAGGTGCAGGTCGTTCAGCTCTTGCGGGCTGAACTGACGGTAGCCGTTCTGGTGGACGATGAAGCGCCGCTCGAAGCGGGGGGTCAGCTTACGCTGCAATTGAGCCGGGACGGGGTGACCAAAACAGATCAGGGCGGCCGGGAAGGTGTAGTGCGGCAGGTGGAACAGGTCGCGGTGAGTTTCCCAGTTCTCGATGATGTCGCCAATATAACACGAGCCGAGACCCAGCGATTCGGCGGCAATGACCGCGGTGTGGGCGGCAATCAGGGTGTCCATCAGCGCCAGGATCAAATCACCTTCCGCCGGTTCGCGCGGCGGCAGGCCCAGCTCGGCGGCTTTGGCCTCGCACCCGCCGGCCTGGTACAGGTCGAACCAGCGCTGGTAATCGGCCAGGAACAGCAGTAGATACGGCGCGCTGGCGATGAAGGGCTGGTTATCGCAGGTGACAGCCAGGCGGTCTTTGAGAGCCTGGTCTTCCACCTCGATGATGGTGTAGAGCATCATGGCCCCGGCGGTAGGGGCGCGCAGCGTGGCTGCCAGGATGGCATCTTTTTCCTCGGCGGTCAGCGGGGTCGGTTCATACTGGCGTATCGAGCGGCGTTTGAGCAGCAGGTCAATGGTTGGGTTCATTTTTTCAGGCTTTCCGTTCTATGCGAACTTGATAATGTTGCGAGCGGTCATCGAAGCGGGCCAAAACCTGGCGCGCTTTGGGCGGCACAACCGCCACCTCGTAATCGTCGCCGGCGAAGGCGCGCACGGCCTCCAGCGAATCGAACAGCATCAGGGTGATGAACTCAACTTCATCCCCCACTACCCGACGAAACAACTGAATGCCCTGATAGCCGGGGATGTTCCGGTCGCCGATGCCAACGAAAATCTCATCTCTGAGCAGGGCTTCGTAGGCATCCGCGTTTTCGGGTATGGTGTACCCGTGCCAGATGCGGGCGATCATAGAAACCTCCTATTTCTCTGGATCAAGCGCTAAGCAACCCAGAAGATTATACAATAGCGCCAGCCCCGTCACGACCATGAGGATGGCGTACACCAGGGTGCGGATGAAACGGCCTTCCACCTGGGCCAACTCGGAGCGGGTGTCGATCAAGTCCAGGCCTGAGATCATCCAGGCTCTCCGGGCTTCGCCGGGAAAACTTCTATTACGTCACCCACACCCCCCATATAAATCAAATCCCGCCTTCGGCGGAAGAGACGCACACATAGACGATGTACAGGCTTTCAGCGGTCAGCAAGTGACGCTCACAGTCGGCGTATTGGGCTTCGATCTCGAAGCCGTTGTAGTGCAACAGGGCTTCCATCTCCTGCGGGAAGATGTAGCGCAGGGTGAGCGGGGCAATGCGGGTCACGGTCTGCCCATCCGCCCCGACCCAGCGGCGGTAGGCCGTTTCGGTCTTGAGCTGGCGCAGCGGGTCGTACTGCTCAGTCCCTGAAACCCGCACCTCCCGGCCATCCGGCAGGGTATACGCGAACCACTCCTTTTCTTCCGGCACATCTTCGAGCATCTCCAGGCTGGGGAAGAACGTGGTAAAGACGAACCGGCCGCCCGCCGCCAGGTGTTCGGCCACCCGGGCCAGCAGGGCTTCCTGGTCTGGGCGGGTGTGCATGTGTTGGAACACACTGCCGCACTCGAAGATCAGGCCAAAACGCCGGCCGGGCAGGTGCAAGCTGCGCACATCGGCCTGCAGCCAGGTGAGCGGCAGATCGCCGCCCTCGGCGTCGCGCAGGGCAGCCGCCTTCGAACGGGCGCGCTCCAACATAGCCGGGGCCAGGTCAACCCCAGTGATAGAAATGCCCTGCTGCGCTAACGGGATGGTGATTCGCCCGGTGCCGCAGCCCAATTCCAGCACCTCCCCACCCACCTGGCGGGCCAGATTCAACAAGAACGGCCCTTCCGGTTCGAAGTCCTGATTCTCCTGGTCGTAGATGTCAGGGTCGGTATATTCGAGCAGGTTCTCATCATTATCAGACATTTGCATTGTATCCTTCTGGCTGTCCGGTGGAAGGCGAGCAGTAATCTCTATTGGGGGGCGTTTCGCCAGCCCGCCCGCTGAGACACGCATACTGGCGGTACGCATCTGCAAACAGCGCCACCTGGATTTCCCGAAAACCATGCGCTTGCATCACCTGGGCCACATCATCGGCGTCGTAAAGACGGATATTTTGGGCAAAGCCCTTGCGCTCCAGCGAGGCTTTGCAGGTGAAACACAGGGCCAACCGGCCACCATCGGCCAATACACGGCGCATCTCGCTTATCGCCTGGGGCAAATCTTGCCAGTAAAAGATGGAATTGACGCTGTATACCTTTGTGAAGGTCTGAGCAGGATAAGGGCAGGGCTTCCACCGGCGCGCAGCGCAACTCGATTTGCCCGGCCTGGATGGCGCGCCGAAAGCGGTTTTGGGCCGCCGCCACAATAGCCGGGGAAATATCCACCCCTGCCAGCCGCCCATCCGTCACCTGGGCGGCCATCCGTTGAAGCAAATACCCGCCGCCAAACCCTACTTCCAACACCCGGTCGGTGGGCTGCAAAGCCAATCGCTCCAACAGGGTATCATTCAAGGCGGCGTTGCGCCGGTTCCACACCTGCCCGGCAAACCACCCCAGGATGCCCGTAGGGCGCCCAAGCTGGCGAGCAATCCATTTCGAGACGACCATGTTAGCCTCCACTCTCCCAGGGGAAAATGGTGCGGCGGGAAGTACATCGCTCCGGCGTCCGGCGCCGGGCGCGCACCCCGGCTATCTTACGCCTTTCCCCCGGTTTGCGCAAGGCGGTACCACCCCATTTAACCGGGGAGCCGGCGCGGCGCTCTTCAAGCACCTGCCAAAAGAAATGTTACGTGGATTTTGTCGCCCTTCGGGCGACAAAATCCACGATTAACCCTCTTTCGGCGCAGCTCGCCAGTCATTCTCCCACGGTTGAGCGAGGAGCCACCAGCAAGGCGCGCCCGGCGCTTTAAACCACAAAGGAGCAGCTTCAACGCCGCTCCTCCGGTCTTTCGATTCAAATCAGCCATCTACCAACACCAATCTGTAAAAGGCTCCTCGACCAGGACTCGAACCTGGAACCTAGCGGTTAACAGCCGCCCGCTCTGCCTATTGAGCTATCGAGGAAAGCGCTTGCCCAGCAAGCGAAGGGCATTATAAGGCTAATGCCGCCGGGTGTCAAGCAATATTTTGACCCAATCCAGCGGCCCGGCCCTACCATAATCGTCCCCACTGATCACCGGCCGGCCCAAGAAGCTATCGAAGAAAACGCCAGCGGCGGCCTAACTAACTTGTTGGGATTCACATATCCTTAACGTTTGACGCTGAGGGAGCTTGCAAGTATAATCTTTCATATTTTCGATGGATCCATGCGGTCTGGGTGCGAAATGGGCAGCACGCCCTACTCCATCCGTCCCAAAAATCTAAAAGTGCGCGAAAGACCGAGGCCGGTATGGCACTAAAGGGCAACCTACGGGATTTTACGATTACACAACTCCTCAACCTGATTAACCTGGCCCGCAAAACGGGAACATTGGTCGTAGAAGGCCCCGGCGATAAGATCATGGTCAGCTTTCGAGAAGGCAAGCTGGCTTACGCCCAGGTAGGCCAGGAAGACAACTCTCTGATAGCTATCCTGTACAAGGGGAACAAGCTTACCATCGCACAATATCAGGTGCTGAAAGCCCGCACCGCCAACATGAGCGACAAAGAGTTGGGGCTGCTGATGGTCAACGCCAATTACATCAACCAGCAAGACATCCTCACCAGCCTGCAAACCCATTTCGTCAACATCGTCAATCGGCTGTTCACCTGGGTCGAAGGACTGTTCCGCTTCGAGAACGATCTGCTGCCTCCCGACGATAAGATCACCGTGCGCATCCCGCTGGAAAACATCATCATCGAAGGGTCTCGCCGGATGCGCGAGTGGGAGCAGTTGCAAGACGAAATCCCCAATCTGGATATCGCCCTCAAATTTGCTCAGCGGCCGGGCGCTAACCTACAGGCGATGAACCTGAGCGTTGAAGAATGGCGAGTAGTAAAATTTATCGACCCCAAAAACACGGTGCGGCAGATCGCCAAAGCCACCAAAATGTCGGATCTGGAGATCCGGCGCATCGTCTATAGTCTGCTGCAAGCCGGGCTGATTGAGCTGACCCGCGTTGAGGGCGCCCCCCCGCCGCCCCAACCGGCCGCGGCGCCCTCTCGCCTGGCGCCGCCCCCACCCTCGTCGGACGAGCAGAAGGGCATGCTGTATAAACTAATCAATCGAATTCGTTCGATATAATTCATTTCTGAGCGATCCTCTTTCTCGAAGGACATACGTATGCAAACAGTGAAAATGGTTGTCACGGGGCCTTTCAACGCCGGAAAGACGGAGTTTATCCGTTCGGTCAGTGAAATCGACGTTGTTTCGACCGAGCGTAAAATTTCATCCGAAGCCGAGCGCGTGAAAGAAACGACCACCGTCGCGATGGACTTCGGGCGGATCACCGTCGACGACGATCTGGTGCTGTACCTGTTCGGTACGCCCGGCCAGAAACGCTTCGACTTCATGTGGGAGATCCTGTCCGAAGGGATGCTGGGCTTTGTGGTCATGGTCGATAGCACCCGCCCGGAAACCTTCCGCGAAGCGCGCAACATCCTGGAAACTTTTCGGGCCTACGCCCCGACCCCCTACGTGGTGGCGGCCAACAAACAGGATCGCGAAGACGCCTGGGAAATGGACGATATGCGCATCGCCCTGCGCCTCGACCCGCGCATCAAGCTGCTGCCTTGCGTAGCCACTGAAAAAGAAACCGTCAAAAACGTGCTGCTCGAACTGCTATACAGCATTCTGGCAGATATGGAAGCAAAGGCCTAGTTCGGATTTGGAAAGTTTGCCGGCCGGTAGGCGCGGCTGGTAAACCCAAAATTCGTTTTCGAGTTTTGCTGTGTCATCATTTACCACCGATCAGGGCATTGTCCATTACGAAGTCTATGGGCGCGGCCGGCCGGTAATCTTGCTGCACGGATGGTTAGGCTCGTGGGGCCTGTGGCAAGATACAATGGCCTACCTGGGCCGGTACTATCGCACCTATGCGCTGGATTTCTGGGGCTTCGGCGAATCGGGCAAGAAGCGCGAATCGTATGACGTGCAAGATTTCGTCACCCTGGTCGATCAATTCATGGAACAGCTCGGCATCGAGCGGGCCCCGCTGGTGGGCCACAGCATGGGGGGAACCGTCAGCCTGTCGGTAGCCATGCGCTACCCCGAACGGGTGCGCAAAGTAGTGGTCATCGGCTCGCCCATCGTCGGCTCGTCGCTCTCCCTGCTGCTGCGGCTGTTTGGCCGCCGCACCGTGGCCTACATCGTCTTCCATAACCTGTGGGGGCTGCGCTGGGGTTTCCGCACCATGTCGCCCTTTTACACCCGTGACCCGCGCTGGCCCGATTATATGGACCGCGATCTATCCAGCACCACCCTCGAGTCGTTCCTGCTCAGCATCGCCTCGCTGCGCGAAACCGACCTGCGCCCCCGGCTGAATACCATCCGCACCCCGGTCATGGGCATGTACGGCGATAAAGATATTGTCGTGTCCCCCAGGCAGTGGCAGCCGCTCAAAGAAGGCCTGCCCAACTGCCGCATCGAACGCTTCCCCACCTCGGGGCATTTCATCATGCTGGACGAACCGCACCGCTTTATGGAAGTCTTGCACGATTTTCTGGATGCCCCGGTGCAGAAATCGGTATGAAGGATCGGCAGGCAATGCCCAAGTTCCTAAGAATCATCCTTCAAGACGACCGCTTTGTCTCTCCCTTTAATGAGCCGGCGCGCGATTTACGCGTATTAAACAAGCCCCTGTGGCTGAACCAGCGCGATGTATTGGCCCCCTACACCAGCCGCGAGATGGAACTGAAACCCTGGGATACCCTGCCCGAAACCCACGAACCTTGCCTGGTGCATCGCGATAATCTATACTTTGACTCCGACTACATGGAGGCGTTCTTAGAAGCCGCCCAAAAGCGCAAAACGGCCAGCCGGGCGGCTTTCTCGCCCGACGAACCGGCCTTCCGGGAACACGCCTTGCCCCTCTCGACTTCCTACACCACCTACGGCGAGCTATATCTGGCCGACCTGTGGTACTTCCCCAACGGAATCCGGCGCGAAAACGCCGATTGGAACAACATGGAAGGCATCGAACCGTTGGTGATCGACTTGCAGACCATCGAGGCCGGCTATTACCACGTTCCAACCTACATGGCCTTCGAGCAGGGCGACCTGACCTTCCAGGTGCCGCAGCGGGCCTTGCTGGCAATCGACGCCTGGGTGCATATCTTCATTGCCGACGTAGTATTTGGCCTGTTCACCCGCGGGGCGCGCTTTGAAGACCGTCTCAACCGGGATTGGACCTTCAAGCTGAATGTGCTGCTCAAAGCCATGTATGAAGGGCGGCAGGTGTTGGAATGCTCCGAACTGGTAAAGATCGGGCGCAACTGCGTGATCGACCCGCGCGCCGTGATCCACGGCCCCACCACCATCGGCAACAACGTGACCATCAACGCCGGCGCTACCATTGAAAACTGCGTCATTGGCGATAACGTCAACGTCGGCCAAGACTGCCAGCTTATGCTCTCGGTGGTTGGCGATGGCGCCTTCCTGCCATTCCGCGCCTCGCTGTTTATGACCACCCTGATGGATAACAGCATGGTGGCGCAGAACACCTGCCTGCAAATGT
>CAYQDU010000163.1:0-9972 GCA_964416275.1 uncultured Anaerolinea sp. | reverse complement strand
CCAGACCACAGACGGATCAAAAACAATTCCCGTTTGGACGATAATCTCACGCGTGCAACTCCTTGTTCGATCTGTTTACCATCTTGGGTGAAAGCAATTGTACCCGTAATCCGGGCGAAACGGCTAACGCCGGATGATGTATAATCGCACGTGTGTCCAAAATTTTCTAAGGATAGTGCATTGTGATTGAGATTAACATCCCCGGTAAGGGCATCTACGATTTAGAACACCTGGTATTGGATGTCAACGGCACGCTGGCCGTAGATGGCGTGCTGATCGAGGGCGTAGCGCGGGCTTTGCGCAATCTGAGCGACCGGCTGACCATCCACCTGCTCACCGCCGATACCCACGGAAAACAGGCTGGGATCAACCAAAGCCTGGGGCTGACTGCGACGCGCCTGCAGCCAGGCGGTGAAGCCGGTCAGAAAGCCGCTTTTGTGGAGCGCTTAGGCAGCGCGCGGGTGGTTGCTATCGGCCAGGGGGCCAACGACGCCGGCATGCTCAAAGCCGCCGCCATCGGCATCTGCGTTCAGTCGCGCGAGGGCGTCGCCGTCGAAACCCTGCTGGCCGCCGACGTGTTCGCCCCCGACATCCTGACCGCCCTGGAGCTGCTGGAGCGCCCGCTGCGCCTGGTTGCTACCCTGCGCCGATGAAATACATCTCCGATTCATCTCCCGATAACCCCGACGACCTGCCCCCCGCCCGGCGCCGGCGCGCTCGCCGCCTGCTGGCCCCGCTCAACGCCGATGAGCGGGCCGACTTCCTGGCCCACGTGGCGCATCGGGCCGAGCCAACCTTTGACTTCTTCGGACTGCTGCTGGCCGCCGGGGTGGTGATGAGCGTGGGCCTGCGCCTGGACGCCCCGGCCCTGTTGGTATTAGGGGCCGCCCTGGCCCCGCTGCTGGCCCCGGTCACCGGCCTGGCCCTGGCGACGGTAATGGGAACCAGTGGGCCGTTCTTGCGCAGCCTGGGCGGGCTGCTGGTGGGCAGCCTGCTGGTCTTCCTGGCCGGGCTGCTGACCGGGCGGCTCAGCCTGGGAGCAGCCGGGCCGTTCAGCCAGGCCCTGCAGGCCACCCGCATTTCGTGGGTCAATTTCCTGGTTTTGGCCGTGGCCGCGGTGCTTACCAGCGCCGCCATCGCCCAGGATGAAGGTGAGGCGCGCCGCCTGCCCCTGGTTTTCCCCAATGTGGCCTGGGCCTACAGCCTGTATCTACCGCTGGCTGCTGCCGGGTTTGGCCTGGGGGCGCGCCTGATGTTCGTCTGGCCGGATGGCCTGGTGGTGTTCGCCCTGCACCTGGCCTGGAGCGTTCTGCTTGGCGCGCTGACCCTGGCTGTGATGGGCTTCCGTCCGTTGACCCTCTTTGGTTATACCCTGAGCGGAACCATCGCCCTGTTAAGCGTCACCCTGGCCCTGGGCATCAGCAGCGCCAGCGCGGTGGTCACAGCCCGCCTGGGGCTGCCCACGCCCACGCCCAGCCTCACCGCTACGCTTACCCCCACCCTGACTCGCACGCCCACCCCCGTGCCGCCGACCGCTACCCTCACCCCCACCCGCACGCCAACCATCACCCCCAGCCCCACCTCCAGCCAGACGCCTACGCCCACCCCGGCGTTGGCAATGATCCGGGGCGATCTGCCCGAAGGCGTGCGCATTCGCTCGGAGCCAGCTGGCGATACGGTTGGCTTCCTCGCCAACGGCACCCTGGTGATCGTGCTGCCCGAAGCAACCACCAAGAACGGGCGCATCTGGGTGCATGTGCAGACGATAGAAGGCATCCAGGGTTGGATTGTGCAGGAACTGCTCTACCGGGTGACGCAGACCCCCATCCCCTGAACCAACAGAGCCGGCTTTTCGGTCGCAGCCAGGGTTGACCTCTATGGGGGGAGTTTGTGGATAGCGGCGCTATCCACAAACTCCCCCCATAGAATTTTTCCCGGCGAAGCCGGGAGAACCGAAATTATCTACACAGAGAAAAATCCCCCGCTCAGGCCAGGTGTTCCGGGCGAAAAGCGCCCGGCAGCAGATCAGAGATGGGGAATTCGCCCTTCAGGTCGCCCTCGGCGTCGGCGATCAGCACGCGCGTGTCCAGGCCAAACTCGGCCAGCACCTGGCGGCACGAGCCGCAGGGCGAACCGCCATTGTCTGTGACCACGGCAATGGCGACAAATTCGCGCTCGCCTTCCGAGACGGCTTTGCCCACCGCCACCCGCTCGGCGCACATGGTGGTGGGGTAGGCGGCATTCTCTACGTTCACCCCGGTGTAAATCCGACCGGAGGCGGCCAGCAGCGCCGCGCCAACGGCATAATGCGAATATGGCACATAGGCCCATTTGCGCACTTCGCGCCCGGCTTGGATTAAAGTTTCACGCAGTTCATCCGTCAACATGTTCTTCTTCCTTTATTTGATCGTTGGTTTCCAACCAGCGCGCGCTCACCCGCCGGATGCGCCGGCTGCTGACCTGTTCGACTGTGAGCAGGAGATGATTGGCCTGCACAGTCTCTCCCACCACCGGCACGTGGCCCAACTGGGCGTACATATACCCGCCCAGGGTATCGGCTTCCTCGCTCGACAGCGCGCTGTTCATCAGTTCATTGAAATCGTCCAGGCTCACCCGGCCCTGGAAGATATAACTGCCATCGGGCAGGCGTTGGTACGGGGCTTCTTCGGCAATATCGTATTCATCCCGAATCTCGCCCAGGAATTCTTCAACAATATCTTCCAACGTGACCAGGCCAGCCACCCCGCCGTACTCATCCACAATGATTGCCATGTGAATGCGCTGGCTCTGCATTTCGGCCAGCAATTCATCCAGCTTTTTAGATTCCGGCACAAAATAGGCTGGGCGCAGCAGGCTGCGCAGTTCGGCGGTTTTGTCGTCCTGGCGATAGGCGCGCAGTAAATCCTTGGCATACAACAGCCCCAGGGTATTATCCACCGTGTCCTCGTAGACCGGGGCGCGCGAATGGCCGGCCCCCAGCAGGGCGTCGATGGCATCCGGCAGAGGGGTATGCACGTCGAGGGCCAGCATGTCGATGCGCGGCACCATCACCTCGCGAGCGATGGTGTTGCCCAGCTCGAAAATCGAGTAGATCATGCGCTTTTCGCCGCCCTGAAAAACGCCTTCTTCTTCGCCGGCGTCTACCAGCGACTTGACTTCATCCTCCGTCACCAGCACAGGCGCGTCGGCGCCGGACTGCCCATCGCCAGATAGCGCCAGCGGAGCCAGCAGCGCCGCCGAGGCCGCCAGCATCAGGCGGGTGAACCCGGTCAGGCGCACCGCCCAGATTTCCGGGCTGCGCAGCACCAGCCGCTCGATCCCCCACTCTAGCCAAAAGGTGATCAGCGCCCCTACCAGCAGCCCCAGGAAGGCCACCAGGCAAGCGTAATCTACCGTGCGCAGCAGCGTAAACCAGATCGCCAGCCCCGCCAACCCAAAGCGGGTCAGCACCAGGATCAGGTTGAGCGCGGCGCGCACGCGCGGGATAGAAGCCTGCAAGGTCAGCGTTTGATTCACAGCGGCGCCCGGCAGATCGCGCAGGGCCAGCAGGCGCGCGTGGGTAGACTGCAAGAAACCCGTCCGGGCGGCAAAAGCGCCCAGGTCCAGGATCAAGAGGGCCAGCAAGGCCAGAATAGGTAAGAAAGTCTCAGTCACCGCTCTCCAACATACGGATCACCCGGGCCGGCACCCCCACGGCCAGGCCGTGGGGCGGCACATCTTTCGTGATCACCGCGCCCGCCCCGGTGTGGGCGCCTTCGCCCAGCGTCACGGGGGCCACCAGCATCGTATCGCTGCCAATGAACACGTCATCGCCCAGGACAGTGCGGTTCTTATTCACGCCATCGAAATTGCAGGTCACGGTGCCGCAGCCGATATTGACGTTGGCCCCGATCTGGGCGTCGCCGATGTACGAGAAATGGCCCATCTTGGTGTGCGGGCCAAGCGTAGAGTTTTTTACCTCGCCAAAATTGCCCATGTGGACGCCCTCGCACAGGTAAGCGCCTTTGCGCAGATGGGCAAATGGGCCGATCTGCACCCCGTCTTCCAGCGTGGCGGATTCCATCACCGAAGCTTCCACCTTGCAGTCAGCGCCCACCCGGCTGTTGTGGATGATGGTGTTCGGGCCGATCTCGCACGCCGGGCCGATGGTGGTTTCGCCCCGCAGGTGGGTGTTGGGCCAGACAACGGTATCCGGCCCAATCCTCACCCCCGGTTCAATGTAGGTGGTGGCCGGGTCGATCAGGCTGACCCCGGCCAGCATGTGAGCCAGGTTGAGGCGGCGCTGCAAAATGGCCGCCGCCTCGGCCAGATGGGCGCGGGTGTTGACCCCAATGGCTTCCTGGGGGTCTTCCAAAATATGGGCCTGCACCGACCGGCTTTGGCCGACCGCGATGGCGATCACATCGGTCAGGTAATATTCGCCTTTGGGCGAGAGCGGCACATTTCGCAAAGCCTGCCACAGCCAGGCCGCCTCGAAGCAGTACACGCTGGCGTTCAGCTCGCGGATGGCGCGCTGTTCTGGGCTGGCCTGGGCTTCCTCCACAATCGCCAGCACCTGTCCATCATCGCCGCGCACAATGCGCCCAAAGCCGCGCGGGTCGTCCGCGATGACCGAGAGCAGGGTGATGGGGCCGGAGTGGGTCTGGTGCAGATCGACGATACGCTGGAGGGTGGCCGCGGTGAGCAAGGGCATATCGCCGTAGGTGACCAACAGCAGGTCGGCCTGGCCGTTCGCCAGCGGCTCGGCCTGCTGAACGGCATGCCCGGTGCCAAGCTGCGGCTCTTGCAGCACAAACCGGGCCTGCCCATCGAAGGCAGCCTGGATCTGTTCGGCCTCATGCCCCACCACCACCACCGGCTGGCTGCCCGTTACGGAGCGGGCCGTCTCCAGCACATACGACAGCATCGGTTTGCCCAATATCGGGTGCAGCACCTTCGGCAGCGTCGAGCGCATTCGCGTGCCTTGCCCGGCCGCCAGGATAATCGACTGTATCTTCATAACCCGCTCCTGAGAGAGATTAAAAGACGAGCTTCGTTTCCATCTTGCGGAAGTGGGAAGCTCGTCTTTCGGCGTTGTTATTCATGTCCTTCAGGCTGGGGCGCCCGGATTCGAACCAGGATATACGGATCCAAAGTCCGCTGTGCTACCGTTGCACCACGCCCCAATACTCCAACTGCCCGGCTGTTATCCCAGGAAACCGGGGAAACAGAACGACCAGAATTTTATCGTCAATTCTCATCTGGCGCAAGGCCCAACTGGCGAGCCTGGTCAAATGTAATGGCGTCAGCGCTGGCGATCTCGCTTTGCGTTTCGGAGGCAAGCGAATCCCAGAAGGCGTTTACGTCTTCCGACTTCAATTGACCGGCATCGATCTTGCCAAAGATGGCGTCCAGTTCGGGCAGCACCACGGCCAGTTCTTCTTCGCCCACCTGCGGCACCGCCTCGGGCGGCGGGGGGGCCTGGGTGGGAGCTTCGGCCAGGTCCACACCCCAGGTAGCCAGGGTTTCCAGCAGGTCGCGCGCCGCCTGGCGGGTGTGGGTCAACAGTTCGCCCAGGCGTTTTTCTTCCCATACCCCATTGTTGGTTACGATCAGCAGGCCCACGTTTTGGCCCACGTGGGTGAGGAAGAAATCCTGGGTTTCGCCTGGCAAATACAGCAGGCCGCGCGGCAGGCTGACCCCAATTTGCAGCGAGATGCGGGTGGTAGCCCCCACGGCCGCCCCCAACTGCGGCAGCAGGCCGTCATTTTCCAGGCCGGCCGGTGGGTCGCCGGCGCGGACGATCACCTGGCCGCGCTCATCCACCAGCAAGGTCGCCAGGGCTTTCACTTCCTGGCGCAGGCGGGCCATACGCTCGGCCAGGCTGGGCTTTGGCGGGGCCGGCGGCACGGCCGACATGGCTTCGAACACCGGGGCTACTTCGGGCGGCGCAGCTTTGGGAATTTTGACCGCCGGTTTAGGCGGGGCGGCTTCTGCAGCGGGGGCCGGCGCCGCGCTTCCTCCCAGGTAGCCCTGCACCGTATCCAAAAAAGCCCCCATTTCGATGGGCTTATAGAAATAGGCGTCTACCCCGGCCTGTTCCACTTCCCGGCGTACTTTCGTCTCCGTCAGGCCGGTGATCAGGATCATGCGCAGGTTCGGGTTGCGCACTTTGGCCCGATCTTTCAGCTCCAGGCCCGAAATGCCTGGCAGGCGCACGTCGGTAATCAGCAGTTCGATGGGCTGACGCGAAATCACCAAAATCGCTTCTTCTCCAGACGGGACATCGGTCACTTTTACGTCTGCCCCCAGGGTTTCCAGGGCCGCCCGCAGCACGCGCCGCACTTCCCGCTGGTCATCGACAATTAGAACACGATAGGGGCTCATTTCCGGCTCGCTCATCAAAATTAGGGTGTAGAAGGCGGTTCAATCGACCACCATCTACACCCTATTATAATCGAATAAACCGCATTATTCCGGCGCGGTCACCCGATGACAGGCCACCCAGTGATCGGGCTTCACCTCGATCAGCTTCGGCTCGTGAAACGGGCATACATCTTTCAACACCACCGGGCAGCGGGGGTGGAAGCGGCAGCCCTTGGGCGGGTTGAGCGGGCTGGGAACGTCGCCCGGCAGGATGATCCGTTCGCGGCGGATGGTGGGGTCGGGGATGGGAATAGCCGACATAAGCGCCTGGGTGTAGGGGTGCAGCGGGTTCAAGAACAGCTCGTCCCGGTCGGCCAACTCTACCATCTTGCCCAGGTACATCACCGCCACCCGGTCGGAGATATGCTCGACGACGCTCAGATTATGGGCAATAAAGACATAAGTGAGCTGGAACTCTTTCTGCAAGTCCTTTAAGATATTCAACACCTGCGACTGGATCGACACGTCCAGGGCCGAAACCGGCTCATCGGCCACGATGAACTTCGGGCGCAGGGCCAGGGCGCGGGCGATGCCGATCCGCTGGCGCTGGCCGCCGGAGAATTCGTGCGGGTAGCGCCGGGCGTGGTAATCTTCCAACCCTACCTTTTTGAGCGTGTCCATCACAATGGTGTCTTGCTCTTTTCGCGTGCCAATTTTGTGGATGCGCAGTCCCTCGGCAATGGATTCACCCACCGGGATGCGCGGGTCAAGCGAGGCGTAGGGGTCCTGGAAGATAATCTGCATGTTGCGGCGCATGCCTTTGAGGGCCGGGCCTTTCAGCTTCAATACGTCTACATTATCCACCATCACCGAGCCGGAGGTAGGCTCAATCAGGCGCAGCATGGTGCGCCCAATGGTGGTCTTGCCGCAGCCCGATTCACCCACCAGGCCCAGGGTCTCACCATCCTTAACGTTAAAGCTCACATCGTCCACCGCCTGAACCCAGGCAACTACCCGTTGAAGCAGACCGGCCCGCACCGGGAAATATTTGATCAGATTCTTGACCCTTACCAGGTCTTTCGTCTCCTGAGTCTTTGGTGTGGCGGGAGAACTGGCTAGCTGTTCGCTCATGCGGCACTCCTTCTCCTGATCCCTGAGGCATTAACCGCGCAAGGCTCGCTCGGCTTCGGCCGGGCTGAGGGGGGCGCGGTGATTTTCGTGATCCAGATACAGCCAGCAGCGCACCGAATGACCGGGCAACACGTTGACCAACTGGGGTTCTACCTGGGTGCAGATCTCCAGGCCAAACTTTTCGCGGGCTTTGCAGCGCGGCGCAAAGCGGCAGCCCGGCGGCAGGTTGACCAGGTTCGGCACCGAGCCGGGGATGACTTCCAGGCGGTCTTTGATCTTTCCCAGGATGGGGATGGAGGCGATCAGGCCCTGGGTGTAGGGGTGCAGCGGGTTGGCAAACAGGGTTTTTACGTCGGTCTGCTCGACCACTCGCCCGGCGTACATCACAGCCACTGTATCGGCCATTTCGGCGATTACACCCAGGTCGTGGGTAATCAGGATTACGGCTGTGTCCAGCTCATTGCGCAGGGCGCGGATCAGGTCCAGGATTTGGGCCTGGATGGTCACATCCAGGGCCGTGGTCGGCTCGTCGGCGATTAAGAGCTCAGGGTTGAGCGCCAGGGCCATGGCAATCATCACGCGCTGGGCCTGCCCGCCCGACATCTGGTGCGGGTAGGCCAGGGCTTTGCGCTCAGCGTCTGGAATGCCCACCAGTTTGAGCAGTTCAACCGCCCGGGCCCAGTCCTGGCCTTTTTTGATCTGGCGATGGATCTGCAGCACTTCGGCGATCTGGTCGCCCACTTTGAAGACCGGGTTCAGGCTGCTCTGCGGCTGCTGAAAAATCATCGAGATACGGTTGCCGCGGATATCGGTCATTTCCTTCTCCGACAGCTTGAGCAAATCCACGCCATCAAATAAGACCTGGCCCTCCACCACCCGGCCGGGAGGGCCGATCAGGCGCATGATCGAGAAGGAGGTGACGCTCTTCCCACAGCCCGATTCACCCACCAGGCCCAGTACTTCGCCGTGCTTGACCGAAAAGTCAACCCCATCGACGGCTTTCACCACCCCTGCTTCAGTAAAGAAATGGGTTTTTAGCCCTTTCACTTCCAGAATATTTTGGCCCCGAGAAGACGGTTTCTCCAATGTCATACGAATTTCTCCTCAACAAAAGGTTCCCATTCCCCCGGGCCATGCACGGATCGAGCCACCCGGAAAGAAAACAACCGCCGCTGTATAGTCACAGCCTGCGGCGGCGCCAATACAGGCAAAAAAGCGTGGGGGCGCGGAATCCCCACGCCAGAGCGCGGCATAATTGCAACGGAGCTACGCCGCTAGCAAACCCCCACGCGAACAAGGCAGAGCGCAGGGGCGAAATCGTTTTCAAGGCGGGTGCATTCACATTATACACGCTTTTCCGCGCCTGAAAAGCTGCATAAATATAGGCCCCATGGCCTACCCCAGGTTGTGGATAGCGCGGTGTCCGGGCAGGAATGTTCAAAAAGAGGCGCATGGTCAGCGCCTCTCCCAGACTTCGCCTCCAGGTGGTCCCAGGGGAAACAAACCGGGGAGGCCGTCGTGCGGCCTCCCCGGCATTTTTAGATCGATTTCGGTTTCTCACCCAGGATACGCTAGGGCGCGCATGCCTCGCCATAGCGAAAACTCTGCAGGTTCCACAGGGCGCTCTCGGAAGAAGGGTCGACCGAGAGATTGCAAAAATCCGCCCGGGCTGCGGCCAGCTTCAGGCGCGGGTACAGGGGAATGACGGGCACATCCTCGGCAAAAATGGCCTGGGCCTGGAAATGGGCCGGCTGGTAAGCCGGCGATTCAGGCAGCGAAGCTTCGGCCAACTGGCACTGCCGGTCAAACTCGGGGCTGCTGTACCCGCTGGCATTCGCCCCGCCCCAGCCACGCGGGAACTGTGGATAGGGCCCCGGGATTTCCTGCGTGGTGAACAGGAAACAGGAAGGCTCGATGGCAGAGACCCAACCAAACTGGGCCAGCGAGAAATTGCGCCCAAACAGCGGTCCTTCCGGGCCCGAGGCGAATACCACCTCGACCGGGCGCGCGTCGATGTTCATTTTGATCCCGCACAGGGCCAGGGTCTCTTGCATCACCTGCGCCACGCGCTGCTTCCCCGGCTCATCCGTCGTCAGAAAAGAGAATTCAAACGGCGTGCCATCCATTACCCCGGTGATGCCGCGCGCCACCCGCGGCGTCTGCGGATTGGCGTCTTCGTCTTTCCACCCGGCCTGCTCCAGCAAAACCCCGGCCGCGGCCGGGTCAAACGCATACTGCTTTACTCCCGGGTTGAGCAGGGGGTGTCCTGCCACCACATAGCTGGTGGGAGGCTGGACCTGCGCCGCCAGGGCTTCCCCAAACACTTCCTTCACCAGGCGCGAGCGATCGATGCACTGGGCTACTGCCTGGCGGGTAGCTTTGGCCTGGAAGAAAGCCGGTGGACCGCCCATCTCGGATGAATTCACCGGCAGCAAGCCAAAATCAGCATGTTCCCAGGCTGTCCCTGGCAAAAACGCCAGAACGGCCTTGCCCCCT
>CAYQDU010000162.1:0-9978 GCA_964416275.1 uncultured Anaerolinea sp. | reverse complement strand
AAAAGCTACTCGCACGACCGTGGGCCACGCCAGGAGATTTTTACTATTTCTTGGGAAATGGGTGGCGTAGCCACCCATTTCCCAAGAAATAGTATCTCTCTTCGGCGGAAGAGCCGCTTTATGGGGCAGCCTGGCAGATGATGCAGTTATCTGCCAGGCTGCCCCATATCATTTTCACGGCAAAGTAGAAGAGCCATTTTACGGCTCTCCCGTTACCACCCCATTAAACCATGGAGCAGGCACGGCGCTCTTTGAACGCCTTCAAGAAGAGATGCTGCGTGGATTTTGTCGCACGAAGTGCGACAAAATCCACGATTAACCTCTTTTGGCGAAGCCCGCCAGTCGCTTCCACCCCGGTCGCATGGGAAGCTACCGCTCCCCCTATATAGATCAAATACCGCTTGCAGCGGAAGAGCCATGTTGTTTTGTGGGAGCCGTATTCTGATGTAGGAATATGGATAAATCGCCCCTTATTTATCTTGACGCTTCGTGCTTTATTGGATAGAATTTAGGTATGCCTAAAAATACTTTGTGGGGTAATTGAATGAAGTGCTGCGCGATTATCTTTCTTTTCTTGTTGGGTGTAGGGCTGCTTTCAGCCTGCGTCGTTCCGGCCCGCTCTGCACCCGACGCCCTGGTCGCCCGGCCCATCCGAGCAGTAGCCACTACCGGCATGGTGGGCGATGTGGCGCGCAACGTGGGCGGAGAACGGGTGCAGGTGACCACTCTGATGGGGGCCGGGGTGGACCCACACCTGTATAAAGCCAGCGAAGGCGACGTGATTCGCCTGGGCGAGGCCGACATCATCTTGTACAGCGGGCTGCACCTGGAGGCCGGGCTGGGCCGGGCGCTGGAGCGTATCGCCGAACATGGCGGCCATACCGTGGCAGTGACCGACGCCATCCCACGCCGCCTGCTGGAAGCCCCGCCCCAGTTCGCCGGAGCGTACGACCCTCACGTGTGGTTCGATGTGCAGATGTGGACCCACACCATTGACGTGACCCGCGACGCCCTGACCCGCCTCGACCCCAGCAGCGCCGATCTCTACCGCCGCAACGCTGAAGCCTATCGGGCTAAACTCGAAGCCCTGGACGCCTACGTGCGCGCTCAGGCCGGGCGCCTGCCGGCCGATCAGCGTGTGCTGATTACCGCCCACGACGCTTTCAACTACTTTGGGCGGGCCTATGGCTTTGAGGTGCGCGGCCTGCAGGGCATCAGCACCGCCAGCGAGGCCGGGGCCGCCGATGTGACCGCCCTGGTCGATTTCATCGTTCAGCGCCGAATCCGGGCGATCTTTATCGAGTCATCTGTGCCGCAGCGCAACGTGGAAGCTGTGCAGGCCGCTGCGCGCGCCCGCGGCTGGGAGGTGCAGATCGGCGGCCAGCTTTATTCGGACGCTATGGGCAGCCCCGGCACGCCCGATGGCGCCTACCTGGGCATGGTGCGTCATAACATCGACACGATCGTCGGCGCGCTGCTGGAACCTTAATTCGAAAACATTCCGCCTCTGGCGGAAGAGCCATCTTTTTATTCTGGAGGAATAAAAATGCAATCGCCGTATGCCATTCAAGTGACCGATTTGACGGTAGCCTATCGCGAGAAGCCGGTGCTGTGGGACGTGGATCTGGAAACCCCGCCGGGGATGCTGATGGCAATCGTTGGCCCCAATGGGGCTGGGAAAACTACCCTGCTCAAAGCCATCCTGGGGCTGGTACGTCCGGCCGCCGGGCAGGTCTTGATCTACGGCCAGCCGTATGCCCGTCAGCGTCGCCTGGTGGGCTATGTGCCGCAGCGCGGCAGTGTGGATTGGGATTTCCCCACCACCGTGTTGGACGTGGTGATGATGGGCCGCTACCGCGCCCTGGGGTGGCTGCGCCGTCCTGGCCGGGCCGAGCGGGAGGCTGCCCTGCAAGCTCTGGAGCAGGTGGGCATGGCCGCCTATGCCTGGCGGCAGATCAGCCAGCTTTCCGGTGGGCAGCAGCAGCGGGTCTTTCTAGCTCGCGCCCTGGTGCAGGATGCCCAAGTGTATTTCATGGACGAGCCGTTCCAGGGTGTAGACGCTACCACCGAGCGGGCCATTGTGAGCCTGCTGCAAACCCTGCGGGCGGCCGGCAAGACCGTGGCCGTGGTGCATCACGATCTGCAAACCGTGCCGGAGTATTTCGACCGGGTTACCCTGCTCAACGTACGTCGGATCGCCAGCGGCCCGGTGGCCCAGGGCTTCAGCGAAGAGAATCTGCGCCGCACCTATGGCGGGCGGGTGGCTTTCCTGCGCAGCGAACCGGCCCCCACCGCAGCGTCTCGTCCGGCTGCTCGTCCCGCCGATCCCTTGGCCCTGTCCGCCAATCTGGCGGCGGCCGACCCCGGAGGCTCGCATGGACTGGATTGACCTGCTGCCTCGCCTGTGGAGCGATTACACTCTGCGCACTCTGCTGCTGGGCATGAGTACGCTGGGCGCGGTCAGCGGGGTGTTAGGGGCGTTCGCCACCCTGCGCCGCCAGAGCTTGCTGGGCGATGCCATCTCGCATGCGGCCCTGCCCGGGGTGGTTCTGGTCTTCCTGCTCACCCGCAGCAAGGCCCCGCTGGTATTGGGCCTGGGGGCGGCCCTGGCCGGTTGGCTGGCCACCTTGTGGATGACCGCCATCACCCGTCACACCCGTATTAAAGAAGACAGCGCCCTGGGGCTGGTCTTGTCGGTGTTCTTCGGCCTGGGGCTGATGCTGCTTACCTTCACTCAGCGCCTGCCCGACGCCCGCCAAGCCGGCCTGGATCGCTTTCTATTCGGCCAGGCCGCCGCTCTGCTGATGCAAGACGTATGGGTGATGTTGGGCGTCGGCGGGCTGGCCGTGCTGCTGGTGGGTTTGTTCTGGAAAGAATTCAAGTTGCTGACCTTCGACCGTGAGTTCGGGGTCAGCCTGGGGCTGCCGATGGCCTGCCTGGACGTACTGATGGTGAGCCTGCTGACCGCCGCCATCGTGATCGGCCTGCAGGCGGTGGGCGTGGTGCTGATGAGCGCCCTGGTGGCGGCCCCGGCCGCCGCCGCCCGCCAGTGGACCGACCGCCTGGGCTGCATGACCGCCCTCTCAGCCTTCTTCGGCGCGCTGGCCGGGGTGAGTGGGGCGCTCATCAGCAGCCTGGGGCGGCATATCCCTACCGGGCCGGCGGTGGTGCTGTGCGCCGCAACCCTGGTGGTCTTTTCGCTGCTCCTGGCCCCCAATCGGGGGCTGATATGGAACGGGCGGCGCTCCCTGCTGCGCCGTCTGCGGCTTCAGGGAGGTTTGGATGAGCGCCTTTCAATTTGAAATCATCCTGATTGCGGCGGTCACGGCTCTGGCCTGCGCCTTGCCGGGGGTGTTCCTGGTGCTGCGCCGCACAGCCATGCTCAGCGACGCCATCAGCCACACCGTGCTGTTGGGCATTGTGATTGGCTTCTTCTTGACCGGAGACCTGGCCTCGCCGCTGTTGATCGTGGGGGCGGCCGGCGTGGGCCTGCTGACGGTGAGCCTGACCAGCTTGATCGAGCGCACTCGCCTGGTGAAGGCCGACGCCGCCATTGGGCTGGTCTTTCCGGCCCTGTTCAGCCTGGCAGTGATCCTGATCTCGCGTTACGCCGGGAACGTCCACCTCGACACCGATGCGGTGCTGGTGGGCGAGCTGGCCTTTGCCCCCTTCGACCGGCTGCTGATCGGCGGGGTGGACGTGGGGCCGCGCGGCTTGTATCGAATGGGCGGCATCCTGCTCATCAACCTGCTGTTTATCGGGGTGTTCTACAAGGAGATGAAACTATCTACCTTCGACGCCGGATTGGCGGCCGCCCTGGGCTTTCTACCCGGGCTGCTGCACTATGCTCTGATGGGCCTGGTCTCGCTGACAGTGGTAGCAGCCTTTGACATCGTAGGCTCAGTGCTGGTGGTGGCTCTGATGATTACGCCGGCCGCGGCAGCCTACCTGCTCACCGACCGGCTGCCGCGCATGTTGGGCCTGAGCGCCCTGCTGGGCGGGCTGAGCGCCCTATCTGGGTATGCCCTGGCCCACGCCCTGGACGCCTCGATTGCCGGGTCGATGGCGACCATGAGCGGGGTCATCTTCCTGTTGGCCTTTCTGCTGGCCCCACAGCGCGGCCTGCTGGCCCTGGCCCGCCGCCGCGCCCGCCAGCGCTGGGACTTCGCCCAGACCATGCTGGCGATCCACCTGTTCAACCACGAAGGGCTGCCGGAAGCCGGGCAGGAGAGCCAGGTGGCCCACCTGAGCGATCACCTGCGCTGGCCGCCGGAGTTCGCCGCCGGGGTGGTGCGCCGGGCGGCGGCCCGCGGCTGGGTGCAGCCGGTAGGAGCGCACCTGTTGCTCACCGAGCAGGGCCGGGAGCAGGCTCGCCGGGCGGTTACGGATTGACTTTTTCCAGCACGATCTGGGCGAACATGCCCAGGCGGCCCACCCAGGGCTGCAGCAGGCGCTCGACCCGCCGCCAGGCTGGGAACGTCCAGCCGGGGGCCAGGCTGCGCAGCGAAACTCCGCCCGAAAGCAGGTAGCGGAAGGGCAGGCAGGGCGTCATCTGACGGATCTTCCAGGCCGGGAACTCGGCGGTGAAGCGCGCCCGGTCGCGCTCGAACACGATCCACGGCAAAGCCTGGTTCGAGCCCGAAAGCGGGCCGCGCTCTGGGAACTCCCAGGCCGCGGCCCGCGGGTCGAACGGCTCGTCGTGCAGGCGGGTGTAGACCCATTCCGACCAGGGGCTGGCCCAGGGTTCCACCATCGCCACCACGCCGCCCGGCTGGATGCAGCGGGCGGCCTCAGCCAGGAACGCCGCCGGCTGGGGGATATGGTGAAACACGTTGGTGAACACAATCCCGCGCAGCGCGGCGGCGGCAAAAGGCAGCCGCCGCCCGTCCAGCGCCAGGTCGAGGCCCGCCACAGGCAGAATGTCGGATGTAATCAGGCCGGGAATCACCTGCTCCAAGAAGCCGCCGCCTGAGCCAAGTTCCAGCACCGGCCCGCTCAACCCGGCCGGCAGCGCGTCGGACAGGAAGGCATACCATTCCTGGTAGATGCGGCGCAGGAACGGCTTGGACAGGATGATCTCCCGGCGCAGGCGAGTAGTTTCGGGAGCGTCCAGGGGTAAGCCGCGGGTCAGGGGGTGTTCCAACAGGGTCTTGAGCATGGAAAACGCCGCCCGGTTCAGGTGAATTTAAGCCGCCGGGCGGCGAAGGCCACCATGCGCAGCAGCAGCCAGCCGTGCCGCCAGCGGTCGATGTTGGTCGTCCCATACGTGCGGCTGCGGTAACGGATGGGCAGATCGACGATCTTCAAACCCAGCTTGGCCGCCCCAAACAGCAGGTCGAAATCACCGAAGGGGTCGAAATCGCCAAAGTAGCTGCGGTTGGCGGCGATAGCCTGGTAGTCCGTTTTACGCAGCACTTTGGTGCCGCACAGCGTATCTTTGATGGGTTGATTCAGCAGCCAGGAGAAGGCCAGGCTGAAGAATTTGTTGCCCAGCATGTTCAGAAAGCGCATGGCCTGCTGCTCGGTGGGGTAGACCAGGCGCACCCCGTTAATCATCTCACCCTTGTCCTGCTCAAGGGCGGCGTAGAAGCGGGGCAGGTCTTCTGGGGGAACGGTCAGGTCGGCGTCCAGGATCATCAAGACCTCGCCCTCGGCCTGCTCGAAACCCAGCCGGACCGCGTCACCCTTACCTTTGCCGGTCTGTTTGAAGAGCTTGCAGCGCCGCTCTGGATGGCTGCGCATAGCTGTCTCGATAGCGGCGTAGGTATCGTCGCGGGAATGGCCCTCCACGAAAACGATCTCGGTTCCGCCGCCCATCTCGGGAAGGCGGGCGAAGATGGCGGGGATGTTGCCGGCCTCGTTGCGGGCCGGGACGATCACCGATACCACCGGCGGCGGGGCGTCTGGCCGATGCAGCGACCCCGGCTGTGGGCGAGCCACGATAAAATTGGTCAGGGCCAGGTGTTTGAGCGGCCAGAGCTTCACCAGAAAGCGGTTTGACAGGCTGGAAATCAGCGGCAGGCCGAAGGGAAACAGGATGTCCTGCTCGGTCTTGATGACCTCGAACCCGGTCAGCGCCAGCAGGTTTGCCAGGTCTTCCACCGTCAGCCAGCTTTGTTCCAGGTTGGGCTTGCTCAGGCCCAGCTTTTGGGCCGCTTTGAGCGGCAGCTCCCATACCCGGCTGTAGGTGTTCAAGATGAGCCGGGTGCGGGGATGGCTCAGGCGATGCAGGTTTTCTAACGCCGCCTGTACGTCCCACAGATCGTTCACCAGGTCCGAGAGGAGAATGACGTCAAAGGTTTCATCCAGGTGGAGCTGGTGAGCGTCGGCCTGGATGAAGCGCAGCTCCGGGTGGCGTTGGCGGGCCAGCTCAAGCATCTTAGGCGAGAAATCGACCCCCACGCCCAGGGCGGGACGCAGAGCTGCAAGCAGGTCGCCCTGCCCGCAGCCCACTTCCAACACTCGCAGGCCGGGCGGGACCAGAAATTGATAGTCTTCGCTCAAGCGGGTCTGATAATAGCCACCCAGGCCCTTCCAGGCGCGCATCTTTTCCGCCACGCCGTCCCAGTGTTCCTGGCGCGCCTGCTGATAACCGGATGGGGTCCATGCGTTGGGTGGGTTCATAATTGCTTGCAGCCTGTTCTGAATAATTTTTGCTATTGGGGATACTGCGTGGCGCAGCCACGCAGTATCCCCCAAATATCGGTCAAACCCCGCCTTCGGCGGAAGAGCTATTCCTTTGCAATTGAAGCACACTTCTCGCAGGGATTATAATCCAGCCATGCCCATTCTGCATTTTCTGGCGCGCCGCCGGGCGCGGCTGTGTCTGATGGTAGCCGGCGTAGTATTGGCCGGGTGTGGGCGCGTTGCGCCCCCGCATGCGCCCGCAACCACGCCAGCCCCAACCGTCAGGGCCGCGCCGACTTTCACGCTAACTCCATCCCCCACGCCCACCCCTTCGCCCAGCCCGCGCCCTACTGCGACCTTCACCTCCACGCCTACCATCTGCCGAGACGAGCTAACCGTGCTGCTGCGTCTCGACCTGGCTCAGACTGGCCCGGCGGCCCCACCGGCGCTGCCCGCCGGCGCGCCCGGCCAGGCCGGTTGGCGGGTGCGCAACACTGGAACCTGCCTTTGGGACACGTCCTACAGTCTGGTTCTGGCCGGCGGCGAGCTGGTCTATCCGCTGGAGCAGCGCGTGCCGCCTGGCGAGACCCTCGATCTGGCGGTGACGTTCCGCGCGCCGCTCCAGCCGGGGCTGCATACCCTGGCCTGGGAGCTGGTGAATGGGCGCGGCCAGGTCGTGGCTGTAACTGGCGGCGAGCCTTTGACGGTGCGCTTGGCGGCCCTGGATGCGCCTGTTCCCAGCCTGCCGCCGGGGGTGGCCCTGCGGGCCTACCCGGAAGTTATCCAGCCTGACGAGCGCACTACGCTTTCGTGGAATGTGGCGGGGGCGCGGGAGGTGTATTTCTACCGCTTCGGCCAGGACTGGCGGCGCTATCCCACCCGGCCCCAGGGCAGCGTCTACGATATGCCCGCTCGCAGCACCACCTACGAACTGCGGGTGGTGCGCGGCGATGACTCGGTCGAGATTTATCGTGTGCGGGTGGAGGTGGCGCCCTATGCGCCGCCGGAGATCAAGATTTTCCGGCCGCGCCGAGCCGGGCTGGAGACCCCTACTGCTTGTATCGTGTTGGAATGGGATGTGCGCGGGCGCAGCTCGCTGCTGATTGTCCTGCGCAACGGCGAATTACTGTGGAGCGGCGCAGAGGCGATCAGCTCGCTGCGCGATTGCCCCGACCGCAGCGACCCGGTGGTATATACTCTGATTGCAGACGGCCCCGGCGGCGAGTCGCAGGCTACCTGTGTAATTCGTTAGCCTGTGGGGTTTGCCGATGGCGAAGCCATCGGCAAACCCCAAGTTAGGAGAGCGCCATACTTGCCCACAGTGTCGTAGGGTGGTACCGCGCCAGGCTGGAAGGTTCATTCATCCGTATATACATGGCGGGTGATGGTTGGCCCCAGGACAACGGGCTGGTACCGACCAATGATTTGCAGCGTCATATTCTCATCGAAGGGCGAAAAATCCAGCAGGTTGAAGCGGCTGCCGGGCGTCAGGCCCAGCGCGGCCAGGTGACGCAGCAGGGCCGGGTCGGCGCTGTTCACCCGGGCTACTACGCCCTTGGCCGGCGGGCGCAAGTCGAACAGCCGCTGATGGGTTGTTTCCGGCATATGCAGTTCGCGGCTGGGGATGGGGTCGCCGTGCGGGTCGTGCAGGGGATTGCCCAGGACCTGCGAGATACGCTCTTCGAACTTCTCGGAAATGAAATGCTCTAGTTGATCGGCTTCGTTATGCACCTCGTCCCAGTCATAGCCCAGGATCTGGTGCAGGAACATCTCTAGCAGGCGGTGATGGCGCAGAATTTCTAGCGCCACCAGTTCGCCTTGCGGGGTCAGTTCGACCCCGTGGTGGCGATGATAGATCACCAGGGGGGGGGTGGTTTCGGCCAGCTTTTTGATCATCCCGGTGACGGAAGCGGGGGTCACTTTGAGCACCTCAGCCACCTGGTTGGTGGAGGCGCGCGGCTGCTCGCGCGTGATCTGGTAGATCGCCTTGAGGTAATCTTCGATGGGTTGGGTCAGGTTTTCGCGCATGGCGGCCGCCTTTTCAGCCCGCCTCTTCCTGGGTCAGCTTGAGCAGGGCGCTGATATTCATCAGGGCTTTGGGCAGGAACGAGCCAGGCAGGACGTACTCCGGCAGCTTGCTGCCGTCGGCGCTGCGCTCCGAGCAGTGGGCATTATCGCCAGACGGCCCCAGGCCGTCCAACACGGGGTAGCGCTCCCAGAGCAGGTTGCCATCCGAGAGCCCGCCGCGCTGCTCTTGCAGCGTGGTCAGGCCATGCCCGGCCGCCGCGGCGCTCCACAAATCATATAAGCGTTGGGTATCTGGGTTGGGCGGCCAGGGCGCGTTGCGGGCCAGCATTTCTACGTGCACCTGGGTGGGAAAGCCGTCGGCGCTGCTCAGGTCGGAGGCGCCATCCAGGGCCAGCATCTTCTGGAAGCCGGCTTCGAATACCGCCGGGTCGAAGGCGCGCATCTCGACCAGCAGCTCGGCCATTTGGGGGACGCGATTGACTACACTGCCGCCCCGGATTACGCCAGGGGTGAAGGTGACCTTCTGGGGGTAGTCGGTGAAGGAGGCAATTTTCAGGATGGTGTGCGCCATCTGCACGATGGCGTTGGCGCCCTGATCGTGGTGGTTCCCGGCGTGCGCCCCGCGCCCGGTGGCCGTCAGGCGAAATTCCGCCCGGCCCTTGCGAGCTACCACCAGCGGCCACCCGTTAGGGGCCGGTGTACCGCCCTCGTATACCAGGGCGGCCAGGGTGCGCTCTGGCGGCAGGCGCTGGCTGCACAGCCGCCCGAAATCGTCAGATAGGGTTTCTTCGGATGCATCCAGGCAGACCAGCCAGCGCACCCGCTCGAAGGTTTGGGGGTGCAGAGCCTTGAGCGCCTCCAATACCAGCCAGATCATGGCCGTGCCGCCCTTGATGTCGTATGTGCCGGGGCCGTAGATGCGGTCGCCCTCCGGCTGCCAGTGGAAATCGTTGGCGGCCTCTTCTTCCGGCGGGAATACCGTGTCGATATGCGAGATCAACCCGATTGAAGGCCCGGCAAACGTGGCCGGATGGTTGGAGAGGAACAGGTGCTTACCAAAGGTTGGGTTGATAGAAGGGACGAACTCGGCCTGCAGGCCCAACGGGGCAAAGGCCCCGGCGGTCAGGTCGGCCAGTTGGTTCACTCCGGCGGCGTTGGCGGTGAAGGTGTTTATGTCTACCATCTGGCGCAGGAAGTCCAGCGCGGCGGGAAGCTGTTGGTTGATATAGGCGCGAGGCTCCATGAGGATTAATCCTTATATTCGATCCGGGGTAACTGCTCAGCCCTTTCCTGCAAAAATAGGGAGAAAATCTGGAACGTAGG
>CAYQDU010000161.1:0-10019 GCA_964416275.1 uncultured Anaerolinea sp. | reverse complement strand
ACAAACTTGGTTGTTAAGATTCCTTCCATCCATTCCGAAGGAGTCGTTCTATGTCTGTGCAACCTGCGCTGCAACCCAACCCACGGATCAAACCACGTCTAAGCGGTTGGAAGGCTTTTCTGACCCACCAGACTTTCCGGCGGGCAATCCAGCTCGGCTTCGCGTTATTCATTCTCTACACCGCCGTCATCCATGTGATGGTGGGTGAGAGCAGCGCCAACCTCACCGCCTCGCCCGAAGCCTATTGTCCGTTTGGCGGATTGGAGACCTTGTATCGGTATCTATCCAGCGGCGGCAGTTTTGTCTCGCATACGCATCTCTCGAACCTGGTTATCCTGGTGGCTGTGTTGGTTACAGCCTTCCTGGCGCGTTCTGCGTTCTGCGGCTGGATCTGTCCGCTGGGCTTTTTACAAGACCTGGTAGCCAACCTGCGGGCAGTCTTGCAAAAACGTTTCCCGGCCTTTCGACGGTGGATGAGAAACGTACAGGCCCAGGGCGAACGGCTGGCCTTCCTGGATCGCTACCTGCGCCTGGTTAAGTACCTGGTGCTGGCCTGGGCGGTGATCGGCGCGGCGGTGTATGGTGTGATGGTCTTTCGCGATTACGATCCCTGGTCGGCCCTGATTAACATTGCCGAGTTCAGCTTCACGCCGGGCGCGGTTGTGCTGGGGGCGACGTTGATCGCGTCCTTCTTTGTCGAACGGCCCTGGTGCCGCTATGCCTGTCCCCTGGGAGCCGCCAGCGGCCTGCTGGGCAAATTCAGCCCGGCATACCTGCAGCGCGAAGCGCAAGCCTGCAAAGTGTGTAAAATCTGCACCACTGCCTGTCCGATGGGGCTGCCGGTGCATACTGCAAACACCATCCAGAGCGCCGACTGCATCACCTGCCTGGAATGTGTGGGCGCTTGCCCGCGCGAAGGCGCGCTGGAAGTCAAAATCGGCCTGCCTCTGGCAAAATGAAAGTGGCTCTCGAGATTCTCTTTGGGGGAAAATGTGTGGCGAAGCCACACATTTTCCCCCAAAGATAGAAAAATTCCTGCCTTCGGCGGAAGAGCTATAAAAGTCTTTTCTGATCGAAAAGAAATAGAGAAGGAGCGATCCTATGCGTCTTAATCCATTGGTCTATGGCTTGCTGGTTCTGGGAATTTTCCTGGGCGTTATTGTTGGGTTTCGCTCGGCTGGGGTCTGGTCCACCTCCGGCAAAGTCACCGGCGATGGTCAGGCGGTGATGCCAGACAGCAGCGATGTAAACAGCATCAAGGGCTGGATGAGCCTGGAACAGATCAGCGCCACATATGGCGTGCCGTTGGACGAACTCTTGCGGCACTTCGATCTGCCAGGCGACACCGCCCCTTCTACTGCGTTGAAAGACCTGGAAAGCGAAACTTTCGACGTGACTCTGCTGCGCGAATGGTTGAAAAGCCGGGGCGAAACCGACCAGCCGGCCGCTGCCCCACAGCCAACGGCAACCGCTCTACCGCAGGTCGTTCAGCCAGCCGCGGCGGCCAGCCCCACCCCCCATGCGGCCCCGGCGCGCACCATCACCGGCAAGACCACCTTCCAGGAAATTCTGGATTGGGGTGTAACCCCGGCCGCCATCGAACAGGTTATCGGCGGTCGCTTACCCGCCGCCTCCATGAGCGTGAAAGATTATGTGACCGGGCAAGGGCTGGAATTCTCGACCATCAAAACCGCCCTGCAGGCCGCAGTCGACCAGGCCAAATAAGGATGACAGGCGCTTTACGCCAGCAGCGGGCGCCGCTGGCGTAAAGCGCGCTATGGCTGCTGCCGTTCGTACAGCAGCCGCAAACCGATCAACGTCAGTTCCGGCTCTACCACTTCGATCACCTCGGTTTCGGCGGCGATCAGCCCGGCCAGGCCGCCGGTGGCGATGACGCGGGCCTGCTGGCCCCATTCGGCCCGCAGACGGCGCACCAGCCCTTCCACCAGCCCGGCAAAACCGAAGATCAGCCCCGACTGCATGGAGTGGATCGTATTCTTGCCGGTGGCATGCGGCGGGCGGGCCAGTTCTACCTGCGGCAGGCGGGCCGCAAAGCGGAACAGGGCCTCGGCCCCGGCCCCAACCCCTGGCGCAATCGCCACGCCCTCGAAATTGCCTTCGACCGATACTACGCTGAAGGTGGTAGCCGTACCAAAACCGATCACGATCACCGGCGCGCCATATAGATGGCGCGCCGCTGCCGCGTTGACGATCAGATCGGGGCCGACCTCGGCCGGGAAATCGGTATGCACCGGCATTCCAGTGGAAGTTTCCGGCCCAATCACCAATGGCTCAACCCCCAGGTAGCGGCGGGTCATGGCGACAAACTCCTGGCTCAAAGCAGGGACGACCGAAGTAATTACGCAGCCATTCACGTCGGATAGCCCGAAGCCGCCAGCCTGCAGCAGGTTGAGCAGCAGCATGGCGTACTCATCAGCCAACCGGCTGCGTTCGGTGGCGATGCGCCAGTGAGCGCGCAGATGGTCGCCGGCGAACAGACCCAGCTTGATATTTGTATTGCCAATGTCGATACATAGGAGCATAAACGCCTCGCCGCCCGTCTAAACGGTTGAACCTTGCTTGCGGCCCATCGCCAGGCCCTTCCAGGCCGCCGTCACGGCGATCACAATGATAACCGCCACCACCAGCTCGGCGATCGAGTTGGGCAGAACCGCCGGAATGATCCCCGCCGCCGGGGCGTAGCCCATCAGGATGATCATCCCCACCACCAGGATGGTGTTGGTGAGCGTGCCGACCACCGCGGCCGCCCCCAGAGCCACATATTCGTTCGATTTACGCAGCGCCTGGTAGGTATAGGCGGCGGTCACGCCGATGAAGATGCGCGGCAAGAGCGATACTAGCGGATTGCTGAACCACAGGTTCACCGGCGGCTGTTCGGTGGGGGCCTGCAGCCAGCTTGATAGGCCAAAGATCAGCCCCACCAGCAGGCCCGCCAGTGGGCCTTCCAGCACCCCGGCGATGATCGCCGGGATCTGCAAGATCGTGGCGCTGACCATAATGAGAGGCGGGAATGGACCGATAAAGCCCAGGCGAGTTACTCCCAGCACAATCGTAACCGCACCCAATAGTCCAGAGACGACAATCTGACGGATCGAAAGTTTCATTGCAAACTCCTCTTCACATCTCGAGCGAATATCCGGTCGTTCAGCCCAGTAACGCCAGCGCTGCGGCGTCGACAGCCGGGAAGGGAATCAGGAATAACCCGGCGACGATGACCACCACCGCAAGCAGCGCCAGCCCATCGGCCAGCGTAGCTTGCAACTGCACATAGCGGCTGCGAGCCTGGCCAGGCAGGTAGCCGCGCGCTTCCATCGCTTCGCCCAACGTCTCGGCCCGCCGCAGGGTGGTCAGGAACAGGGGGATCAGCACCGGCAAGAACTGGCGCGCCCGCTGCACCGGGTTGGCTCCCAGGCGAATATCGGCCCCCCGCGCCGCCTGGGCCTTGAGCAGCTTCTCCAGCTCTTCAGCCAGCGACGGCACAAAGCGCAGGGCAATGGTGAAGACCAGGGCCAGTTCGTGGGCCGGCAGCCCCAGGCGTTGAAACGGATGCAGCAGGCTTTCCAGCCCGTGAGTCAGTTCCGAAATGGTGCTGGTCATGGTCAGCAGGCCGGTCAAAAAAATCAGGCATACCAGGCGCAGCAGCATCGCCAGCACGGCCAGGATCGAGCAGCCGGTGAGGCGAAAGACCCACCAGCTCCACAAGGGCGAGCAGGTCTGGCCGATAGACCCGCCCCAGCCAGACAGCAGTTGCAGCAGGGCGATGACCAGCAAAATCGGCAGGGCCGGGCGCAGCCCACCGGCGGCAAACCCCAGCGGAACGCGCGACAGCAGCGCCAGCCCAATCACTACGCCCAACAAGGCCACCAGCCCGGCCGCGCTGGGGCAAAACGCCGCCGCCAGGATCAGCAGCCCCAGCCCCACGATCTTGGCGCGCGGGTCGAGATGATGCAGAATCGACCCGGTGGGCAGATACTGCCCGATGGTGATGTGGCGCATCAGCTCCAGGTCTTCCAAAATTTACCTCGCTGAAACCTTCATACCGGCGGCAATCTCGGCCACGGTGAGGGCATCGGGCGGCACCGGCCAGCCCTGCTGACGCAAGCGGGCTGCCACAACAGCCAGCGGCAGCACGGGCAGGCCGTGACGGGCCAACGCCTCCGGGCGGCTCAACACCTGGCGGGTAGGGCCAGCTGCGGCCACCCGGCCATCGCGCAGGGCCGCCACGGTATCACACAGGGCCAGGATGTCGTCCATGCGATGTGAGGCCACCAGCAGGGTCGTGCCTTCGCCGTGGATGCGGCGGAAAATCTCGATGATCTGCGCCCGGCCGCGCGGATCCAGCCCGGCGGTGGGTTCGTCGGCCGCCAGGACGTGCGGCTCCAGGGCCAGCGCGCCAGCCAGGGCCGCCCGGCGCTGCTCGCCGCCGGAAAGCGACTGCGTCAGGCGATCTTTGAAAGCCTCGAACGGCAGCCCCACGGCTTCCATGGCGGCCTGGACGCGGCGGCGCACTTCATCCGGGGCCAGCTTCATCTGGCGCGGGCCGAAGGCTACGTCGTCGCCCACATAGCGCTCGAACAACTGGTCTTCGGGCTGTTGGAACAGCAGGCCCACCCGCTGGCGAGCCGCCCGCACATCCAGAGCCGGGTTCGACCAGTCGATGCCGTCGACCACCACCCGCCCAACCTGCGGGCGGGCCAGCCCGTTCAAATGCTGCATCAGGGTCGATTTGCCTGAACCGGTCTGCCCAATGAGACCGACGATAGCCCCAGCCTCAACCTGCAAATCGACGCCGTGCAGGGAGGGCGAAGCCAGCGGCGTGCCGCGCAGATAGGCGTGGTGCAGGCCCTGGATGTCGATGATCGGCGCAGCGATGGGTTGGATTGGGGCCAGGGGCACATCTGAGGCAGGCAGCGCTTCGCAGCCTCCCGGCCCGCAGCCCAGGGCCGCCAGTAAATCATCCAGGGTCAGGCGCACCGGCAGCCCCAGGCGCAGCGAGAGATCGGCCAGGGGCGGCAGGCCCAGCCCCAGGCGGCGCAGTTCGTCGGCCTGGCTAAAGACCTCCCGCGGCGGGCCATCCAGCGCTACCCGACCCTGGTGCAGCACGATCACCCGCCCGGCTTCGGCCGCCTCGTCCATCTCGTGGGTGATCGTCACCAGGGTCATCCCCTGGCGGTGCAGCTGGCGCAGCGTTTCAAGCAAGGCCGCCCGGCCGGCCGGGTCGAGCATAGCGGTGGCTTCGTCCAGCACCAGGGCCTGCGGGCGCAGGGCAATCGCCCCGGCCAGGGCCAGGCGCTGTTTCTGCCCGGCCGAGAGCATGTGCGGCGAGCGGGAGCGCTGCTCCCACAGGCCCACCGTTTCCAGAGCTTCCTGCACCTGGCGCGGCATATCGGCCGCCGGCCAGCCGAAATTCTCCAGCCCAAAGGCCACGTCTTCATCTACACTGGTGGCGATGATCTGCGAATCGGGCTGCTGAAAGACCATCTGCACCGCCCGGCGGATAGCGGGCAGGTTGGCGGCCTGGGTGGTTTGCCCGGCCACGCGCACCGTCCCGGCGGTGGGCTGAAGCAGCCCGTTCAGGTGGCGCGCCAGGGTCGATTTGCCCGATCCATTGGCCCCAATCAACGCTACGTATTGGCCGGGGTAAATGCGCAGGTCAACGCCGCGCAGCGCTTCCACCGGCGTCGGCCCGGCGTACACGTGGCGCACGGCTTGCAGATCGAACAGGGGCTGCGCTTCAGAAATTGCGGTCATCGTCGCCAGACTCCCAACCCTGGCAAAATATTGTACCACCCGCGCCCGTTTTACGCCTCTTCCGGTACCATCCATTAAACCGTGGAGCAGGCATGGCGCTCCCCGAGCATCCTTTTAAGAAGATGCTCTTCGCCAAAAGCGGGATTTGCTTTCTATTGGGGGGGGGTTGCGGGTGACTACGTCACCCGCAACCCCCCAATAGAGAAATTTTCCCGGCGAAGCCGGAAGAACCAATTCTGGCTGGGCCGGGAAAATTCTATCGGTGGGAGAAGCAGCAGGGCGGTCCCCCGCGCGGAGTCGCTGCGCACCTACCGCGCCCGGTTAAAGTTAGGTCATTGGCTGGGCAATTCCCAACAGGAAATCCAATCGGGAGTAAAATATTTTAAAGCCGTGTTTACGATAAACGAGAAACGTTTCTATGCCACGACCAGCCGACGAGGCTCAGTTGTTGACAGCCAGGCAGTGCGGGCACGCCGCGCTGGGAAAAACGCGGTCAAAGAAATTCGGGCTCTCCCGGCCTGGCCGGGAAAGAGGGACGATTTTTGGGAAAATGGGCGGCTACGCCGCCCATTTTCCCAAAAATCGAAAAAAAATTCCCGCCTTCGGCGGAAGAGCCGAAATTCGCAAGCGCCTGAAAGGCTGAGAGGAACTGCGCGTGTCGCTGATTAATCCGGTTACAGTTATCCTATCGTTTGCCCTGATCCTGCTGGTTCTGGCGATCTTCAAGCCGCAAGCCGGGCGGGTGGTCTTTGGAGTGTTCTTTCTGCTCATGGCCTGGGCGGTGAACTTTCCGATGATGCTGGCAGACCCCAAACTGTACATCGCTGCCGGGGCTAACGCCTATATCCCCTTTTACCGCTGGTTCTTTACCACGATCCTGCCCTGGAACCCGGTGCTGTTCATCCTGGGGCTGATCGCCTTCGAGACGGCAGTGGGCCTGCTGACCCTGCACAAAGGCCGCTGGGCGCGGCTGGGCCTGGGGCTGGGGGCGCTGTTCTGCCTGCTGATCGCCTGGATTGGCCCCGAAGGGCTGATGATGCCCAGCGTAGCCGTTGCCCCGCTGTGGATGATGCGCCAGAACTTTCCCACCTCCATCCTCGAGCGGATCGCTGCCCGCTTCACCGTCCGCCGCCAGCAGCCACAGGTGGGCCCATGACCTCACCCGCCCCAGATTGCAGCACTTCCTGGCGCGCCCTGGATCGGATCGGCGCGGCGGCGGCCCTGCTGGCGGCCGGCTTCACCCTGCTGGATGTGGTCATCGCCAACCTGGCCGGCAGCGCCATCCCTGAACCCGGCAAAGGCACGGTCTACGCCTGGTTCCAGCTATTCCAAAGCCACGCCTTTCTGGGGCTGTATGGGCTGGGGCTGCTGAATCTGATCTACACCAGCCTGACCATTCCGCTGTTCCTGGCCCTGTTTGGCGCCCATCGCCAGATCAGCCCGGCCGCGGCCGGGCTGGCCCTGCTGCTGTTCGCCATCGGCACAGCTATGTACCTGGCGCATAACGCCGCCCTGCCCATGCTGCACATCAGCCAGCAGTACGCCGCCGCCCCCGAAGCCGAAAAGGCGCTGCTGGCCGCAGCCGGGCAAACCCTGCTGGCGCGCGGTGAAGACTTCGCCCCCGGCGCATTCCTGGGTTTTGCCTTCATCGAAACTGCCAACCTGCTGATGGCCCTGGTGATGCTGCGCGGGGGCGTATTCAGCCGCCTGAACGGCTGGCTGGGGCTGGCCGGTTTTGCTTGCCTGGCGGTCTTCACCCTGTGGGCCACCTTTATCCCCCGCGCTTACACCGCCGCCCTGATTCTGGGCATGGTCGGCGGGCTGCTCAGCCTGGCCTGGTTCGTTTTAACCGCCCGGCGGCTGTTTCAATTGAGCCGCTAAGGAGTTCGCCTATGTCGCAAGTAGTGCTGATTACTGGCTGTTCGACCGGCATCGGGCGCGACCTGGCAGGTCGGCTGACCCAGGCCGGCTATTCCGTCATCGCCACCGCCCGCCGGGTGGATACCCTGGCTGAGACGCCGGCCGCTTTGAGGCTGCCCCTGGACGTGACTCAACCGGCCTCCATTGAGCAGGCCCTGACCTGCGCCCTGGATCAATTCGGCCGCCTGGACGTGTTGGTGAACAACGCCGGGTATGCCCTGGTGGGGGCGCTGGAGGAAGTTCCCCTGGATGACGTCCAGCAGATGTTCGACGTCAACGTGTTTGGAGTGCTGCGCATGATCCAGGCTGTTGCTCCACATATGCGCCGCCAGGGCGGGGGGTGCATTGTCAACGTCGGCTCGATTGCAGGCAAGCTGGCGACCCCGGTGAACGGGCCCTACTCGGCCACCAAGTTCGCCTTGGAAGCCCTGAGCGACGCGCTGCGCCTGGAACTGGAGCCGTTCGACATCCGGGTGACGTTGATCGAGCCGGGAGCGATCAAGACTCATTTCGACCAGACCGTCAACGCCCTGGCCCAGGCCACCCTCTCGGCCCCCGATTCGCCTTACCGGGCGCTGTATCGGGAATATCAGCAAGCCTCCGACGGGATGCGCCGCAACGAACCGGGGCCAGAGGTGGTCTCGCAGGTGATCCAACAGGCCATCGAAGCCCCCCACCCGAAAGCGCGCTACCAAGCCGGGGTTCCTGTGGGAGCCGCCCTGGTGATGGCCCTGGGCAACAACGCCTGGGAGATGGTCTGTCGTCAAATGTATAAAGGTTGGGTTAGCAAAACATGGATGGAAAAATCTTAGTTGCATACGCCAGCCGCGCCGGTTACACCCAGGGCGTGGCCGAGGCCATTGGAAAAACCCTGACCGAATGCGGCGCGCCAGCCGAGACATTGCCCATGCAAGCCGTCTCCGACCTGACCCCCTACCGGGCGGTGGTGGCAGGCAGCGGCATCCGCGGCAGCCAATGGCTGCCAGAGGCGCTCCAGTTTGTCCAGGATAATCGGGCCGCGTTGAGCCGCAAACCCTTTGCGGCCTTCCTGGTGTGCATGACCCTGGCAATGAAGAATGGCGAGCAGTACCGCCCCCACGTAGCCGAATTCATGCAGCCGGTGCGGGCGCTGGTGCGCCCGCTGAGCGAGGGCCTGTTCGCCGGCGGGCTGGATCTGCGCCGGGTTGAGTCGCTCCGCGACCGGCTGATGTTCCGCATCAGCATTCTGGCCGGGGTATGGAAGGAGGGCGATCACCGCGATTGGGACGCCATCCGGGCCTGGGCGCAGGAGTTGGCGGCCAGGTTGGGCTAATTCCCCGCCAGGTCTATCCGCCGCCGGCGGCGCTGGCGGCGCTGGCGGGCCGTCAGGCTTTCTTTTTCGCCTCTCGACCGCAGCAAGATCACCAGGAACGGCCCGACCAGGGGAGCCAGCAGCGCCAGCGCCCCCCAGGCCAGGTATTGGGCCGGTGAAAGCCTTTGGCCACGCAGATACAGCCCCGCCAGCACCACCATGCCCAGCATACAGGCCAATAGCAGCACACGCATCACCGCAGCCGAGAGCAGCATAGAGAAATTATAATCCCAAGTGCGGATTTACAGAATAGATATTCTATAAATCCGCACTTTGGATGGATGATTCTTCCAGCGAAGGCGAGAATTTTTCTACCAACCCGGGTTGTCACGGAGCTACGTTCCGTGACAACCCGGGTTGATAACTTCTTTCCCAGCAAAGCCGGAAAACGGTTGTAAGAGGCTTAGATCCAGCCGCGCAGTTCCATCGCGGTGACGACCCGCTTGATGGCGACCATGTAGGCCGCATCGCGCATGTAGACTTTCTCGCGCTCCGACATTTCCAGAACGCTGTTGAAAGCCTGGGTCATCTTGGTGTCGAGGCGCTGAAGCACTTCGTCTTTGGTCCAGTAGAAGTTCATGTCGTTCTGGACGCCTTCGAAGTACGACACGGTCACGCCGCCGGCGTTGGCCAGGAAGTCAGGGATATTGAAGATGCCGCGGCTCTTGAGCACTTCGTCGGCCTCGGGGGTGGTGGGGCCGTTGGCGCCTTCGCCCACGATCTTGACCCGGTCGCTGATGCGCTTGACGGTTTCGGCGTTGACCTGGCCTTCGAGGGCGCAGGGCAGCAGCACGTCTACGTCTTTGCTGATCCAGTCATCGCCGGCTTCGATGACGTAACCAGCCTTGACCGCTTCGTCTTTGTTGATGCCGCCGTACTGGTCGGTGATGGATTGCAGGTAGCGGGCGTTCACGCCGTCTTTCTTCGAGACGGTGTAGGAGGTCTTGTCGTTGCGATCCCAGTAGGAAACGCAGGC
>CAYQDU010000160.1:0-10156 GCA_964416275.1 uncultured Anaerolinea sp. | reverse complement strand
CGATTAACCCTCTTTCCAGGCGAGCGAAGCTCACCAGCTACCTCCACCACGGTTGAGTGGGGAGCTACCCCGATTATATCACTTCGCCCAACCCAGGCTGATTCGGCCGCGTTCGACTTCGACCCGCTGGACCTCCACCTGGATTACGTCGCCCACCTTGAGCAGCGTGCCAGATGGAATTTGGGTGCGGTGCAGCAGGCCGTCCTGCTTTACGCCAATATCCACGAACGCCCCAAAATCGACCACGTTGCGCACGGTGCCTTTGAGCTTCATGCCGGGAACCAGGTCGTCCATCTTCAGCACGTCGCTGCGCAGGATGGGGGCCGGGGTATCCTGGCGCGGGTCGCGGCCCGGGCGCACCAGTTGATCGAAAATATCGGCCAGGGTGGGGGCGCCGGTTCCCAGTTCGGCGGCCAGCTTTTCCAACGACTGCCGGGCTTTCAACGCCTCCAGGGTGGTCTTGCGTTCAGCGGGGGGCGAATCCAGGCTCAGGCCGGCCTTCTGCAATACCTTCTCGGCGATGGCGTAGCTCTCCGGGTGGATGGCGCTGGCGTCCAGCGGGTTTTCGCCATCCCGGATGCGCAGGAAACCGGCCGATTGCTCAAAAGCCTTCGGTCCCAACCCGCTGACCTTCTTCAGGGCTGCCCGGCTCTTGAACGGCCCGTTCTGATTGCGATGCTCTACGATGCGCTCGGCCAGCTTGGGGCCAATCCCGGCCACATAGGTCAGCAAGGCTGGCGAGGCGGTGTTAGCGTCTACCCCCACCTGGTTGACCACGCTCTCCACCACCCCGGTGAGCGAGGCCGTCAGGGCTTTCTGGTCTACGTCGTGTTGATACATGCCGACCCCAATAGATTTGGGGTCGATCTTGACCAGCTCGGCCAGCGGGTCTTGCGCCCGGCGGGCGATGGAAACCGCCCCGCGCAAGCTTACATCCAGGTCGGGCATTTCAGCCCGCGCCAGTGGGCTGGCGCTGTACACGCTGGCCCCGGCCTCGTTGACGATTAAATACTTGACCGGGTTCAGCTTCTTCGTTGGGGTCTGTTCCAGGCGGCCAATCAGTTCAGCGGCCAACTGCTCGGTCTCGCGCGAGGCGGTGCCGTTGCCGATGGTAATCAGGGTCACGCCATACTTAACCGCCAGCAGGGCAAGCTGCTTGAGGGCTTCTTCCCAACGCTTTTGCGGCTCATGAGGGTAGATGGTGGTCGTATCCAGCAGCTTGCCAGTGGGGTCCACCACCGCCACTTTGCAGCCGGTGCGAAAACCGGGGTCGAGGCCCAAGACGGTCTGCCCGGCCAGGGGCGGCTGGCCCAACAGAGCGCGCAAGTTTTCGGCAAACACGTTGATGGCGTGGGTTTCGCCGCGCTCGCCCAGCTCGCGGCGCACATCGCGCTCGATGGCGGGCAGCAGCAGGCGGTCGGCGGCGTCGGCGGCGGCGTCCTGCAGCAGGCGGCCCAACGGCGAGCGTGGGTCGGGCCGAAATACGGCTTCGATGGCGTTGCGCCAATCGCGCTCCGGCACAATCAGCTTGACGCGCAGCGCCTTTTCGGCCTCGCCTCGGTTGAGGGCCAACACCTGGTGCGGGCGCAGCTTATCGACCCGCAGTTCAAAGTCGTAATATAGTTCGTATACCAGTTTTTCATCCGGCGCGTCATCAATCTTTTCGCTGCGCAGGACGGCAAACTGCATGGCTTTCTCGCGCGTCACCCGGCGCACTTCGGGGTGGTCGCTAATGGTTTCAGCCACGATGTCGCTGGCCCCGGCCCAGGCTTCTGCCACGCTTGCCACCTGTTCGTTGAGATAGGGAGCGGCCAGGGCTTCCAGGCTCTCCTTCGGGCGCGCCTGCTGCAAGACCAGATCAGCCAGCGGCTGCAAGCCCTTCTCACGGGCGATGCTGGCCCGGGTGCGGCGCTTGGGCTTATAGGGCTGGTACAGGTCTTCCAGGGCGGTCATCGTGGCTGCGCCTTCGATCTGCTGGCGCAGTTCGGGGGTCAGCTTGCCCTGCTCTTCGACAGATTGCAGCACCGCCTGGCGGCGCTCTTCCAAAGCGCGCAGCTTTTCGATCAGGCTGCTTACCTGGCGCAGTTGTTCTTCATCCAGGTTATGCGTCGCTTCCTTGCGATAACGAGCGATAAAGGGGATCGTGTTCCCGGCGTCCAGCAGTTCGATGGCCGCCGCGGCCTGTTCTGGGCGGATAGCAATTTGGGCAGCAATGCTCTTGACGAAATCCATTCATTCCTCGCGAATCGACGGATGGATAGGGGCGTCCGGCGGCTGGGCCGCCGGACGCCCCTATTCACCTATTAACTACCAGCGTTCGTAGCGCACCAGGTCGGCCAGCGGTTTGCGTTCTTTGGGGCCAAGCTGGTCGGCCGGGTAGCCCAGCGGGGTGAAAATCAGCGGATCGACTTCATCCGGCAGATTGAGGATATTGCGGGCCGCCTTAGCGTTGAAGGCCGCAATCCAGCAGGTCCCCAGGCCCTGGTTGGTGGCTTCCAAAATCAGGTGATCCATCACAATCGCTACATCTACGTCCAGATAACGGCGCTGGTCGTCGGAGCGCACCCAACCCTGGCGGGCCACCCCCACCCCACAAACCAGGATCGGAGCCTGCACGAACCAGTCGCGGTGATAGATGGTCTGCAATTCGTTCTTGCGGTTTTCGGTGTGGATCACGATCAACTGGAAGGGCTGACGGTTGGCGGCGGTAGGCGCCAGGCGAGCCGCTTCGAGGATGCGTTCTAATTTCTCCGGCTCTACCGGATCAGGTTTATAGGCCCGCACGCTGTAGCGCCGGGCAATCAGTTGGCTGAATTCCATAGGGCCTCCTTCCATTTGCGCCCCCATTATATCCTATCGAACAGGCGGAAAATGTTGGCTGCTCCAATTTCGCCGGGGAAATTTCAATCGTGGGGGAAGGTTGGACGGTTTCAGCCTCCAACCTTCCCCCACGATTGAGCGCATCTCGCTTTTGGGCGCCGAAGCTTAAAGCCAAGGTACCCGGTTGACGCCGAACGGCGTCAACCGGGTACGATTGGCTTTCAGGAGGTTAGCTTTTCCCCCGGCTTTAACCTCCCTGGGGCCTGGTCTAGCGGACGGCGCCGCGGCGGAACAGGTTGACGATCGCCAGCAGGATGATCGCGCCGAGGAACGACATCAGCAGACCGCTCAGGCTGAAATCACCCTGGTTGATCGTGCCGCCGCCAAACAGCGGGGTCAAAATCCAGCCAGCCAGGACCGAACCGACGATCCCAACGATCACGTCCAGCAGGAAGCCCTGGCGAGCATTGGTGTGCATCACCATGCTGGCAAGCCAGCCAATCAGGGCGCCGACCAGGATCCAAATAATAAAGTTAATCATGTTATCCTCCTTAACTAAACCTCTTGGTTAATATTGTTGCTTTCAACTGATGCTAAGGATAACATCTCGGCTGCGGGCTGTCATTAGGAATTAATCTCGGCTCGGATAAGATTATTGAGAGATCAGATGTAGGATTGAGGGAATAAACGACCAACTTAGATCGCGACGACCGGTCACAGGCGATGGATGCTGGCTCTCATCGGTCGTCCGTGGTCTGCGGGCGATATACTACCGCCCGGAACAGCCGCCGGTCGAATTGCGCAATCTGTTCGGGGCCGAGGGCCAGCAGGTGGGCGTGAGCCTCGGCAGCGTCACGGCGCAGGCGAGCGATATCCACCCCCCGGCAGGTATCGGGCAGCGGCTCTAACCACTGGCGCATGCGCAGGAACATCTTGAGCGCCCCGTTGTAATTGCCGCGCTGGATGTGCAGATAGGCCACCGCCACCTGCAAAATGCCGCGGTATAGATCGCGCCCCAGGCTCTGGTCTTCGTTCCAGGCGGTTTCCAACCACTCATGAGCCTCGAAGTACTCGCCCTGGTTGAACAGATCCAGGCCGTGGAGGGCTTTGGCCGAGAGCGGGGCCTGGCAGGTGTCCTGCAGGGCCGCCCGGTCGATGCGGCGAGCATATCGCTCGATCAGGCCCGGCAAGTCTTCAAAGAAGCGCGAACGCGGCAGCGCCGCATCGGCCCCGGCAGAGCGAGCGGCCTGCAAGGCCTCGGCGGCTACGTGCGGCCCAAAGCACACCACTGGATAGCGCCGGGTGGCGGGGGCCGATTTGATCAGCGCCAGCCACTCGCGCCACGGAATGGCGGCGTTGCCCAGGTCGAAGACCATCAGCGCCGGGCGCAGGCGGGTGATCTGTTCGATCAGCAGCGCTTCCGGGCCTTTGAGCGGCTCGGTAGGATAGGCCGGCGGCGGCTCGGTCTCAACCGGGGCCGGCTGCGGGGCAAAGTCGTCCGCCCGGTCAATCCACACCGCCCGGTAACCCAGGCGGTTGGCGGCGGCTTCGATCCGCGTGGTCAGCATCAGGTCGGCTACGAAGCCGAGCAGCACGGGGGCGTCTGAAGGTTGGCTCATGTTTGAATTATAATACCCCCCATGCAAACTCCCGCCATCGAACTGCGCCAGCTCACCAAACGCTACGGCCAGCGTTTAGCGGTGGACCGGCTGTCGTTTAGCGTCCAACCAGGCGAGGTGTTCGGCTTTGTAGGGCCGAACGGCGCCGGAAAGACCAGCACCCTGCGCATTATTGCCGGGCTGCTCCAACCCAGCGAGGGCGAGGCCCTGATCGACGGTCGCTCGGTGGCCCGCCAACCCGAAGAAATACGCCGCCTGATCGGCTACATGCCCGATTTCTTTGGCGTTTACCCCGAATTGCAGGTCTGGGAATATCTGGATTTCTTTGCCGGGTGTTATCACCTGCCAGTCAGCAAACGCCCGGCCCTGATTCGGGGCCTGTTGGAACTGGTCGACCTGGCTCACCGTCACAATGACCCGGTGGACAAGCTCTCGCGCGGCATGAAGCAGCGCCTCAGCCTGGCCCGGGCCCTGATCCACGATCCGCAGGTGCTGCTGCTGGATGAACCGGCCTCCGGGCTGGACCCGCGGGCGCGGGTTGAGATCCGCGCGCTGCTGCTAGAGCTGGCTCACATGGGCAAAACGGTCTTTTTTAGCACCCATATCCTGGCCGATGTGGCCGAGATTTGCAACCGGGTGGCGATCTTGGAGGCTGGACAGTTAGCCGCCCTGGGAACGCTGGAAGAACTGCATCTTCAGCTTATGCCGCGCCGCCGGGTGGAGGTGATTCTGCTAGACGGGTTGGAGGTCGCCCGCCAGTTCCTGAGCGCCCAGGCTGGGGTGGAAAGCGTGGAGGTCTTGAATGGCGTCCCGCCTGAAATGCCGGCTCAAACGCCGGATGAAAGCGCGCCGGAAACCGCCGCAGATGGGGAACCCGGCCCCGCCCGGCAGCCCGGCCCCGCCCGGCAGCCCGATGGCCGGCGCAGCGAGCGCCTCAAACTGGCCTTTGAATACACCGGCGAAGACCGCGCCCTGAGCGCCATCCTGGGCGGTCTGGTGCAGCAGGGCGTGCCGGTTTTGCATTTCAACGAAGATCAACGCGATCTGGAAGAAGTATTCCTGCGCGCCACCCAGGGGGTCGTGTCATGAAAACAAGCCTGAAACTACGCCTGCCGGGCTGGATCGAGCAAGCCTGGACCAACCCGGTGATTGTCAAAGAGACTCGCACCCGCATGCGCGGCTGGCGGGCGTTTATCCTGGTCACGGCCCACCTGGCGGCCCTGGGGTTAATGATCGGCCTGGCTTACCTGACGGTGGGCGCGTCGATCCGCTTGAGCAGCAACCTCGAGCAGCGCCGAATCTTCGGCAAAGCGCTGTTCTGGATGCTGGTGGGGCTGGAACTGGTGATGATTAGCTTTACCGCCCCGGCCCTGACCGCCGGGGCGATTGCCAACGAACATGAACGCCAGACCTACGACCTGCTGCGCGTGACCCTGCTGCGCCCGGCGGCCCTGGTGAGCGGCAAATATCTGTCGGGCCTGATTTTTATCCTGCTGCTGTTGTTCACGTCGCTGCCGCTGCTCAGCCCGGCCTTCCTGGTGGGCGGGGTGCTGCCGCAGGAGATCATCATCGCCCTGCTCACGCTGCTGACGACAGCCATCGCCTTCTGCGCGGTGGGGATGTTCTTCTCCAGCCTGACTCAACGCACCCTGTTTTCCACCGTCCTGGCCTATGCCTTCGCCATCTTGCTCGTATTCGGCCTGCCGATGGTGATGCTGTTCACCATCAGCCTGCTGGGGGTATCGATGGGCGCCGGCAATCAGAGCTTTTCCACAGCCGCCCAGATCTTCCTGGTCTACCTGGGTTGGGCGCTGGTGTCAATCAACCCCGGAGCGGCCCTGATTGCCACCGAAGCGGCCCTGCTCGACCAGCAGGGCATTTGGAGCGCCCATATAGATATCAAGCATGGCATTGAGGTCTGGATGGTCTCGCCCTGGTTGGCGTACGTGGTGTTTTATCTGCTGGTCAGTCTGCTGCTGCTGTGGATCAGCGTCCAGCGCGTCCGGCGATTGGAACGTTAGAGGAAAATTTCTACCATTCGGGTTCTTCCGGCTGCGCCGGGAAAGTTTCCAGATGCAGGGGGTTGCGGGTGCACAGCTATCCGCCCCCCTGCATATGGATCAAATTCCACCTTCGGCGGCGGAAGGGCCATTAAAGTCAGAGCCTTGCGGAGGAATCATGAAAGCCTTTGTAACCGGGGGAAGTGGATTTATCGGCCAACGGGTGGTGCAGAAGCTGATTCAGCGCGGCTGGTCAGTCAGCGCCCTGGTGCGCTCGCAGACCAGCGCGGCGCAGATGGCAAAGCTGGGGGCCGCCCCGGTGTGGGGCGACATCACCGCCACCGAATCGATGCGTGAAGCCATGCGCGGCTGCGACGCGGTGTTCCATATCGCCGCCTGGTATAAGCTGGGTGGGCGCGACTGGCGCCAGGCCGAGTTCATCAACGTAGAGGGGACGCGCAATGTACTGACCCTGGCCCATCAACTGGGCGTGCCGCGCATCCTGTATACCAGCAGCATAGCCGTATATGGCGATACCCATGGCTACGCGCCTGACGAAAGCTACACCCCCCTGGCGTGCGCCTTCCTGACTGAATACGACCGCACCAAGCACCTGGCGCACTATCACGTGGCCCTGCCGTTGATCGAGCAGGGCGCGCCAATCACAATCTTGATGCCCGGCGCGGTGTATGGCCCCGGCGACACCAGCCTGGTGGGCCAGATGATGCGCCTGTTCTACCAGGGCCTGTTCCCGCTGATGCCCGGCCCCGACCTGACCTTATGCTATGCGCACGTGGACGACGTGGCCGAGGGCCATCTGCTGGCCCTGGAAAAGGGCCGCCCCGGCCAGAGCTATCACCTCACCGGCCCAGCCCTGACGATGCGGCGGGCCATCCGGGTGTGGGCCGAAGCCAGCGGGAAGAACCCGCCCCTGGCGTATGCGCCGGCCAGGTGGGTGCAGCCGCTCATCCCCCTGGTCGATTGGCTGGCGCGCTGGTTGCCCCTGCCGGAAGTCATCAGCCGGGATGCCCTGGCGATCCTCGACGCGACGTATATCGCCCGCTCTGATAAGGCGCGCAGCGAGCTGGGCTGGACCACCCGCCCTCTGCTGGAAGGCTTTAGCCAGACCTTCGATTGGATCGCCGATCACACTTATGCTCTGGCGCGCGTCCCCAGCCGGCCCACCCGGCGGCAGACGGCTGCCCTCGCCCTGGGCGCTGGCCTGGGGCTGCTGGCCGCCTACCTGCTGCGGCGCGAGAAAATTTCTCATCGCTGACGGATGATTGAAAAGGGCTTGCCTCTGGCAAGCCCTTTTCAATCGGTACTGCCCCATTAACCGTGGAGCAGGCCTGGCGCTGTTCGAGCGTCTTCAAAAAAGATGCTGCGTGGATTTTGTCGCCCTTCGGGCGACAAAATCCACGATTAACCCTCTTTCGGCGAAGCCTGCCAGTCACGCTCCACCACGGTTGCGTGGGGAGCTACCTTTCTATCATCCGTCAGCAATCATCTGGATTTGCACCAGTTCGGCAGGCCCAGGCGCAGGCTCTGGCTGGGGGTAGCTCTGAGCTTTTTCTTATCCACCAGGTCGCCGGTGGGCATCAACCAGTAGGTGTTGCCATCGCCTTCAGCCACAAAGCCTTCCTGCCCGTCGGCGGCGATGACCTTCCACACCAGCGATTTGCGCTCGCAGAAGGGGCCGCCGATCACATCCAATTCTTCTCCGGAGGCCAGCTTGCGGTAGATGGGGGCGTCGCCGATGTCTTTGGTGAAATGCAGGCCAATCTGCCCGCCGCCGTTCGCAACGAAGGCGCGCTCGCCCACATGCAGCCGGGAAGCCACCTGGCAGCCCATCAACGGGTAATAAATCTCCTGCGAGGCGGGGTCATAGCCCACCACACCAGAAGATACGGCCGGTTTGGCGGTGGGCGGCGGGGCAGGCGTCACCGGCGGCGCGGGGGTGACGGTAGCGACTACCTGGGTCACATATTGGACGATGACCACCGTCGGATAGACCACCTGAGGCTGGCCCTGTGAGGCGGCCCCGGCGCACCCGGCCGCCAGCAGCGCAACCAACAGCGCAGCCATCAGCGGCCCATATCGGTAAATTTTGGACATTTGACGTTCTCCTTACTGCATTTTATAGACCAGGCGGCCAGCGTCGAGAGACGCTCAGGGCGCGGTAGGGAACAGCCAGTACTCGTTCCCGTTGCCTTCGGGCGTATAGCCCACCACGCCGTCGCTGGTGCGCACCTGCCACACCAGCCAGCCCCGGCTGCACCACGGGCCGTTGATGATTTCCAGGTAGGCCCCCGGCTGGGCGTAGGCCAGGATCGTGTCTTCCATCAGATCCATGCCATAACGGATGCCATTGGCGCCGCCCACCAGCGAGACCATGGCCGTATCGCCGATATGCAGGCGGGAAGCCACGCAGTCGGACAGCGGGTAATAAATCGGAACCGAAAGCGGGTTGAAGGTGGGGGTGAGGGTCGGCTCCAGCGGTGGGGCTTCGGTAGGCGGCTGGGTCGGCGTAACCGGCGCGGGCGTGGGCGGGATAATCTGGGTGACGACCTGGGTGATAATCACCACCGGTGGGGTGACGATCACCGTTTCGACCGGCCGGGCGGCGCTGCACGCCGCCAGCAGCAGAAGCAAAACCAGGGCCATTCCGAACATGGCCTGCATCTTGCGCGACTTACAAAACATGTGCATTTTTCTCCTCTTTAATAAATAACGACCTGCGTCCCCTGGTCGGTTTCGACGTAATCTTCTTCCACCGGCACATCCGGCTCGGTCCAGCGGTAGACCCATTTGGCGGCTTCAGGCAGCAGGTTGATGCAGCCGTGGCTTTGCGGCGTGCCGTAATTATGATGCCAGTACGTGCCGTGGAACGAAACACCCGTCCAGGAGATATAACAGACCCACGGCACGCCCGGCAGGTCGAACTGGTTGCCTTCCAGGTTGGAGGCCATGTGGCGGGTAGGTTGTTTGCGCTCGACCCGGAATTCGCCGATAGGCGTATCGCCCTCGAAATAACCGGTGGCGATGCGGGTGGTGAACACCGGCTGCTGGCCTTCGAAGGCGATCAATCGCTGGCGGGTCAGGTCGATCTCCACCCGCTTGCCGGGTGCGCCGGGCGAGAGGGGAGCCAGCTCTTCGGCGGTGATGGGACGCAGATGCTCGGCCTGCACCTGGTAATACTCCTCGGTGCGCTCGTCCCAGATTTCGTACCAGGCCAGCCCGGTCCCGTCCAGATAGGCGTTATGCACCCAATAGGTGCTGGCGTAATAGCAGCGGTAGAAACGCTTGCGGCCGCGCTCGCTGTTGCGGTAGGCCTGGGTGAACGGCACGGTCACCTCAGCCAGCATGCCGTTGGGGCCGCTGATCTTCATCACCGGCTGGTTGAGCTGATAGGCCACCGGCTGGACGAAGGACGAGTGCAGCCAGCCGTCTTTGGTGCGCAGCCAGATCGGGTTGTGGGTGGGTTGGGGGTCGCCGGCGGTTTCAGCCAGGATATCTACCACCGCGTCGCGGTTATAGAAGCCCAACTCCTGGCTGCGGATGGAAGGCTGCTCGTAATAACGCATCGAGTAAATGACCCGACCCATCGAATAGGAGGGCTGGCGGCGCAGGGCAGGATCGCCGCCGGGGGGAAAATCGCGGAACCCCAGCCCCGCAGCCGCCGCGCCCAGCCCGGCCAGCTTGAGGAAATCGCGTCGA
>CAYQDU010000159.1:0-10185 GCA_964416275.1 uncultured Anaerolinea sp. | reverse complement strand
CGCCCCCTCAAGCCAGAAGGGTCTTAATTCAGAAACAGGGAGATCAAGATGAAGAAAGTTCGCTGGGGCCTGGTTTCAACCGCCCATATCAACCGCCGCCTCATCCCGGCTATCCGGGCCTCACAGCGCGGCGAGCTGGTGGCCGTCGCCAGCCGGCGCCTGGATAAAGCCAAAGCCTACGCCGCCCGGTGGGATATTCCGGTCGCCTTTGGTTCCTATCAAGAGATGCTCGATTCGGGCCAGGTAGACGCGGTCTACATCGGCCTGCCCAACCACCTGCACGCCGAATGGAGCATCAAGGCCCTGGAAGCCGGCCTGCACGTCTTGAACGAAAAACCGTTCGCCCTCAGCCTGCAAGAAGTGGATGCTATGATCACCGCCAGCCAGAAATCGGGCAAGGCGCTGGCCGAGGCCTTTATGTACCGCCATCACCCGCAGACCAGGCTCGTCGGCGATTGGGTGCGCAGCGGGCGGTTGGGCCAGGTGAGGCTGGTTCGGGGGGTGTTCAACTTCCGCATCGCCGACCGGGACGACGTACGCCTGGCGCCGGAATACGGCGGCGGCGCGCTGTGGGACGTGGGCGTATACCCGCTCAGCTTCGCCCAATACGTCTACGGCGGCGCTCCCATTGCCGTCTCGGCCATGCAGTGGATCGGCGATACCGGGGTAGATGAACTGTTCCTGGGCCAGATGACCTATCCCAATGGTCACGCCCAGTTTAGCTGCTCGTTCCGCACCCCGTTCCACACCCAGATCGAGGTGATGGGCGAAGAGGGCGTGCTGACCCTCACCCGTCCGTTCACGGGGGTCGAAAACGGGCGCCTGATCTTTACCCCCAACGAGGGCGAACCGCAGGAGATTGCCGCGCCGCAGCAAGAGCTGTACCTGGGCGAGGTCGAAGACCTGCACGCCGCCATCCTCGACGGCCGCCCGCCCTACATCCGCCTGAGCGAGAGCCGCGACCACGTGCGCACCGTGCTGGCGCTGTACGAAGCCGCCCGCACCGGGACGGACGTGCTGCTCGACCAGGCCCGCTGGAAATAGACCCTCAGCGCACGGCGCGCACCCAGTCCATCCAGGGCGCAAAGCGTTCTTCGTAGGCGCGGCGGTAGGCTGCGTGGCGCCCTGGGTCGGGCAGGCAGCGCCGGGTGGGTTGGCCGGCCACCCGCCCGGCCAGGTCGGCTTCGCTGGCGTACACGCCGGCCCCCAGCCCGGCCAACAGGGCCGCCCCCAACAGGGTGGTTTCTGGCTGGTCGCAGGCCTCCACCACGCAGCCGGAAACGTCGGCCTTGATTTGCAGCCAGGACCGGTTATGCACCCCACCCCCGGCCGCCAGGATGCGCCGCGCTGGCCCATTCCCGGCCTGTTCCGCCCGGCGGCGCATAAACTCGACCTCGAAGGCCAGTCCTTCGATCACTGCCCGCGCCAGGTGGCCGCGGGTGTGCGCGGCGCTCAACCCCAGGAACGCCCCCCGGGCCAGCGAATCAGAGTGCGGCGAACCGCTGCCAGCCAGGTAGGGGTAGTACAGGATGCCGGTCGGTTCGGCGGGGACGCTGGACGCCAGGCGCTCCAGCCCGGCGTAATCCAGGCGCGGTTCGTTCAAGACCCCGCGCAGCCATTCCAGCGAGCCGCCGGCGGCCGAAAGCCCGCCGATCCAATACAGCCAGCCAGAACGCACATAGCGCCCAAACGAAAAACCGGAAGCGTCGTCGGCGGCGGTCAGATCGCGGGCCGGAACCAGGCCCACCAGCGACTCGGCTGTGCCAAGCGAATCAAACAGCGTATCGGGCGAAGCGGCCCCGGCCACCGCGTGAGCAGCAAACGCCCCCACGACGTGGTCATGCCCGGCGATGACCACCGGCAGACCGGCGGGCAGGCCCAGCGCGCCGGCGGCGGCCGGGGCCAGCCCGCCCACCGGCTGGTTATCCGGCGCAATCGGGGGGAACAGATCCAGCGGCAGGCCGAGCTGGGTCAGCCAGGCCGCGTCCCAGGCGGCGCGGGAAATCTGCAGGGCATAGGTGCGGCTGGCTAACGATGGGTCGGTGGCCCACTGGCCGGTCAGGCGATAGGCGGCGTAATCAGCGGCCGACAGCCAGACGGCGCCATCCAGCAGGGCCGGGGCCTGTTCTTTCAGCCACAGCAGCTTCATCAGGCCGGGCTTATACGAGGGCCGCAGCCCGCGCTGCAAAAAGGCTCCGCCCGGGGCGGTCAAACGCAGCCGCTCGGCCTGGGGCGCGGCAATGGGATCGAACCAGGGGATGAACGGGGTGCGCGCCGCGCCGCTGCGCCGGTCGAGCAGCAGCCCGGTCTCGGCCATGCTGGCAATCCCCACGGCCTGCGGCGGCCGGGAGGCGGCCGCCAGGGTTTCGCGCACCGTCTCCCCCATCAGCCGCCACACTTCATCCGGGTCATACCCCGCCGCGCCCCGCCAGCCGGCGTGGGCGGATACATCCCGGCTGGCAAAGGCCAGCAAGCGCCCGTCCGGGTCGAACAGCCCGGCCTTCAAATGAGTCGTACCCAGGTCGAGGGAAAGGAGCGGCATGGTAAGCGCTGAATTATAATAACGCATCCGGCTTTGCCGGGAAAATGGATCGTCTGGGGTTTGCCTGGGGCGGCGCCTGACCGGCAGACCCCAGGTGAAAATTATAGACAAGGAGAATTCTTATGCGCATTCTCATCCTGGGCGGCACGGCTTTTCTGGGGCGAGCGCTGGCCGAAGCCGGGCTGGCTGCTGGTCACCGGCTGAGCCTGTTCCACCGCGGGCAGACCAACCCCGATCTTTTTCCCCAGGCCGAGTTTCTGCCCGGCGACCGCAACGGCGATCTGAAGGCCCTGCAGGGCCGCACCTGGGACGCCGTCATCGACACCTGCGGATATTTTCCCAACCAGGTGCAGGCTTCGGCCGGGCTGCTGGCCGGGGCGGTGGGGCGCTATACGTTCATCTCGTCGATCTCCGCTTATGCCAGCACCCGCACGCCGGGCATCGACGAAAGCGCCCCGCTGGCCCAACTGCCCGCCGGGGTAGACCCCAGCACACAGCGCGAGATCACCGGCGAAAATTACGGCCCGCTCAAAGTCTTGTGCGAGCAGGCCGCCGAGGCCGCCCTGCCCGGACGAACGCTCATCATCCGCCCTGGTCTGATCGTCGGCCCTTACGACCGTTCGGACCGCTTCACCTACTGGCCCTGGCGGGTGGCCCAGGGCGGTGAAGTGCTGACGCCCGGCGACCCGGAGCGCGGCCTGCAGTTCATCGATGTGCGCGACCTGGCCGAGTGGACCCTGCGCCTGGTCGAGGCCGGCGCCGCCGGCGCCTTCAACGCCGACGGCCTGCCCGAAGCGGTGTCGATGGGCGCGCTGCTGGCGGTCTGCCGCCAGGTGAGCGGCTCGGCGGCCCGCTTCACCTGGGCCGCCGACGAGTTCCTGGAAGAAAACGGCGTCGGCCCGTGGGTGGAAATGCCGCTGTGGATCCCGCGCAGCAACCCCGACAGCGCCGGGTTCTACGCCGTCAGCGTGCAAAAGGCGCTGGCCGCCGGGCTCGCCTTCCGCCCGCTGTCCACCAGCGTGGCCGATGCCCTGGCCTACGCCCGTTCGCGCCCCAGCGACCATCCCTGGCGGGCCGGGCTGGAAGCCGCCAAAGAGCAGGCCCTGCTGGCAAAACTACGCCCGATCTCCCGGTAAGGTGAGATATAGAAAAGGGGCGGCTGCGCCGCCCCTTTTCTATATCTCACGGCATCAAAACGCCCATTCGCCCTGGCGCATCACCGGCTCGGCCTGGCCGCCGGGGGTGATGCCGTCGATGTCCATCTGGCCGGAGCCGATCATGAAATCGACGTGGATCAGGCTGGTGTTGCCGCCCCGGGCGGTGTATTCCTCCGGCGTGGTTTCGCCCTGCAGGCAGAAGGCAAACCCGTTGCCCAGGGCCAGGTGACAGGCGGCGTTCTCATCGAACAGGGTGTTATAGAATAGAACGCCCGAAGCCGAGATCGGCGAGCTGTGCGGCACCAGGGCTGCCTCGCCCAGGCTGGCCGCTCCGGCGTCGGTGGCGATCAGCTTGCGCAGGGCTTCTTCGCCGGTGCGGGCGTGGGCTTCCACCGCCTGGCCGCCCCGGAAGGTCAGGCTGAAGTCTTCGATCATCACCCCGGCGTAGCTGAGCGGTTTGCTCGAAGACACCACCCCATCGATGCGCTCGCGGTGCGGCATGGTAAAGACTTCTTCGGTAGGCAGGTTGGGGATGAAGTCGATTCCGCCCAGGGTGTTCAGCGTTCCGCCCATCCAGCGGTGGCCTTCGGCCAGGCCAACCGTCAGATCGGTGCCGGGGGCGGTATAGTGCAAGGCGGAATACTGCTTGCTCGTCAGGTAAGCCTTACGGGCCTGAAAATCCTGAACCTGCTTTTGCCAGGCCGCCACCGGGTCGGGCCGGTCTAAGCGGCAGACCTGGAACACAGCCTGCCACAGGCGGCGCAGGGCCTCCTGCGGCTCCAGATCGGGGAAGACCTTGGCGGCCCAGGCCGGCGAGGGATACCCGGCCAGGCACCAGTTGAAGCCGTTGCGCTCCAGCAGTTCGTAATACGGGCGCATTTGCTGGCGGCGGGCCTTTTGGGTCTGCATCACCAGGGTGGGGTCCTGGTCTTTGAGCAGGTCGGGGTTGGCGCTCAACAGACCCAGAAAGGCCCCGCCCTGCTGCACATGCTCCACCGTGGCCTTTGCCAGGTAGCTGGAATCCAGGTCGAACGTATCGCGCTGGGCTTCCTGAAAACGGATCAGGGTGGTCTGCTCGTCGGACCAGAGAATATCGACGTACGGGCAGCCCTTGCGGTACGCGCTGCGGGCCACAGCCCGCGCCAGCGGCGCGGCCTCGAGCAAAGAATTTACCATCAGGCGTTGGCCGGGCTGCAAATTCAAGCCCACTTCTACGATCACATCCGCATAATTATTCAGGTTTTGGTCGAAGTTCATGTCAGTCATTGAAGATGCTCCTGTTGAATCTGGGGCTATTATAACGGAATATGGGCTGGCCGGAGCCGCAGCCAGGGGTGGCGCGCAAAGGGTCATGCGGGCGCGATCCACAACTATGACATTATGATTAATAAGATCAAAATTCTCATATTTGCATATTGACTCCTGAACAACTCCTGGTAGAATATCGTCTCAGATAATTCTTACCGGCTATATCGTAAAAAACTGACGAAAACTCTCTCGAAAAGATGCTTTGCAGATGGCCCTCACAGGAGGCAACCAGGCAAAGCCAGGCTGATGGAGATGGCCTGCATAAAAGGCTGCAAGATGAGGGGATTTTATTCTGATTCACAGGAGAGTTTTCGATGAAAAAGGTCTTGTGCGTTCTATCCGAATGGGGGTATTGGGGTGAGGAACTGGTCGGGCCGCTCGAAGTGCTGGATGCGCACGGCTACAGCGTCGATTTTATGACCGGCAAGGGCCAGCGCGCCCATGCCCTGCCGCCCAGCATGGAAGAAGGCTACTTCGACCCGCCGCTGCACAAAGTCGTCACCGATGCGTACTATGCCCAGAAATCGCGCGAGATCGACGCCTCGCCCCGCCTGGATAACCCAATCAACCTGAGCCAGCGCTTCCCCGAGCGGCCCTATTTCAACTCCCCCAACTTCGGGCCCGATCTGGAAGCCTACTACAACCAGCGCGATGAAGCCTGGAAATGGCTGGAACAGTACGACGCCCTGCTGCTGCCCGGCGGCAGCGGCCCGATGGTCGATATGGTCAACAACCAGCGCCTGCACGACGTGATCCTGGGCTTTCGGGCCCAGGATAAACTGATTGCGGCCGAATGTTACTGCGTCACCTGCCTGGCCTTTGCCCGCGATTGGTCGGAGCGCAAGAGCATCATCTGGGGCAAGCACGTCACCGGCCACGCCCTGGAATACGACTACAAAGACGGAACCGGCTTTCTTCCCACCGGCGCCAAAAACTTCGGTCCTCCCTTCTACCCGTTGGAATACATCCTGCGCGATGCCGTTGGCCCGGATGGGCAGTATCACGGCGGCGTAGGCCGCACCCTGTCTACGATCCTCGACTACCCTTACCTGACCGGGCGCTCCACGCAAGACTCGCGCCTGGTGGGCGAATTGATGATCGAGGCGCTGGAAAAGGGCCTGCGCCGCTACGGTTGGTAGGGGGTTATTTTAAATGCAATTCCATTTGAGCGGCTGCGCCGCTCAAATGGAATTGCATTTAAGAAAGATCAAGAAAGGACTGCGCGTGGAGAAGACCGGACGTTTCTCGATTCTCGAACAGTTCAGCGCCGACGGCCTGGGCTATATGTTTGGCAACCCCGGCACGGTAGAACAGGGCTTTTTGGACGCCCTGTGGCAATGCCCGGATGTCAAGTACATTCTGACCCTGCAAGAATCGGTGGCGGTGATGATGGCCGACGGCTACGCCCGCGCCACGCAGAAGCCCGCCCTGGTGCAGCTTCACAGCACGCCGGGGGTGGGCAACGCCATCGGCGCGCTGTACCAGGCCAAGCGCGGCCACTCGCCCCTGGTGGTCATCGGCGGCGACGCCGGAACCCAATACCTGAATATGGACTCGCAGATGGCCGGCGACCTGACCGCCTTTGTCGAGCCGGTCACCAAGTGGTCAACCGTCGTCACGCACCCGGCTTCGCTGCTGCGCACGCTGCGCCGGGCGGTGAAGATCGCCGCCACCCCGCCCATGGGGCCGGTCTATGTCTGCCTGCCGCAGGACATCCTCGACATGGTCACGCCCGAAGCCGCCCGGCCCACCGCCCTGCCCTCCACCCGCGTAGCCCCGGCCCCCGAGCTGACCGCCCAGGCGGCTGAGCTGCTGGCCGGAGCCGCCGCGCCGGTCATCTTTGCCGGCGACGGCGTGGCCTATTCGGGGGCCCAGGCCGAGCTGGAGCGGGTGGCCGAACTGCTGGGGGCCGAAGTGTGGGAGGCCGACGCCGGCGAGGTCAACATCCGCTACGATCACCCGGCCTACATGGGCATGACCGGCCACATGTTCGGCAAGAACAGCCTGCCCATCACCCGCAAGGGCGACGGCGTGCTGATCGTCGGCACTTACATGCTGCCGGAAGTCTTTCCCGAACTGGGCGACATCTTCGACCCGCAGGCCAGAATCGTCCATTTCGACCTGAACGCCTACGAGATCGCCAAGAACCACCCGGTGACGCTGGGCGTGGTGGCCGATCCCAAGCTGAGCCTGGCAGCCCTGGCCGAGGCCCTGCAAGCGCAGATGACCGGCAAGCAGAAAGCCGCCGCTGCCGCCCGCCTGGCCGCCCTGGGCGAGGCCAAGCAGGCCAAACGCCAGGCCCAACTGGAGGCCGACCGGGCCGCCCGCGAATCGACGCCGATCAAAATGTCGCGCTTTATGGAAGAGCTGGCCGCCCGCCTGCCGCAGGATGCCCTGATCTTCGACGAAGCCCTGACCAATTCGCCGGCGGTGGTGCGCTATTTCCCACCCCAACGCACCGGGCAGTACTTCCTGACCCGCGGCGGCTCGCTGGGCGTGGGCATCCCCGGCGCCATCGGGGCCAAGCTGGCGCACCCAGATCAGACCGTAATCGGCTTCACCGGCGACGGTGGGGCCATGTACACCATCCAGGCGTTATGGTCGGCCGCCCGCCACAATATCGCCGCCAGGTTCGTGGTTTGCAACAACGCATCCTATCGCCTGCTGCAATTGAACATCGACGAATACTGGAAGGAGCGCGGCGTCGCCAAACACGATTACCCGCTCAGCTTTGATCTATCGCACCCGCCGCTCAACTTTGCCGAGCTGGCGCGCAGCATGGGCGTGATGGGCGTGCGGGTCGAAAAGCCGTGGGAGATTGCCCAGGCGGTGGAGCAAATGCTGGCCCACCCCGGCCCGTTCCTGATCGACCTGGTGTTGGAAAGCGACACGCACCCCGAACGGGTGGGCGCTACCTGCGGGCAGTAAGGACTTGATGAGGAGGAATTCAATGAGTAATATTTCGGAAAAACAGATTCGCGATTTCGTGGCCGCCTGGTACCAGGCCCTGGACTTTCACCTGCCCATCGAACAGGTCTACCCGCTGCTGGCAGCCGAGGGCCTCCAGATGAGCTTTCCCGATGGCGACATCTCCGATCCGGCCAGCTTCAAGACCTGGTACGACCGGGTGACCAACCTGTTCTTCGACGAGAATCACTTCGTCAACGAGGTCAAGATCAGGCCCGACGGCGAATGCTATGTATTAGACATCCTGGTGGGCTGGCAGGCCAGCTGGTGGGAGGCCCCGGCCGCCAAGAGCAAGCGCGTTTCGATGGACGCCACCCAGCGCTGGATTGTGCGGCCCACCAATCGCAATCCGTTTGGGCTGGAGATCATGTCCTACAACGCCACGGTCGAGCCGTTCAAGTACGCCCCCGGCTTCGCCCACTTGTAAATCGGGCTCTTCCGGCTTCGCCGGGAAAATTTCTCTATTGGGGGGGTGGGGGTGACTGCGTCACCCCCACCCCCCCCCAATAGAAATCAAAGCAGAACACTACCCCCAGCGGGGCAGAAGGGCCAAAATCCTTCTGTGGATGGATGGACGGAGGCGCTGCCCTCGCCCATCCATCCACAGAAAACATCCCCACCTTCACGGACGAAGTGGGGTCAGGGAGGCAAATATGCAGATTGCAATGACCGTCAATAACCAGGAACAGCGCGGCGAGGTGGAACCGCGCACGCTGCTGGTGGATTACCTGCGCGACAACCTGGGGCTGACCGGGACCAAAGTGGGCTGCGATACCGGCCAGTGCGGGGCGTGCGTGGTGATGGTCAACGGCCAATCGGTCAAAAGCTGCCTGATGCTGGCGGCCCAGGCCGACGGCGCCGAGGTGACGACGGTGGAGGCCCTGGCCGGGCCAGGCCGGCTGACCCGCCTGCAAGAAGGCTTTCAGCAGCGCCACGGCGTACAGTGCGGCTTCTGCACCCCCGGCATGGTGATGGTACTGAACGAGCTGCTGCAGAAAACCGCCGTCCCGGCCGAGGCCGAGATTCGCGCCGCGCTGGAAGGCGTGATGTGCCGCTGCACCGGCTATCAGAATGTAGTCAGCGCGGTGCAATACGCGGTCGAGGTGGACACCAGCCCGGTCAAGATGATCTGCGATACCCCGGCCAAACAGTTCTACCGCCAGCAGGTGGAATACCTGATCGCCGGCGACGCCGACCGCCTGGTGGAGGCCAACTATAACGACGGCGCGGTATTGACCGCCGCCGAGTGGACCGTGCGCGGCAAAGACGAATTGAAAAAGCACTTCCGCAACTACCTCAAGTGGGTCAAGATTCAAGAAGTGCTTTCAACCGACAAGTTTGTCGAGACCGATAATACCGTGCTGTTCGAGGCCACCGTGCGCTCGAACCACGGGGTGGTCAAGGTCTACGACACCTTTGTGCTGCGGGATGGCAAGATCGACTATCACTTCACCGGAGTCAAATGACATGGCGAAGAAATACCTGGGTGAACCGATCAAGCGCAAGGAAGACCCGGAAATGCTGCGCGGCGAGGCCGACTTCACCGCCGACCTGAGCTTCCCCAACATGGCCCACATGGCGATTTTGCGCAGCAAATACGCCCACGCCCGCATCAACCGCATCGACGCCAGCGCGGCCGAGAAGATGCCGGGCGTGCTGGCGGTCGTCACCGCCGCCGACCTGGAAAACAAGGTCATGCCGCTGCCCTGCGTGTGGGTTCCGGGCGGGGTGGAAAGCCACTTCCCGTCTCACCCGATGGGCATGCCTGGGGCGGGCTTTGTGCTGGCGAAAGACAAGGTGCGCTATATTGGCGACCCGGTGGCCGTAGTGGTAGCCGAAAGCCCGTACCAGGCCGAGGACGCCCTGCAGGCCATCCGGGTGGATTATCATCCCCTGCCGGTGGTCACCAGCGCCGAGGAGGCCATCAAAGACGGCGCGCCCCTGCTGCACGATGGAGTGCCGAAGAACCTGAACGCCTACATCCCCTGAGGCGATAAGAAAGCCGCGTTGAAGGCTATCCAGGGCGCCGAGGTGGTTGTGCGGCGTAAGTTTCGCATTCCGCGCACCATCAACAGCCCCATTGAGCCGCGCGCTGCGGTGGGCCAGTACGACCCGGCCAGCGGCGATTACACCCTCTACGCCAGCTCCCAATCGCCCCACAACCACCGCCTGCTGCTGGCCTTTGCCATCCTGGGCATTCCATACAACAAG
>CAYQDU010000158.1:0-10246 GCA_964416275.1 uncultured Anaerolinea sp. | reverse complement strand
ACAGACCCAGGCCCAGCACGCCGATTGAATAGCCGCCCAGGGCCAGCCAGTAAACCGCCCGTAGCGGCCGGGGAGAGGGCTGGCTCTCTGGCGGGGTCTGCATCAACCGCATGGGGCGGATCATGCGCAGCCCAAATACCAGCAGCGAGATGAAAGATACGCTCAGCAGCCCAATCCGCAGCCAGCCGAGTTCGACCGGGCGATGGATCAGGAGCCAATCGCTGTGATCCACGAACATTTCCAGCCATTCATGCACGCCGTGCATCAGCCCAAACAGCGCCAGCGGGCGCAGCGTGGATGCGTCGGCCAGGAAAGGCGAGCGGCTCGATTCAAGCCACAGCACCAGCCCCAGGCTGAAAAAGGCCAGGCCGTAAATAAAGAATACCAGGGTAATATTCATTAAATTGCTCATCTTTACCCAAAATGGGGTCTGCTAAGCACAATTTAATTATAGTCTAATCTACAAATCTTGGGGAAAATTACACAATCGGAAGATACTTTACCGGCAGGAAAGCTTATCTCATGCTCGATTAATCTTTTATGGTAAAATTTCTCGAGTAACTCCTGAATAGATCTGACCGCGCTTCGCACTTTAAGGAGGAAACGGATGAAGAAGTTTTGGGTACTTGCGTTGTTGCTGTTGATCGCCGGAGTGCTGGCCGCCTGCGGTTCGGCCCAGCCGGCGGCTGGGCCGCCTGGCCCGGCCGGCCCAATTGGCCCACAAGGCCCGGTTGGTCAGCCTGGTCCACCAGGGCCGCCCGGCCCGGCTGGGGAAAGCGCCACGCTGAGCGAGGTCAAGTATGTGGGGGATGAGACCTGCGCTGGCTGTCATAAAGACACCTACGACACCTACATCAAATCCGGGCATCCCTGGATTATGAATAAAGTGGTCGAGGGCCAGGCGCCCACCTATCCCTTTGAACAGATCAAGGATCCGCCTCAGGGGTATACCTGGCAGGATATCCTGTACGTGGTGGGCGGGTATAACTGGAAAGCTCTGTTCGTGAATAAAGAAGGCTATTTCATCACCGACGGGCCGGATCAATCGGGCAACGCTGAGTATGGCAACCAGTGGAACCTACCCAACGACGAGTTGAACCGGAAAGCCGCCTGGGTGAGCTATCACGCCGGGGAGGCCAACCTGGGCCACGCCTGCGCCGAATGCCACACGACCGGCTTCACCCCCGGCGGCTCGCAGGATAACCTGGCCGGGAACACCGGCAGTTGGGCCCAAGAAGGCGTGCGCTGCGAGGCCTGCCACGGCCCCGGCGGGCTGCACATGACCAATCCCCAGGCTTTTGCCATGCGCATCGAGCGTGACCAGGCGGCCTGCATCGGCTGTCATCCACATGTCGGCCCGGAAAACCTGGCGCTGAAAGACGGCCTGATTGCCCACGACGATCAGTACGCTGATCTGCACCAGGGCAAGCACGCTGTCCTCGATTGTGTGACCTGCCACGACCCGCACAAGGGCGTGGTGCAGGCCCGCCAGGCGGGCGAACCTACCGTGCGGGCCGAGTGCGTGCAGTGCCACTTCCAACAGGCCCAGCGCCAGAAGGTGGCTGCCCACAAGGCCATGAACATGCGCTGCATCGAATGTCACATGCCTAAGATCATTGCCGGCGCCTGGAGCGACCCGGCTAAATTCACCGGCGATGTGCGCACTCATCGCATGGCGATTGACCCCACCCAAATCGGTCAGGTGTCAGAGGATGGGGTCGCCCTGCTGCCGCAGATCGGGCTGAATTCGGCCTGCCGCCACTGTCACATCCCCGACGGCCCAACCAACAAGACCGACGAGCAGCTTCTGAATGCGGCGGCCGGGTACCACGACCCGCAGCCTGCCGCCCCGGCGCCCTAGCGCTTTTCCGGGGAGTTTGCTGTGTATGCCGCAGCAAACTCCCCGGTTTTTTTGGCTTACAGTTCGATCGGTGGCTGCTGGGTGACGTCGCCGGGCAGCACCCCTATCGAAAAGTTTCCGCCTGCAGCGGAAGAGTCTTTTTCGCCCTGGCGGGTTTTCGGCCTCACCCGTCTTGTCAGGCAATATTACATCTATCCCTTAGACCGGTGACATTTCTTACTTATCTAATACCAATCTTTTTCTTAGAATCCGGGTACGGATTGGTATTAATACACCAATCTTGTTAGGGAAAAATGCCTAATTCAAGGGAGCTTGGATCATGATGAAAGCAAAAAACAATCGAAAGCGTTTGAGCTGGCTGGCCTTCGCGGTCGTGTTTGGATTATGTTTAGCGATTAGCGCCGCGATCAGCCTGGCTCACCCGGTTGTGGCGGCCCCTCCAGTTAAGCCGGTCGACCAGGGCGGTTCGTACGCCGGGTCTAGCGCCTGCGCCGCCTGTCATAAAGATGTGCATGCCAATTGGACGACTACCCGCCATGCCCAGGCGTTTTCCTCGCCCATCTTCCAGCGCGATTGGAGCCAGCTCAAGAACCAGACCGCCTGCCTCCAATGCCATACGACCGGCTATAACCCGGCCGACGGCACGTATGCTGAAGAAGGCGTAACGTGCGAATCCTGTCACGGCCCGTTCCAGCCCAATCACCCCAAGGAACAAATGCCGATCAAGCCTGACGCCGACCTGTGCGCCACCTGTCACAAATCGACCACCGATGAATGGCGGGCCAGCCCGCACGCTAAAGTCAACATCCAGTGCCAGTCGTGCCACAACCCGCACTCACAGACCCCCATGGCCGATTCGATCACCGCTCTTTGCACCAACTGCCACAAGTCGATGGGCGATTCATTTACCCATAGCACCCACGCCAGCCAGGGGTTGGAATGCAGCAACTGCCACATGTACACCGCCCCGCGCGAGGGCAGCCCGATTGGCGGGCTGGTAGCGACCGGGCATACCTTCCTGGTTGGCTCGGAGGCCTGCGTGGGCTGCCACAAAGACACCGTCCACACCCGCGACGAACTGGTGAAGCTGGGTGGGCAGGTGCTGCCGACCCCAGAGCAGAACCTCGATACGCTGCAAAAGACAATCCACCAGCAGGAACAGCAGATCAGCAATCTGGAGACGTCCAGCCAATCGCGCCTGTTTACCGGTTTATTCCAGGGCGCCATCATCGGGCTGGTGACGGGCGGGGCCGCGGCCTGGGTGGTCAGCCGGCGCATTCGCATCGTGGAGGTAGCCGAAAATGAGTGATGTAGCGCCTGAAGAAAAACCCACCCCGGTCGGAAAGACTGGCAAGAAGACTAAAGTAACGATTGACCTGACCCGCCGGGATGTGCTGAACCTGGCTGGAATCGCCGCCGGGTCGGCCGTGGCCTCGGTGCTGCTGACCAGCGGCCCGCTTTCGCCCTTCTCCAGCTTGCAGAGCGAACAGTTGGCTGCCGAGCAGGCCGAAGGCGGGCATGGGACCACCGGCGAGCATCACTGGGGCATGGTCATCAGCCTGGACGCCTGCATCGGCTGCGAATACTGCCTGCGGGCCTGCACCGCCACCAACGACGTGAACACCGATAAACCCTGGAACATCGTGGTGGAGGAGAAAAACTCGGCCGGCCACCCGTTCTATTTCAGCCGCCCCTGTCTGCACTGCCAGAACGCCCCGTGCGTGGAAGTCTGCCCGGTCAAGGCTACTTATCACCGCGACGATGGCCTGGTGATTATGGATTACACCCGCTGCATTGGCTGCCGCTACTGTGAGGTGGCCTGCCCGTATGACGCTCGCAAGTTCAACTGGGCCGAGCGCAGCGACGAAAACCCTTACATCCCCACCTGGGGCATTGCCGAGGTGGCTCGCCGGCCGCGCGGTGTGGTGGAAAAATGCACCTTCTGCATCCAACGCATCGACGACGGCCTCAAGCAGGGCCTGACCCCCGGCGTGGACCCCGAAGCCACCCCGGCCTGCGTCAATATCTGCCCGGTGGGGGCGCGCATCTTTGGCGATCTGAAAGACCCCAATAGCCCCGTCTCGCAGGCCAGGGCGGCCAATCCCACCCTGACGCTGCGCGAAGAGCTTGGCACGCAGCCAAGCGTGTACTACATCCCGCCAAAGGAAGGGCTGTAAACATGGCAACCGCAACCCTGGAAAATAAACCCCTGCGCTTCAACCCCGGCCTGGTGGCCTGGCTGGGCTTGATCGGCGTGCTGCTGACAATTGGCCTGGTCAGCGCCATCCGGGTCTTTCTGCACGGGCTGACCCTGACGGCCATGAATGACACCGTACCGTGGGGCCTGTGGATCACCATCGACCTGTCGTCGATTGCGTTGGGGGCGGGGGCCTTTACCCTCTCGGCGGTGGTGTATTTGTTTGGCATCCAGCGCTTTCAGCCCATCATCCGCCTGGCGGTGTTCGTGGGCTTCATCGGCTACACCTCGGCCCTGCTGACCCTGGTGATGGACATCGGCCGCCCGGATCGTTTCTGGCATCCCTGGGTCTATTGGAACATCCACTCGGTGCTGTGGGAGATCACCTGGTGCATCACCATCTACCTGACGATCATGATTGTCGAGTTCCTGCCGGTGGTGATCGACTCGCCCCTGTTTGATAAATGGCCGCGGCTGCGCTCGGCCATCCACCAACTGCACAAGGCCGCCCCGGTCCTGGCGCTGGTGGGTCTGCTGATCTCGCTGCTGCACCAGTCGTCGCTGGGCGCCACTTACGGCATCGTCAAGGCCCGCCCGATCTGGTTCAAACCCAGCATGCCGATCATGTTCATTCTGTCGGCGATTGCGGTCGGCCCGGCCCTGACAATGGCCGTGGCCTTTGTTCTGCAATGGGTGACGGCCAAACGCACCGTCGATCACGCCATCCTGCGCACGATTGCCCGCTTCAGCGGGCTGGCCCTGTGCGTCTATGGCTATCTGCGCTTCTGGGATGCTATGGCAACCCTGTACTATGGGCGCACCCCGGCCGTAACCGCCGCCTGGACCCTGCTGGATCGCAACACCCCCTACACCTTCAGCTTTTGGGTGTTAGAGTTGGTCCTGGGCGTGGCCGTTCCGGCGGTCTTGTTCCTGTCGCAGCGCTTCAACCGCCGCCCGATCTTGCTGGTGATCGGCGCACTGCTGGCGGTGCAGGGCATCGTGGTCAACCGCTGGAACGTGACCGTTTCCGGCCTGACGGTGCCGCTATCGTACTCGCCCGGCACGCAGTATCTGGCCCCGGTGGGGCAGTACTTCCCCAACCTGACGGAATGGGGCATTGCCGTCGGCATCGTTGGCTATGCCCTGCTGATGCTCACCCTGGGTGTGCTGTTCCTGCCGCTCTTCCCAAAGGAAGCTGCCGGGCATGGATGAGGCAGGTTGAATAAAAAAGCGGATGGCTCTGCCATCCGCTTTTTTATGGCTCTTTCCCTACAGGTACCTTGCGTGCGGCGCTATTCGAATTCCTTCAACAAAGATATGCTGCGTGGATTTGGTCGCACAAAGTGCGACCAAATCCACAATTAACCCTCTTTCGGCGAAGCCCGCCAGCCATTCTCCACGGTTGAGTGGGGATCTGCCGGGAGAGCTTCCCCAGCGCAGAAGCGCGGGGTGGGTTAAAAAAATAGGCCACCTGGGGGAGAAAAACTCGGCCAGCCCATTTTGCGGTTAGAAATTTTTTCGGCTATACTGGAGACAACAGGTGATGCATGCGCCCGGTTTTGCGATTCGGCCTCGTTTTCCTCGTTTTGACCCTGGCGCTGAGCGGCGCGGTCTCGGCCCGCTCGGCGCAGGGCGAGCAGCCGCGCCGCTCTGCCGCCGAAATGATCGACGCTGACATCCGCTTTGAGCGCATCACCAACGAGGATGGCCTGTCGGTGAGCGTGGTATATGCCCTGGCGCAGGATCGCCAGGGTTTTCTGTGGTTCGGCAGCGAAGATGGGCTGAACCGCTACGATGGCAAGGAATTCGTGGTCTATAAGCACGACCCGGACAACCCCGATAGCCTGGGCCATAACTGGGTTGACACACTGCTGGTTGACCGAGACGGCCGGCTGTGGATTGGAACCACCGGCGGCGGTTTGGACGGTTATGACCCGTCCAGTGGGCATTTCACCCACTATCGCTACGCCGCCGGCGACCCAGCCAGCCTGGGCAGCGACATGGTGGATGCCCTGTTTGAAGACCGCCGGGGGAGGCTGTGGGTTGGCACGGACATGGGGCTGGATCGTCTCGACCGCCAGACCGGGCGCTTCAGCCATCTGAAGGACGACCCGACCGCCCCCGCCCTGTTGGGCCAGGCCGGCATCCGCCAGATCAGCGAAGATTCGCAGGGCCGGTTGTGGTTCTCGACGACCCAGGGCCTGGTGCAGTACGACCCGGCCGCCGGACGCTATCAGGTGTACCAGAACAAACCAGGCGACCCGGCCAGCCTGAGCTTCGATAACGTGACTGCGGCGCTGGAAGATCACGCCGGGCGGGTGTGGGTCGCCACACGCGGCGGCGGGCTGAACCGGCTCGACCCGTTAAGTGGGCGGTTCGAACATTTCAAATCCGACCCGGCCGACCCGGCCAGCCTGAGCAGCAGCGTAATCACCAGTCTGTATGAAGACCGCAACGGCGTCTTATGGGTGGGAACCTGGGGCTGGGGACTGAACCGCTACGATGAAGCCCGCCAGCGGTTTATTCGTTATTGGAACGAACCGGCCAACCCGAACAGCCTGGGCGGAAATTTTATCCTGGGCGTTTTTGAAGACGATTCGGGGGCGGTGTGGGTGTCTACCTGGGGGGCGGGCCTATCGCGCTTCGATCATCTCAGCGAGCAGTTCGCCCACTACCGCAGCCGCCCCGATGATCCGCTCAGCCTGTCTAGCCCGATGATCTGGGCCTTGTACGCCGACGGCGACACGCTGTGGGTAGGTCACCAGATGGGCCTCGACCGCCTCGACCGCCAGACCGGCCAGGCGCAGCCGGTAGATTTGAAGATGGACGACCCCAAGCTGGCTGGTAAGCCGGCCGTGCAGGGTATCTCCAAAGACCGGGCCGGGAATCTATGGCTGGCCGTATCGCAGTATGGCCTGGTGCGTTATAACCCGCTCAGCGGCGAGACGCAGCGCTATCACAACGACCCAAACGACCCCCACAGCCTGATCTCCAACGCCGTCATTGGCGCGCTGGAAGACGCCTCGGGCCAAATTTGGGTTGGCACGCACGGCGGGCTGGACCGGCTGGACGCGGCCAGCGGCGCGTTCACCCATTTCACCGCCGACGAGAAAAACCCGGATGCCCTCAGTTCCAACTGGATCAATTCGATCTATCTGGATCGGGCGGGCAACCTGTGGACGGCGACCGAGAAGGGCGTCAACCGCCTCGACCCGCGCACTGGCAAATTCACCCACTATGTGAACGACCCGGCCAACCCCAGGAGCCTGAGCAGCAACCGGGTCGCGGGGGTGAGCGAAGACCGGGCCGGACGCATCTGGATCGGTACGATTGGCGGCGGGGTGAACCGCCTCGACCCGGCCAGCGGCGAAATCAAGATCTATCGCGAGAAAGAAGGCCTACCCAACGACACGGTATACAGCGTGCTGGAAGATGAAGCCGGGCAGCTCTGGATCAGCACCAATCGCGGCCTGGCTCGCTTCGACCCGCAGCGCGAGACGTTCAAGAACTATGACGTGCGAGATGGTTTGCAGAGCAATGAGTTCAATTCCGGGGCTTTCTTTAAGAGCGCTTCTGGCGAGCTGTTCTTCGGCGGCATCGACGGCGTGACTGCCTTCGACCCGCAGGCCATTCATGAGAACCCCTACGTGCCGCCAGTGGCGCTGGTTTCGCTCACCCAGGGCGGGCAGCCGTTTCGCGCCAGCGCGCCGCCGGCCGGGCTGAACCAGGCCGATTTTCGCTGGCCGAATAACTTTTTCGAGTTTCAATTCGCCGCGCTCAGCTATATCCAGCCCGACCAGAACCAGTACGCGTATAAGCTGGAAGGCTTTGACCGGGACTGGAATTATACCCGGACGAACAACCTGGGCCGTTACACCAACCTGCCAGGCGGGACGTACACCCTGCGCCTGAAGGCCGCCAACAACGACGGAGTGTGGAACGAACAGGGGGCCAGCCTGCGAATCCGGGTCATCCCGCCGTTCTGGCAGACCTGGTGGTTCCGGGGCGGCCTGCTGGGGCTGCTGGCGCTGGCGGGTCTGGGAGTCTACCGGCTGCGGGTGCGCGGCATCGAAGCCCGCACCCGCCAGTTGGAAACGCTGGTAGATGAGCGCACGCGTGAGATCGAGCGCCGCCATCGTGAATTGGAAGCCCTGTACCGGGCCGATGAGGCCCTGTATCGCAACTTACAGTTGGAACAGGTGCTGCAGGCTCTGGTCGATTCGGCGGTTGACCTGCTCCAGGCTGACAAAGGCTCGCTGTTGGTGTGGGATGATGCTCATACCCGCCTGGCGGCGCGGGTGGGGCGCGGCTTCAGCCCGGCCTCGCTGGCTTGCCTTTCGTTTGCGCCTGGCGAGGGTGTGGCCGGGAGCGTGGGGGTGAGCGGCGAGCCGGCCCTGGTGGAAAACGTGACCGCCGAACCGCGCGTCTCGCGGGCGGTAACTGACCCGGAGGGCATCCGGGCGTTTATGCAGGTCCCCATCAAGGTGGGCGGTGAAATCTTCGGCGTGTTCAGCGCCGATTACCTCCAGCCGCGCGCTTTTAGCGAAAACGATCTGCGCCTGTTGATCTCGCTGGCTCAGCGGGCGGCCCTGGCGATCCAGAACGCTCAGTTGTACGAGCATACCCAGGAGCAGGCGATTGTAGAAGAACGCAACCGCCTGGCGCGCGAGCTGCACGACGCCGTGACCCAGACCCTGTTTTCGGCCAGCTTGCTGGCTGAAGCCCTGCCCACCGCCTGGGAGAGCAGCCCCAGCGAAGGACAGAAGCTTTTAGGCGAACTGCGCCAGCTTAGCCGGGGCGCGCTGGCCGAAATGCGTACCCTGCTGATGGAGCTGCGCCCTTCGGCCCTGGCCGAGGCCGACCTGGGCGACCTGCTGCGCCAACTGGGTGAGGCCGCCGCCGGGCGGGAGGGCATTCCGGTCACGGTGGCGCTGGATGGACGCTGCGAACTGCCTACCGATGTGCATATTGCCCTGTATCGCATCGCCCAGGAAGCCCTGAACAACGCCCTCAAGCACGCCCGCGCCAGCCAGATCAGCCTGCACCTACGCCGCCGCCCACCCGACGAGGCCGAATCCGACCTGCACCCGGAGGTGATACTGACCATCCGCGATGATGGGCGCGGCTTTGACCCGGAGCGGATCGCCCCCAACCACTTTGGCCTGGGCATCATGCGCGAGCGGGCCGACGCGATTGGTGCTACCCTGACGGTGGAAAGCCAGCCCGGCTGCGGCGCGCAGATCACGGCCCTGTGGGAAGGGACGAACTCGAAATCGGTATAATCAATCGTTTGTGGAGGATTGCGGACTATGGCTCCTATTCGTGTCTTGATTGCCGACGATCACGGCATGGTGCGCAAAGGACTGATTGCTTACCTCAAGAACAAGCCCGATCTGGAAGTGGTGGGTGAAGCGCGGGACGGCAAAGAAGCGGTAGCTCTGTGCGATCAGCTTCAACCAGATGTGGTGCTGATCGACCTGATTATGCCGGAGCTGGGCGGGGTGGCTGCCATCCGCCTGATTCATAAGAACTGCCCCGCTGCTCGCCTGATCGCCTTGACCAGCTTTCAGGAGAAAGAACTGGTGCAAGACGCTCTGCAGGCTGGGGCGTTGAGCTATCTGCTCAAGAACATCTCTGGCGACGACCTGGCCGAGGCTATTCGCTCGGCCCACGCCGGGCGGGCTACCCTGGCCCCCGAGGCCGTGCAGGCCCTGATCCAGACTGGCGCGCCCGAAGACACCCTGGGCAACGACCTGACCCGCCGCGAGCGGGAAGTGTTGGCCTTAATGGTAAAGGGGCTGAACAACCCCGAAATTGCCGACCGGATGTGCGTCAGCCGTTCGACCGTGAAAGTGCATGTCAGCAATGTGCTGTCGAAGCTGGGAGTGTCCAATCGGGCCGAGGCCATTTCCTATGCCATCCAGCACAGGCTGGCGAATGGATTGTAAGAACTTCAGGTTCTTCCGGCTTGGCCGGGAAAGGGGGAATATTTTGGGGAAAATGTGTAGCGGTAGCTCCCCACGCAACCGTGATGGGGGTGACTGGCGAGCTTCGCTTGGCGAGCTTTGCTTATAGAAAAAATCCCGCCTTTGGCGGAAAAACCGAACTTCAAAGATGGCAATCGACCCCAGGACTAGATAAATTAGCCACCTGGATAGAGTGAGAAACTCCCCGCCTGCCCGATGCAG
>CAYQDU010000157.1:0-10335 GCA_964416275.1 uncultured Anaerolinea sp. | reverse complement strand
CGGCCCCCAAGTAAGCCTGGCCCGGAGCTTATCCTGTAGCAATATGGGGGCTGCCCCAACAGGCAGCCCCCATATTTATCTGCACCCCGCTTTGAGTTTTGTGGAACAGGCTCGACATGCGTCGAGCCTGTTCCACAAAACTTAAGGAGGTAATATGCCAGACCTGACGCCGACCCTGCTGCCCGCTTTGCAGCAAAACCGCTTACCCGGTTTCAACTTTCCGGATTACATGATCGCCCCGGCTTACAACGGGCAATCGATTTTGAACATCCCCGCCAGCGTGTGCCGCCTGTTCGGCGCGCCAGTTCCTGGCGCGCCAGGAACTGGCGCGCCGGAGCTGGCCCCGGCGATCCTAGACCGGCTGGACGGAGGGCGCGGCCCCTATCGGCGGGTGGTGGTGATCTTGATGGACGCCCTGGCCCTGCACCGCCTGCGGCGCTGGATGAGCGACGGCGCCGCCCCAATCTGGGGGCAGTTAACCGAGCGCGGCCTGCTGGCCCCGCTCACTTCGATCTCACCCAGCACCACCTCGGCCGCCATTACTTCGCTGTGGACCGGGCGCGGCCCAGCGCAGCACGGAATCACCGGCTACGAGATGTGGATGCGCGAGTACGGCGTGGTGGCAAATACCATCCTACATTCGGCCATGTCATACTGGAACGACACCGGCGGCCTGGAGCGGGCCGGGTTCAAGCCCGAAACCAGCCTGCCCTTCCCCACCCTGGGGGCGCACCTCAAAGCTCACGGCGTGCAGCCCTACGCCTTCCAGCATTACAGCATCGCCCACTCTGGCCTGTCGCGCATGTTGTTCCAGGATGTAGCCATCGAGCCGGTCAGCACAGCGGCCGACCTGTGGATTAATCTGCGCCGCCAGTTCGAGCAAAAGCCCGCCGAGCGCCAGTATGTATGGGTCTATTGGGGCGAGGTCGATCACCTGAGCCATTTTCATACTCCCGACGACGAACGGGTGGCCGAGGAGTTCAGCCTGTTCAGCTATGCCATGCAGCGCCTGTTCCTGGAACGCCTGCCTGACGACCTGCGCGACGACACCCTGCTGATCCTGACCGCCGATCACGGCCAGATTACCACTCAGGCCAACCCACACTACGAACTGCGCCATCACCCCAACCTGACCCGCCGCCTGCACATCCAGCCCACGGGCGAAAACCGCCTGACCTACCTGTATGTCCGCCCTGGCCAGACCGAGGCGGTGCGCGAATATATCGAGCGTACCTGGCCCAACCAGTTCCTCACTTTTGATTCAACCTATGCCATGGAACAGGGCCTGTTTGGCCCCGGCCCATTCCACCCGGCCCTGTTCGAGCGGGTGGGAGACCTGGCCGTGCTGGCCCTGAACGACGCCTATCTGTGGTGGGCCGACAAAGATAACCCCCTGCGGGGCCGGCACGGCGGCCTGCACCCTGACGAAATGCTGGTTCCCTTCCTGGCGGCGCCGCTCTAGGGGGGACCACCCCATGAAACCGTGGCGCAGGCATGGCGCTCTTCGAGCGCCATCAAAAAAAGAGAGATTGCGTGGATTTTGTCGCACTTCGTGCGACAAAATCCACGCCTCCCCTTTTTCCAGGCGAGCAAAGCTCGCCAGGCGAAGCTCACCAGCCACTTTCCCACGAGTGAGCGGGAAGCTACCACGCTCTTCGAGCGCCATCAAAAAAAAAGAGAGATATTGTGTGGATTTTGTCGCACTTCGTGCGACAAAATCCACGCCTCCCCCCCTTTCCAGGCGAGCAAAGCTCGCCAGGCGAAGCTCGCCAGTCACTTCCCCACGGGTGAGTGGGAAGCCACCCTCTAAGGCGCATTCCTCTCCAGAATTCGGCATTGGGCCTGTTTACAGAACTGTAAGCAGGCCCAATTTTCGGTTTGCTTGCATTTATAACATGGTCAGATGGGGCTTTATTGGTAAAATTTGTGCAGGACTCGCATTGGTGGACCCGCAATCGATTTTCCCTGCCATCTTGATGGCTGCAGCCGCGCTCAGCGCGCTGCTCATGGCGTGGTACGCCTGGCGCTGGCGTCAGGCGGAAGGCGGAGCCTGTTTTGTCTGGCTGACGCTGAGCATTGCTGTTTTTGCCTTGGGCAGCGCCCTGGAACTGAGCGCCGTCAGCCCGGCCGCCAAAATAACCTGGGCCAAACTTTCCTATCTGGGGGTCGTCAGCCTGGCCCCCTTGTGGCTTCAGTTCACCCTGCAATACAGCCAGCGCTCGGCCTGGCTCACCCGGACGCGGATTCTCCTGCTGTGGATCATCCCGGTCGGCGTCTTGCTGGCGGTGTTTACCAATGACTGGCATGGGTTAGTCTGGGCCGCCATCACGCCCGTTACACCTGCGCCAGGAGCGCGCCTGATCTATACCTACGGCCCGGTTGCCTGGTTCCACCTGGCCTACGCCTACAGCCTGCTGGCCGTGGGGACGGGGGTGCTGATCTTCACCGCCTGGCGCTCCGACCAGCTATATCGGCGGCAGGCGACGGCTTTAATTGCCGGCGCCCTGCTGCCCTGGTTCGGCAACCTGCTGTACTTCTTTGGCCTCACCCCCTGGCCGGGGCTGGATCTGACGCCCCTGGCGTTTTTGCTGACCGGCTTTCTGATCGCCTGGATTGGCTACCGCCCGCGCATGTTCGATCTGGCGCCCCTGGCGCGCGACATCCTGCTCAACAGTGTCAGCGACGGCGTGCTGGTGCTGGACAATCAGAGCCGCCTGGTCGCCATCAACCGGGTTGTGCAAGAATGGCTGGAGGGCAACCAGAATGTGCTGGGGCGGAACGTGTTTGACGTGCTGCCGCTAGGCCGCGAGCATCGCGACCTGCTCGACAGCCCGCAACCGCTGCACTCTCAGATCGAGGTCGACCTGTCTGGTTCGCGCCAAGTATACGATCTGACGATCTCGCCTTTGGTGAACGAGCGCGGCGGGCTGCAGGGGCGGGTGGCCCTGCTGCACGACATCACCCGCGAGCGCGCCTCTCTGGACATCGAGCAGCGCCGGGTGCGGCAGATGGAACTGCTGAACGCCATGACCCACGCCGCCCTCAGCACGCCTGACTTGCAGCCCATGCTCGAAACCCTGGTGGCCCCCCTGTGCGAGCTGCTAGACGCCGATGGGGCTTACCTGAACCTGTGGAACGAAATGCAGCAGCGTTCCTTTGCCTGCGCCGCCTATGGCTCGTTCTGTCATTCGCTGCCCACCATTCCCTTGAAACCGGGCCAGCCGTTGGTGACCAATTCGCTCCTGGCGCTGCCGCTGGTCGCCGATCAGCAGAAACTGGGCATGGCCGTCCTGGCTTTCGATCATCCGCACGTTTTTAGCGCCCAGGAGATCGCCCTGGGCGAGCAGGCCGCTGGACAAATTGCCCTGGCCGTGTCGAAGGCCCAGCTTTATGAAGGGGAGCGCTCGCGTAACGCCCAATTGATGGCCCTCCAGTCTGTCTCACAGGCCATCACCTCTTCGCTTGACCTGGACCACATCTTCCAAACCGTGGTGCTGGCGCTGCGCGAAACATTCCACTACCCATACATCAGCATTTACCTTCTCGAAGGCGATCTGCTGCACCTGAAAGCCCAGGCCGGGTATGAGATCGAGCCGGACTACTGGCACATCCAGGTTTCGCGCGGGGTGATGGGCCGCTCGGTGCGCACCCGGCAGACCCAGTTTGTGCAAAACGCGGCCGTTGACTCTGATTTTCTGCGCGCCTTCAGGGATGTGGTCAGCGAGATCTGCATCCCGCTGATAAAAGAAGATACCATCTTCGGCGTGCTTAACATTGAATCGCCGGCTGCTCGGCCCCTGGTGGAAGCCGATATGCTCTTGCTGACCGCCTTCGCCAGTCAGATGTCTGTAGCCATAGAGAACGCCCGCCTGTTCCAGGCCGAGCGCGTGCAGCGCGAGATGGCCGAGGCCCTGCGCGAAGTGGGGCTGGCGGTGAGCGAAAGCCTGGATTTTGAAACCGTGCTGGATCGCCTGCTGGACGAGATCCGGCGGGTAGCGCCGTACGATTCGGCCGCTGTGATGCTGCTGGATACCGATGGCCGCCAGGCGCACATCACTCGCCTGCGCGGCTACGATCAGTTCGACCAGGCGGTGCAGCAGGCTACCCGAACCCTGACATTCGATGTGGCCGCCACGCCCAACCTGCGCTGGATGGCGCAGACCGGCCACTCGATGATTATCGCGGATACCGCCCACGACCCTGACTGGATCCATTTGGAAGTGGCCGCTCACGTCCGTTCGTGGGCCGGCGCGCCGATCATCGTCCACGAACAGGTGATCGGCTTCTTCTCGCTGGACAAAAACGAGCCGGGCTTTTACCGCCCCGATCACGCCCGGGGCCTGGAAGCGTTTGCCGGGCAGACCGCCATCGCTATCGAAAACGCCCGCCTGTTCACCGAAGTGCAGCGCCTGGCCGATAAAGAGCGCCGCCTGTTTGCCGCCACGCGCGATTTCACCGCCGGGTTGGACGAAGAAGCCGTGCTGCAGGCCATCGTCTGGCACATGATTAATACCCTGGACGTAAACGGCTGCGCCATCTCGCAATGGGATCGAGAAGAAGATTGCCTTGTCACCCTGGTCGATTACAATGTGGCGTCCACGTTGCACCAGGATGTTCCAGGACGCTGCTATCCCTTGTCAAAATACCCGGCCACCCGCCGGGTGCTGGAAACCCGCCAGCCGCTTCTGGTGCATATCGACGACCCGGCGAGCGACCCAACCGAAAAGGCGCTGCTGCACTTCTACGATGAGCGGACGGTGATGATCTTACCCCTGGTAGAGCCGCGTGAGGGGGATGTGTTTGGCATTATCGAGCTGTTTCGCACCGATAATCCGGCTTCATTTTCGGAAAACGATCTAGAGATGGCCCAGAGCTTCGCCGCCCAGGCGGCCGCGGCCCTGGAAAACGCCAGCCTGCACGCCCAGGTCAAGACAATGGCGATGATGGACGGCCTGACGGGCCTGGCGAACCGCCGGGCGTTCGACCTGTCGCTGCAACAGGAAATTGCCCGCGCCGGGCGATATAGCTACAACCTGGCGCTGATTATCACCGACATTGATTCGTTCAAGCTCTATAACGACGCCTACGGCCACCCGGCCGGCGACGAGCGCCTGAAAGAAATCGCCCGGCTGCTGCGCAGCAACAGCCGGGAAAGCGACCTGGTCGCCCGATATGGCGGCGAGGAGTTCGCCATTGTTCTACCCAACACCACCCGGCTGGGGGCGCTCAACCTGGCCGAGCGTATCCGCGCTGCAGCGCAAGAGGCGGCCGCGGCGGTGGACGCCCCGGGCATAGCGCCCGCCAGCCCAGACTCGCGCGCCGCCTCGATCCCCGGCTACACCCTCAGCTTGGGGGTAGCTATCTATCCCACTGATGCGCTTAGCCCCGAAGCGCTGCTGTTGGCTGCTGATAACGCCGAGCTGGCCGCCAAGCGGGCCGGCAAGAACCGGGTTTGCATGGCCGGGATCAGCGAACATAGTCGTGAGGGTTGACGAGCGCCCCGCTATACATCATCTCGAAATGCAGGTGAAAGCCGCTGGCGTCGCCAATCTCGCCCATGCCGCCAATGGCGGCCCCCTGGCGCACACTGGCCCCGCAGGCCACGTAATAGGCGTTCAGGTGGGCGTATAGGGTTTGCCAGCCGTTGCCGTGATTGATCACCACCACGTTGCCATAGCCCCAACTGTTCCAACCGGCATAGACCACCACGCCATGATCGGCGGCTAATACGGGGCTGTCTTTCTCGCCGGCAATGTCGATGCCGGGGTGGTTGGCCTCCGGCAGGTAGTCCAGGCCCGAAAGATAGTGGGCTTCGCCCGGCCAGATGAAGCTGCCGGTTCCCACCGCGCCGGGCGGTAAAGTCTCGCACGCCCCGCTTCCTAGCACTTTGGCGACTTCCGGTTTATCCAGCGGAATGGCTGGGACGCTCCACCCGACAAAGCCGCGCCGCCCGCCGGGGATTACCAGCCAGGTTCCGGGGACGGCTGGCTGGCCGTTTTGGAGCTGATTGGCCGGGAACCCGGCGATAGCCTCGGGCGCGACGTGATAGAAATCGGCCACGTTTTCCAGCACGTCGCCCGCCGACCAGCGATGATAAGCGCCGTCCAGGGGCAGGATATTCAACTGTTGGTCGGGGTGCAAGTTGTGCGGGTTATCGCTCAGGGTAGGCTGGTTGGCCCACAGCAGGCTGGCAGGGGCCAGGTTGAACTTTTCAGCCAGGCCAAGCAGCGTATCGCCGGGTTTGGTGGTATACACCAGCACCTCCCGGCGGCCTTCGACCGGGGCGTCGGTATGCAGGCGCGCCTGGCGCACAATGCCCACCGGCCCGGCCGCTCTGCCCGCCCCCACCGCATCCAGGGCGGGCAGAGCGGCGGCCGGTTCCAGGTCGAGCGTATCGCCCGGCCTGGCCGGGCGATTGGAGCCAGCCAGCGCGCCGCCAGCACCAGCGTCGGCCTGGGCGGGATTGAGATACAGGGCGCGCAGGCCCCAGGCCACCAGCAGGATCAGCGCAATCAGCAGGACGTGCGTCCCCAGGCGTAGGGTGATCTCGGCCAGCCCGGCCTGGGTTAACAGTTCCCAGGCCGCGCCCAGGCGGTTTTTGCGTTCAGTGGGTGGGGTAGAAATGGCAGGCATAGGCGCGCCTTACTTCGGCGGGGCCGCCAGGCTGGCGGCCGCGGCCTGCGCGGCGGTGAGGGGGTCGTTCTTGTGCTTCAACACGTCCACACTGGCCTGCCAGAAGGGGGTGCTCAGGGCAATGACCACGTCGGCCGGTGAAAGCACCTGAGCAGACAGCGCTAGCGGTTCCACCGCCGCCCGGGCGATGCTATTCTCCCAGCGTTTCAAGGCGCTGGGCCGGGGCGGCAGGTAGCCGGCGGCGGCCGTCCAACCGGCCAGGAAGCCGCTCTCGGTCAGATATTCGGCCAGTTCCACCGCCAGCGCCTGGCGGGCCGGGCTGCGCGCCGCCAGGCCCCACACCCAGCCGGTCGCCACAGTGTAGGGCCGGCCGTCTTGGGTGGGCAGCAGCGCAATCGCCTGGTCCTCGGCTTCCATCGAGTTGAGATAGCGCGAGGCCCAGGTAATCACCTGGTCGGCCCGCTTCTGCTGATAGGCCTGCCATACCTGATCGTCGGTCTGGAACTGGGTCAGCCATTCGGGCATAATCAGAGCGCTTTCCGACTGGGCGTATAGGGTCAGCACCTGGGTCAGCACAGCCGGATCGATGGATGGGCGGCCCTGCTCGTCATGCAGCGCGCCGCCGCTGGCCTGGTACAGAGCCAGGGTGAGCGGCGCGGTCGGGTCGGCGGCGGCGAAGATCAGCGGTTTGCGCGCCGCCAGCACCGCCTCCCAATTATCGGGCGGCCGGGCGATGACGGAGGGGCGATACACCAAGGCCTGGGCGTCGCCGGCAAAGGGCAGGCCGTAAACGCTCTGCTGGAGATGGGCCAGGTCATGTCCATATTCGTACCAGTCGCCGTCTTCCATCACCTGGCTGAGATTATCGAAGGGATGCAGCAGCCCTTTGAGGGCGGCCGGCTCCAACAGGTCGCGCGGCAGAGCGATCAGATCGGGCAGGGCTTCGGGGGCGGCTGCGCTGGCGGTGATGAGGGTGTTCAGCAGGCCGCCGGGGCCGCTTACGGCCTTGATCCGCACCTCAATACTCACCCCAGGACGGCGTTTGCTGAATTGGGCCAACCGGCTGTGCAGGATTTGAGCGGCGGCGGTATCGCCGCCAGGGTCGAACTGAGGCGGCAGCCAGACGCGCAAGGTTGTCGGCCCACCCGGCGGCCCGGCTGGGGCGGGCGGGGTAGACGCCGCCTGGGTTCCGCTGGCTGGGGTCAGAACTGCCCCGGTGGGCGAGGCCGCCGGGGCAGTTGATAAGGCGGTGATGGTGGCCGAGGCCCCGTTACAGGCCGTCAGGAATGCCAGAAACAGGCAAATCAGGGGCCGAAGAAATTTCATCCGCGTTTGCGCGCCGTTTCGCGCCGGGCTTCATCGAGGACAACCGGCTTGCCCAGCAAGGCCAGCATCAGGCGCACCGCGTTCTCCACATCGCCCAGGTCGAGCATCTCGGAGGGAGAGTGGATGTAGCGGCAAGGGATCGACAGACACCCGGCCGGCACACCGGCCCGGCTGACCTGGATCAGGTAGGCGTCGGTGCTGCCGCGCTCCAGGATTTCCATCTGGTAAGGCAGGCCGGCCTGTTTGGCAGTCTGCACCATCCAATCCACCACGCGCGGATCGGCCAGCATGCCCTGGTCGCGCACCTTGATGGCCGGGCCTTTGCCCAGGGCTACGTCCATCTTGTTCCCGTTGGGCGTGTCGCCCACCCCGGTCACATCTACAGCCAGCCCCAGGTCTGGCTCCAGCCCAAAGGCGGCCGTGGTAGCCCCCCGGCAGCCTACTTCTTCTTGCACGCTGAAAACAAAGTAGATTTCGTGCGGCGAAGTTACGCCTTCGGCCTTCATCCGGCGCAGAGTCTCGATCAACACGGCTACGCCGACGCGGTCATCCATCGCCTTTGAGACCAGGCGCTGGCCCAGGTCGATGAAGGGGCGCTCGAATACGGCCATATCGCCCACCCGCACCGGGCAGTCTTTCTTGCTGCTCAGGCCCAGGTCGATGTATAGATGCTCGAAGCCGGGCATCTTATCCATCGTCGCCATCCGCTCGACCCCGATCACGCCGGCTGCGCCGTTCAAGAAGCGCACCCGCCCGTTGATACAGGTGCGCGGGTGCACCCCGCCCACCGGCAAGAAGCGCACAAAGCCCGCTTCATCGATATGGGTGGCGATCACCCCGATCTCGTCCATGTGGCCCGCCAGCAAAACCCGCAATCCATTGTCGGCTTTCCGCCCCAGGCGCACGATCAGATTGCCCAGCGCATCTACCCGCACTTCGTCGGCCAACGGTTCCACTTCGGCCCGCACTACCTGGCGGATCTGTTTTTCGTAACCGGAAGGGCCCGGCGTTTCAACCAGCTTTTGGATCAGCTCTTTCATAAACAATCTCCGTTTATCGCTCTACAGCCAGGATGTCCGGCGAAAGCCGGGTGAGGGCCGCATGCACCAGCGCCAGGGTGTTTTTCCAGTCGTCGAGGCGGGCCAGGGAGGCGGCGGTGTGCATGTAGCGCCCCGGCACCGAGATCGACACCGCCGGAATACCGGCGCGGACTTTGTGAATCGCCCCGGCGTCGGTTCCGCCGCCGCCCGGCTGGCGAATCTGGTAGGGGATCTTCAGGGCCTCGGCCGTTTCGATCAGGTGGCGGATCAGGCGCGGGTCGGAAAGGGTGGCGTTATCGGCGATGTAGATGGCCGGGCCGCCGCCCAGGCGAGTGTTATAGCGGAAATGCTCGACCGGGTCTTCCGGCGGGGCGTAGCCGCCGCTGTCCCAGGCGGGCAGGTCGTTGGCGGGGGTGCAGTCCAGCGCAAAGGCCAGATGGGGGTCGAAAGCATAGGCTGCCACGCGGGCCCCGCGCAGGCCCACCTCCTCCTGCACGGTAAAGGCCGCCAGCAGATCGACGTTCGGCGGCGGGTTGCGCAGCAGCTCGATCAGGGTGGTCACGCCAAACCGGTCGTCCAGGGCTTTGGATAAGATGGAGGGCCCCAGGCGGGTGAAGGTGGTGGCAAAAGTGGCCCATTCGCCCACTTTGGCCTTTTTGGCGTTCTCCGGCCCTACGTCGATGCGCAGGCTGTCCAGGGTCAGGGCGTGGCGGCGCTCGTCGGCGGTACTGAGGTGGATCGGCTTGGCCCCGATCACCCCGCCCAGGCGCTGGCGACCGACCCAGACCGGTTTGCCCACCAGCTGGCGGGCGTCCAGCCCGCCTACCGAATCGAAGCGGAAGATGCCTTCGCCCTCGTCGTCGGTCAGCATCAGCCCCACCTCGTCCATGTGGGCGGCCAGCATCACCCGCAGACGGTTTTCACCCTGCCCACGGTGGACGGCCAGGACGTTGCCCAGGGCATCGACCTTGACCTCGTCGGCCAGCGAGCGCACCTGCTCCAATACAATCGAGCGCACTTCGCCTTCGCCGCCCGAGACGGCGCAGGCATTGCACAGGCGTTCCAGCAGCCGGATCTGAGCGCTGCCAATACGGGGAGGTTGATAACTCATGTTACTCATCCCAGGTAAACGTATCCATGAAGGTTTCGTCCAGCGAGGCGGCAAACTCGGCCAGCAAACGCCCCGCCCGGCGGATATCTTTGAGCGAAACCACCTCGACCGGGGTATGCATGTAGCGCAGCGGAATGCTTAAGACCATAGTGGGGATGCCCTCGGCAGCAATTTGCAGGCCCATCGCATCGGTGCCAGACATATGCGGCATGACTTCAACCTTAT
>CAYQDU010000156.1:0-10354 GCA_964416275.1 uncultured Anaerolinea sp. | reverse complement strand
ACACCGAGCATTTGCCTGTCTGCTGAATTCGAGGCCGCCGATTGGGATGTAGAAGTACCCAGTTGGGTAATCCTACGTTTAGCATCAGTCCTGCGCAATTTTTTGCGGGGTAATCCTGTCCAAAGGCAGTATCCTCCAACGCCAGCCCGCCAATTATAGTAGAATAATGCACGGGGCGGCTGTCAGCCCAACCCGGCGCGCCGGGGCAGGCAAGCGGCGACAGGGCGCCAAAAGAACAGGAGAAATTGCTATGCAGGATAAACGACGGGGGGCGCTGTTTCTTATCATCACCAGCCTGGCCCTATCTGGCCTGGCCTGCCGTTGGGTGAACGAAACCCTGGCAGGCGAAAAAACGCCCACCGCCCAATACACCGCCGCCGGGCCATTGGAGCCGACCCGCACCCCCGTGCCCACCCGCCGGGCCACCGGCGCTCCGTTCAGCGGAACAGGCGCGTCATCGGTGGTAGAAGCATACCTGGCGCTGGATGAGAACGGCCAACAGCCCGCCGCCGCCTTCGGCCAGGGCGACCCCATTTACCTGTATGGCGTAATCGACGCGCCGCAGGGCGCTAACCTGAAGACCGCCTGGATCGCGACGGAAGCCGAGGGCAACGCCCACAACACCCTGATTTATCAATTCGAAGACCGCTCGTATCAGAGCGGGCCGTTTTGGTTCCGGTTGGAATGGCCGCGCCCGTGGGCGCTGGGCAAATATCAGGCCCGGTTGTATGTCGATGGTAAACTGGACCGCACTCTGGATTACGAAATTGCCGCCACCAATGCCAGCGGGGCGCGCCTGGAGGGGCTGACCCTGACCAAAGATCAAGAAGGCAAAGAACCAGCCACCGCCTTCGGAGCCGGAGATACCATCCACGTGCAGTTCAACCTGGTCGACGCCCAACCCGACACCACCGTGCGGGTGATCTGGATCGCCAGGAACGTGAAGGGCTGGCAGCCCAACAGCTATATCAACGAATACGCCGCCCTGATGGACAGCGGCCCCAACTGGATGAGCATCCGCCAGGCCCAACCCTGGGAAATAGGCGAATACCAGGCCGACCTGTTTGTTAACAGCCAGTTGGTGCAGAGCGCCCCGTTTACCATCGAAGCCACCAATCCCAGCGGAGCCCAGCTTACCAACCCGTTTACCGCCCGCGACGAGGCCGGGCAAGACAAGACCGACGCCTTCACCGTAGACGATTCGATCTACGTCCACTTCTCGCTGGCAAATGTCAGCCAGGACGCGGCTGTGACCGCCTCGCTGGCCCTGGTAGACAAAGACGGCAGCCAGATCTTCATTGACAAATTCCGCCAGGTCTTTACTGGCGGCGATTACTACGTGTATTTCGCCCCTACCGGCGTCTGGACGCCCGGTGCCTATAAGATTTATCTGTACGTCAACGGCGACCCAGCCGAGAGCCTGCAGATCAAGGTGCAGTAGGGCGGAAAAATTTCCATATTTTCGAACTGTGCGGCCGTAGGGGGTGGCTCCCCACGCAACATTTCTTTTTTGAAGGCGCTCGCAGGGCGCCATGCCTGCTCCACGGTTTAATGGAGTTTACCCCTGGGGGCCGCCGCCCCAATTTCTGCAGAACGTTATGGATCAGACTTCGTTTCGCGCCCTGCTCACCCCCGCCGGGCAAGAGGCTTTGGCTGCGGCCCTGGCCCTGGCCCCGCAGGAGGCCGATTTTCTGCGCTGCTTTGGCGTTCTGAACCGCAGCTATCCGCCCGAACTGGCCCGCGCCGCCCTCGAGACGGCCATCCTGCGGGCCGAGGCAGGCTCCAAATTTCCTGCCGCCGGGCGGATGTACTTCACCCGCCCGGCCCTTGAACAGGCCACCAGCCAATCGATCGCCGCCTACCGGGCCGGGCGCTATGCCGGGTTGGCGCGGACGATTGACCTGGGCTGCTCCATCGGCGGCGATACTCTGGCCCTGTGCGCTCAGGCGCCCACCCTGGGCCTCGACCTGGACCCGCTGCGCCTGGCGCTGGCGGCCGCCAACGCCGCCGCCCTGGGCCTGCACGACCGGGCGACCTTTGCCCGGGCCGACCTGAACGCCCCTCTGCCTATCCAGCTTTCGGCCACCTGCGGCCTGTTCTACGACCCCGCCCGGCGCGCCGAGGGCCGGCGGGCCTTCTCGGTGCGCCAGTACCAACCGCCGCTGGCGGTCATCCGAGCCTGGTTGCCCCAGGCCCCGGCCCTGGGGGTGAAGATCTCGCCGGGGGTAGACCTGGCCGAACTGGCCGAATATGACGCCGAGGTAGAGTTTATCTCGCTGCACGGCGAGCTGAAAGAGGCCGTGTTGTGGTTTGGCCCGCTGCGGAGAGGCGCGGGACGCTACCGGGCGACGGTGTTGGGCGGTAGACCGCAGACCACAGGCGAGGGAGCGCGGGGCGGGCCCATCCAGGCCCATACGTTGGAGGGGAACGATGAAGAGCAGCCCGCGGCGCGGCTGAGCGCGCCGCGAGCTTACCTCTACGAGCCAGACCCGGCTGTACTGCGGGCGGGGCTGGTGCGCCGGCTGGGCCAGCAGCTCGACGCCGCCCAGCTAGACCCCGACATCGCCTATCTGACCGGCAACCAGGCCGTGGATACCCCCTTCGCCCGCTGCTGGCAGGTGGAAAGCTGGCAGCCGTTCCAACTCAAGCGCCTGCGGGCCGCCCTGCGCGCCGCCGGGGTAGGCCGGGTGACGGTCAAGAAGCGCGGCTCGCCCATCCAGCCCGAACAACTCATCCACGACCTGCGCCTGCCAGATGGCCCCCAGGAACGGGTGCTGTTCCTCACTCACTGGCAAGGCCAGCCGATTGTAGTGATCGCCCTTTCCTCATAAAATCGGTTCTTCCACAGAAGCCGGGAGCGCCAGGAACCCCCTGCGCCGCTACTGCGCCGTCCCATTTCTGCTATAATCGCTCTTATATGGATGTGCCTCCCGCGGTAACGCCTATTGCCTGCACCCAATGCAGCGGCGAACTGCACCCCGGCGAAGGCCAGATATTTCTGACCCAAGCAGCCAGACCGTCAAAGACCTGGAATCGAGGCCGGGCGCAAAGATAAGCTGCGAAAACTGACCTTCGAAGGGAACTCGACCCGCGGTAGCTCCCCACTTAACCGGGGTGGAGGTGACTGGCGAGCTTCGCTCGCCTGGAAAGAGACTTAATCGCGGATTTTGTCGCACAAAGTGCGACAAAATCCGCGGAACTACTCTTTTTGAAGGCGCTCGAAGAGCGCCGTGCCCGTTCCACGGTTTAATGGGGTGATACCCCGACCCGCCCAGCCTGTGGATTCTGCCACAAAGGAATGATCTGCTTGCCGCATCAAAATGCATCTCCATTGAAACACATCTTATACCTGGCGCTGGTGAGCCTGGTTCTACCGGCCCTGGCCTGCCAGGGCAGCACCGCCCCCGCCGGGCAGCCCCCGCCCCGCAGCAGCCTCCAGCCCCTGGTCAGCGCCGCCCCCGGCAGCGCCGGCTGGTATGAAGTTTATTTCACTCGCCCCGACGACCCCCGGGCTGGCTCGCTGCGCGGCGGGCCGGATAAGGCCCTGGCCGAAGCCATCGATAACGCTCGCGCCAGCATAGACCTGGCTGTACTGGAGCTGGACCTGTGGAGCATCCGCGACGCCCTGCGCAGCGCTCATAAGCGCGGCGTGAAGGTGCGGATGGTGATCGAGACCGAGTACCGCGACGCCCCCGAAGTGCAGGATTTGATCGACGTCGGCATTCGGGTGGTGGACGACCGCCGAGACGGGCTGATGCACAACAAGTTCGTAGTCATCGACCGCCAGGACGTGTGGACCGGCTCGATGAATTTCAGCACCAACGACGGCTACCGCAACAATAACAACCTGATTCACATCCGCTCCAAAGACCTGGCCGCCGATTACACCGCCGAGTTCGAGGAGATGTTCACCGATTACCAGTTCGGCCCCGGCTCGCCGGCCAACACCCCTCAGGCCGAGGTGAACGTAGACGGGACGCGCATCGAGGTATGCTTCGCCCCCGACGACGGCTGCGCGGCGCGGGTTATTGCCGCCCTGCAGAGCGCCCGCCAGAGCATCCACTTCCTGGCCTACTCGTTCACATCCGACGACCTGGCCCGCCCGATCTTCGAGCGCGCCCAGGCCGGGGTGACGGTGATGGGGGTGATGGAGGCCGGGCAGGCGGCTTCGAACAGCGGCACCGAGTTCCAGAATTTCCGCCAGGCTGGGCTGGATGTACGCAAAGACGGCAACCCGCGCAACATGCACGACAAGGTGATGATTATCGACGGGCAGATCGTCGTTACCGGCTCGTATAACTTCACCTACTACGGCGAAAACCGCAACGACGAAAACCTGCTGATTATTTACAACCCACAGATCGCCGCTCTGTACCAGGCCGAGTTCGATAAGATTTTCGCGGCGGCGAAATAGCGAATCTCTGGTATGCTTAAAAGCCAGACATGGAGGGAACATGATCGAAACACAAGGCAAATTCTACTTAGGTCGCACCGTAGACCCGGCGACGGGCAAGGCCACCCAGCAACCCCTGCTCTACGACCCCGAAGACCTGACCACCCACGCCGTGGTCATGGGGATGACCGGATCGGGCAAGACCGGCCTGTGCATCGGTCTGCTGGAAGAAACAGCCCTTAACGGGCTGCCCGCCCTGATGATAGACCCCAAGGGCGACATCACCAACCTGCTGCTGCACTTCCCCGACCTGCTGCCAGCTGACTTCCAGCCCTGGGTCAACCCCGACCAGGCCCGCCAGGCCAAAAAGACCATCGAGCAGGCCGCCCAGGAGACGGCCGAAAGCTGGCGCAAGGGCCTGGCCGATTGGGGCATCGAGCCAGAACGCATCCGGGCGCTGAAAGACTCGGCCCATTTCGCCATCTACACTCCCGGCTCCGATGCAGGGATTCCGGTCAGCATCCTGGCGTCGCTCAAAGCCCCCGAAATCCCCTGGGAGGGCAACCGCGAAATCCTGCGCGAGCGCATCTCCAGTACCGTCACCGCCCTGCTGGGCCTGGTGGGGCTGACCGACATCGACCCGGTGCGCTCCCGCGAGCACATCCTGCTGTCCAACGTGTTCGAGGACGCTTGGAGCCAGGGCCAGGACCTGCAACTCGACCAGTTGATTCTGCGCACCCAAAACCCGCCTTTCTCCAAGCTGGGCGTGTTCGATGTCAATACCTTCTTCCCCCAAAAAGACCGCTTCGAGCTGGCGATGCTGTTGAACAACATCCTGGCGGCCCCGGCCTTCCAGACCTGGATCGAGGGCGCTCCGCTCGACATCCCCAGCCTGCTCTATCACCCCGACGGACGGCCGCGGCACAGCGTGTTTTACATCGCCCACCTGTCGGACACCGAGCGGATGTTCTTCGTCACCCTGCTGTTCTCGGCCTTCGAGACCTGGATGCGCTCGCAAAGCGGCACTACCAGCCTGCGGGCCTTGCTGTACTTCGACGAAATCTTCGGCTATCTGCCGCCCACCAGCAACCCACCCTCCAAGCAGCCCATGCTGCGCATGTTGAAGCAGGCCCGCGCCTTTGGGGTGGGCCTGGTGCTGGTGACGCAAAACCCGGTAGACGTAGACTATAAGGGCCTGTCGAACGCGGGGACGTGGATGATCGGCAAGCTGCAAACCGAGCGCGACAAAGCCCGCCTGCTGGACGGCCTGGAAGGCGCGATGGGCAGCGGGTTCGACCGGGCGACGATGGATCGGATGATCTCTGGCCTGGGCAAGCGGGTGTTCCTGATGAACAACATCCACAACAGCGCGCCGCTGCTGTTCCAAACCCGCTGGGCGATGAACTACCTGGCCGGGCCGCTGACCCGGGCCCAGCTTCCACCGCTGAATCAACTGGCCGGGGCCAAACAGGATATTCCCGGCGCGGTTTCGGCCAAAGCAACCGCCGGCGCGCCGGCTACCGCGCCGGCGGCCGCGCCGGCAATCGCCGCCCCGCCCGCATCCAAAGCCGCCCCGGCTGCGCCCGCCGCCCCCGGCATGAGCGACCGCCCGGCCATCCCGGCCGGGATCAACGAGCTATACCTGCCCGCCAACCTGACCCTCAGCACAGCCTACCGGGCGGCCGGCAAAACCCCAGACCCCGGCTCGAAGAACCTCGGCCTGATCTATTACCCCACTATCCTGGCCCAGGCCCGGGTGCGTTTCCTGAACCGCAAATACAACCTGGATTACGAAAAGATATTGACCGCCCTGGTCTACGCCCCCGACCGGCGCGGCGTGGTGCGCTGGGATGATTTCCTGACCCAACCGGTGGACGAGCGCGCCCTCGATAAGGCCCCCGTCCCTGAAGCGCGCTTTATGACCCTGGAAGCGCCCTTCAGCGACGCCAAAATCATCAACAACCTGGAAAAGGACTTCATCGACTGGGCCTTCCGCACCTGCCAGGTGACGGTGCGGGCCAACGAGGCGCTCAAGGTCTACGCCGGGCCGGAGGTCTCGTCGGCTGAGTTCCGCCAGGTGTGCGCCGAGGCGGCCCGCAAGAGCCGCGACGCTGAATTTCAGAAAGCCGCTGCCGCTATCGACCGCCAGATCAAGTCGCTCGAAGATAAGCTGGCCCGCGAAGAGCGCGAACTGGAATCCGACCAGACCGAGCTTTCGCAGCGCAAGATGGAAGAGATGGGAACCCATGCCGAAAACATTTTTGGCCTGTTCACCGGGCGCAAGCCCACCCGGCGCATCTCCAGTTCGCTCTCCAAGCGCCGCCAGACCGAACAGGCCAAGGCCGACGTGACCGAGTCGCAGGAGGCCATCGCCCAATATAAGAAAGACCTGGCCGATCTGGATGCCCAAAAGGCCCGCCTGGAGCAGGAGATCAACAGCCGCTGGGGCCAGGTTGCCAACGAGATCAGCGAGCTGACCCTCAACCCGCTGAAGAAAGACGTGCTGCTCGACGTATACGGCATCGCCTGGCTGCCGTGCTATATCCTCCAGACCGGTGGGCAGAGCGAAGCCCTGCGGGCGTATGGAAATCCATCTGCTTAGCTCGCCGGGGGAAGTGGGCATCGAAGCGGTTCTAGCGGCGAGCCGGGAAATCCTGGCTCGCCGCCGCAAACCCCAGGTGGCCTACCTGCCAGCGGCCAGCCTCTACCGGCGCTGGGTTCGAGAAACGCGGGCGGCGTTCAAGGGATTAGCGGCTGTCACTGTGATCGACCCGCAGCGCCACGCGTACGAGAGCATCCAGTCGGCGCTGGATCGGGCGGACTTGCTGTATATGCCCGGCGGCAACACCTATCTGCTGGCCCAACGCCTGAACGCGTTCAGGCGGCCAGGTCTGCAGCCGGAATGCGAAGTCGAGCCAGCCAGCCGCCCGCCGGCCCTGATCGAATCTGCGCCAGCGGCTAATACCCTGATGGCCGAAATCCGCCGCCGGGCCCTGGCCGGCCTGCCGATCATTGGGGGCAGCGCGGGGGCGGTGGTCTGCGGGCCGGATGTGCTGACCACCAACGACATCAACGCCTGCGGCTGCACCTGTTTCACCGGGTTAGGGCTGCTGCCTTTTTACCTCAACCCACATTACCCGGCCGAACCGGGGCCGCCGCGCGAGGCTCGCCTTGACCGGCTGCAAGAATTCCTTCACTTCCACCCCCAACAGACCGTGGCGGCGCTGGAGGATGGCGCTTATCTGCGCGCCGCCGGGGGCGAAATCCACCGGCTGGCCGGGCGGGCCTGGCGCATCACCTATCGCCAGGAGCCGGTCTTATTTACCGATTGAACGGGGGTAGCGCAAACGATGAAAACGCTGCTGATTTTACGCCACGCCAAGTCGAGCTGGAAAGACGAAGACCTGCCCGACCACGAGCGCCCACTAAACCGGCGCGGCAAGACCGACGCGCCTCAGGCGGGCAGCCATCTGCGCCAGCAGGGGCTGCTGCCCGACCTGATTCTGTGTTCGAGCGCCAGACGAGCCCGGGCCACCGCCGAGCTGATGAGCGAGGCCCTGGGCTACCGGGGCGAGCTGCGCCTGATGCCCGAATTTTATGCCGCCCCGCCGGAGGTCTATCTGCAAGCCCTGGGCGGATTGACCGGCAACGAGGCGGTGGTAATGGTGGTGGGTCACAACCCCGGCCTGGAAGAGCTGGTGCAGCGGCTGACCGGCGAATATCAGCCCATGCCCACCGCCGCCCTGGCCCAGGTGCAGCTTCCCATCCAGGCCTGGGCAGAGATGGCGCCTCAGGCCGGGCCAACCCCACGCGGCCGCCTGGTTTCCATCTGGCGACCCAAAGAGCAGTAACCGTTGATCGAAAGCCTGACGATTCTCTTCGCGCTGGCCGTGTGGGGCTACGGGCATTCGTGGCTGGCTTCGCTGCGCGCCAAGGCCCTGGCCCGGCGCTGGTTTGGCCCCTCCAGCGACCAATTTTACCGGCTGGCCTACAATCTGTTTGCGGTCCTCAGCCTGCTGCCGGCGCTGGCTCTGCTGCGCCTCTTGCCAGACCGGCGGCTGTATGCCGTTCCCCTGCCCTGGGCGGCCGGGATGCTGCTCCTGCAGGCCCTGGCGGGCCTGGCCGCGCTGGCGGCGGTGCTGCAAACCGGCGGGATGGCCTTTGCCGGGTTGGCCCAACTGACGCGGCCGCCTTCATCAGAGCCAGGCGCGCTTGTCACCGGCGGGTTGTACCGCTACGTGCGTCACCCCATTTACACGGCCAGCCTGCTTGCCATCTGGCTCACTCCGCTGATGACCCGTAACCTGCTGGCGCTCTATATCGGCTTCACACTCTACTTTGTGATCGGGGCCTACTTCGAGGAGCGCAAGCTGCGGGTCGAATATGGCGAAGCTTACCGCCGCTATCAGCAGCAGACGCCCATGTTCATCCCCACAAAATTCAAATCGCGGGCCGCGAGTTGAATTTTGTGAGATATTCGGCAGCTTCCCACCCAACCATGCTGGGCGTGACTGGCGTAGCCACCCATTTTCTCCAAAATATACCCTCTTTCCCGGCCAGGCGGCGCCCCCCCATTAAACCGTAGAACGGGCATGGCGCTCTTCGAGCGCCTTCAAAAAGAGTTGTTATGTGGATTTTGTCGCACTCCGTGCGACAAAATCCACGATTAATCCTCTTTCGGCGAAGCTCGCCAGTCATCTTTCCCCCAGTTAAGTGGGGTGCTACCGGCCAGGCCGGAAGAACCATCATTTTTGAATGGCTGGCTTTGTCAGCCATTCAAAAATGATTTAAGGTATAATTGCTCTTCGTGCCGAAGCAGAAGTCTCCGCAGGATTTATCCGTCGATGAGCTGCGCTGGCTGCTGGTCGAAAAACGCCGGGCAGCCCGGCAAGAGCGCATCGACCGCTACCGGCGCTCTGGGCGCTCGGTGCGGGTGGCTTCCGACCTGGAGCGCCCCATGCTGAACGGCTGGCAGGCCAGCGTGCTGGAGGAGGCCGAACCGGCCCCGCCCAGCCGCGGGCGCAAAATTCTGGATGGCTTTCTGCTGCTGGTCGAGGTCAGCGCGGTGATCGGCTTCCTGTTTATCCTGTTCAGCGGACTGAAAACCCTGCAGGCCCTGAACCAGGAAACCATCGCCGCCATCGAACAGCCCACCCTGACCCCCACCGCTCTCATTGGCGCGGTGGTGCTGCCTTCGGGGCATACCCCGCCGGATGCGCCGGGCGGAACGCGCTTCAATGAAGCCGAAATCCCCGACCATCTGCGCCCGTTGGTGCAATCGCTGTACAACGCCCCGGTGCCGACCCCCGGCCCGGAACAGGCTGTGCGGGTGCAGATTCCGGCGATCAATATCGACGCTCCCATCGTCCAGGGCGATGGCTGGGAGCAGCTAAAGAAGGGTGTCGGCCAGCATTTGGGGACGGCTAACCCGGGGACGCGCGGCAACCTGGTGCTATCGGCCCACAATGACATCTTCGGTGAAATCTTCCGCGACCTGGACCGGCTGCGCCCTGGAGACCTGGTGATCGTCTACACCAACCAACGCTCCTACACCTACGTCGTGGTTGATACCAAGGTGGTGCAGCCGACGGCAGTGGAGGTAATGGCCCCCACCGCCCAGGCCACCACCACCCTGATCTCATGTTATCCCTATCTTAAGGATAACCTGCGGATCGTGGTAATTGCCCGCCTGCAAAGCGGCGGTTAGCGGGTTCGCAAATTTTGTAGAGGAGTATCGCATGGCTCAGAAAAACAAGAAACAGGTTCGCAACGTATCTCGCTCGACCAGTGAAGAAACCCTGGCCCCGGCTGCCGGCCTCACCCCTGGCGGCGCCGGACGTTCCTACTCGGCCGAGTTCAACCCCGATTACAGCCAGACCATCAAAGACCTGAAGCGCATCGGCATCCTGGCCGGTTCGTTCCTGGGCATCCTGGTGATCCTGGCAATCTTCTTGCCCTAAG
>CAYQDU010000155.1:0-10430 GCA_964416275.1 uncultured Anaerolinea sp. | reverse complement strand
GAATACACCGCCGCCGCCGGAGCCTACGACTCGGCCTTCGCCAACTACGAGCAGCTTTCGCCCGGCCAACGCCCCTGGCGAGCGATGTGGTATCAGACCGGCCCCTACTTCGCTTACTATTACACCGAACGCTACGCCGACGTGGTAAAGCTGGCGACCCAAACCCTGGATGCCATGAGCGATCCCGTGCTGGAAGAAAGCTTCTTCTGGCGAGCGCGGGCTCTATTGGGCCTGGGCCAGGAAGAGGCAGCCATTAAAGACCTTCAAGAGTGCGTCGCCGTCCACGAAGGCTTTGCCCCCTGCGTGCAGGAATTGAACAAGCTGGGCATCGAGACGACCCCGCAGCCATAAAAATTGGCTCTCCCGGCTTCGCCGGGAAAGAGGCGCTATTTTTGGGAAAATGCGTGACAGTAGCTCTTCACGCAACCGTGGTCGAGGCGACTGGCGAGCTTTGCTGGCCCAAAAAGATATTTAGCAAGGGCTTATGCCACACTTCGTGCGGCATAAGCCCTTGAAGATCTCTTTTTCAGGCGCTTGAAGAGCGCCATAGGCTCCGCCACACAGGTACCCAAAAACGAAGAGCCTGAAAATTTTTGGCGAGTTTGCAGACGGCTGCGCCGTCTGCAAACTCGCCAATATCGTTTTTCCCGGCAAAGCTGGGTGAGTTTAACGTTGTATAATTAGCCCCATGACCAAAATCTTACATTTTGCCGATGCCCATATCGACATGGCAAATTATGGCCGGCACGATCCACAATCCGGCCTGCCGCTGCGGGTGATGGATTTTCTCAAGTCGTTAGATACGATTGTCGATACGGCGATTGAAGAACGGGTGGATTTGGTGCTGTTTGCCGGGGATGCCTATAAAGACCGCAGCCCGGCCCCCACCTTCCAGCGCGAATGGGGCCGGCGGGTGATGCGCCTATCGCGAGCCGGCATCCCCACCCTGCTGCTGGTGGGCAACCACGATCTTTCGCCGGCCCTGGGGCGGGCCCACGCCCTGGAAAACTTCGACACCCTGGAAGTTCCTTACGTGCGGGTGATCGATAAGCCCTGCTTCCTGGGGCCAGCCGACCTGAACGGCCTGCCGCTGCAAATCATGGCCCTGCCCTGGGTCTCACGTTCGGGCATGCTCGCCAGCCAGGAAAACGGCCTGGAACTGGACGAAGATGAAGCCAGCGATGTATACGACCAACTGGTGACCCGCCTGATCCGGGTGGTCGATTTTTGGTGGGAGCAGCGGGTAGACCCTGCGCTGCCGGTGGTGATGACCGCCCACTGCTCGGTGCAGGGGGCCAGCTATGGCGGCGAGCGCCTGGTGATGCTAGGCAACGACCTGGTGCTGCCCGGCTCGCTGGTCAAAGACCCACGCCTGGCCTACGTGGCCCTGGGCCACATCCACAAGCCGCAAGACCTGAACCAGGGCGAGCAGCCGCCGGTGATTTATCCCGGCTCGATTGAGCGGGTCGATATTGGCGAGGCGGGCGACGATAAATATTTCGTCGTCGCCCACATCCAGAGCGGGCAGCCCACCCTCCCCGAATGGCGCAAGCTGGAGGGCGTCCGCCCGTTCATCGACCGACACGTGCAACTGAAAAACCCTGAAGATGTAACCGGGCAGCTCTGCCAGGCATTGCAGCCGGTGGAACGGCTGACCGACGCTGTGGTGCGCCTGGTGATCGATTTCCCCCGCACCTGGGAGACCCTGATCGACGAAGCCGCCCTGCGCGAGCTGACCGCCGCCTGCTTCGAGTTCCGTCTGGTGCGAAACCCGCAGATCGAAAGCCGCATCCGCCTGCCCAACGATCAGATCATCAACAGCCTGCCCCCGGTAGCCCTGCTCGACCTGTACTGGCGGGCCAATAACACCCCCTCGGACGACGCTCAAAGCCTGAACAACCTGGCGCTTGAGATCATCCGCGCTGCGCACGAATCCTAGAGGACGTATGGAAACGAAACAACAGCTTGAAATGGCTTTGAAAGACGCTCTGCGCGCCGGCGACGAAGTGCGGAAGCGCACCCTGCGCATGGCAATCGCCGCCATTCGCCTGGCCGAAGTAGAAAAAGGCGGCCCGCTGGACGAGCCGGCCGTGATCGCCAGCCTGCAAAAAGAGATTAAATCGCGCCAGGAGTCTATCGAAGATGCCCGGCGAGCCAAACGCCCCGATCTGGAACAGGCCACCCAGGCCGAGATCGAGGTCTTGCAGACCTTCTTGCCCCAACCGCTGAGCGCGGACGAACTGGAGGCCCTGGCCCGCACAGTAATCGCAGAAGTGGGCGCTGCCGGCCCGCGCCAGATGGGCCTGGTGATGAAAACGTTGACCGCCCGTCTGCAAGGCCGCGCCACTGGCGATCAGGCCAGCCAGGTGGTGCGTAAGCTCTTGCAATGAAATTTCAGCACCTGTTTACCCGGCGAAGAATCTACCTGACGATCCTGCTCATCTGCGGCGCAATATTGAGTATGGCCGCGGTGGTTTTGTCGCTGGCCGAGGAAGCGCTCCAGCCAGAGCCAAAAGAAGGCCAGGTAGCCAGCCGAGATTACCGCGCCGACCGCACCCTGAGCTATGTGAGCCAGATCCGCACCGATCAGCGGCGGGTTTCCGAAGCCGAAAAAGTCCCATCCATCTACACCCCGCCCGACACGCGCGTGGCGCGCCGCCAGTTGGAACAGCTCCGGGCGGCCCTGGCCTATATCACCAGCACCCGTTCGGATACCTACGCCGCGCCCGAGCAAAAGACCAAAGACCTGGCCGCCCTGGAAGACGTAACCCTCAGCCGGGACGCGGTCCGCACCGTGCTGGAACTGAGCGACGCCCGCTGGCAGGAAGTTCAGCAGGGGGCGTTGAGCGTGCTGGAACGCATCATGAGCAGCGTGATCCGCTCTGACACGCTGTCCGATACCCGCCAGCGGGTTCCCACCCTGGTCAGCCTGTCTTTTCCAGAAGACCAGGCCGCCCTGATTGCCGAGCTGGCCGGGGCGTTTGTGGCCCCCAACAGCGAATACAGCCCCGAACTAACCGAAGCTGCCCGCAAGCAGGCCCGCGATCAGGTCGAGCCGGTCAGCCGGAACTTTATCGCCGGGCAGACTGTCGTGCGCCAGGGCGAGCTGCTCGATGCGGAAGACGTGGAAGCCCTGTACGCGCTGGAGCTGGTTGAACCAGCCACCGGCTGGCAAGACCTGGTCAGCGCCGGGCTGATGACCCTGCTCATGGTGGTGTTCGTCTCCCTATACCTGCATCGCAAGCAATCGCTCAACACCGGCCAGGTGCGCAAGATCGGCATCCTGGTCTTGCTTCTGACGACCTTCCTGAGCCTGACCCGCCTGGCGATCCCCACCCACGCCATCGCCCCCTATGCCGTCCCGCTGGCCGCCTACGCCCTCACGGCTACGGCCCTGTTCGGAATGGAGCTGGCCCTGGTCACCTGCCTGCCGCTTTCCATCCTGGCGGCCTATGGGCTGCCCAACTCGCTGGAACTGACCCTGTATTTTTTGGTGTGCAGCGTGTTTGGCGGGCTGATTTTAGGGCGCGGGCGGCGGCTGCTCTCGTTTCTGATTGCCGGGCTGGCGATCAGTTTTTCGGGCCTGACGGTGATTCTGGTCACCCACCTGCCGCTGCCGTCCAACGACCCAAGCGAGTTAGGCGCGCTGGCCGCGGCGGCCCTGGTCAGCGGGCTGACCTCCACCAGCATCGCCATCTTGCTGCATTCGCTGCTGGCCCAATTGCTGGGCCAGGTCACGCCCATGCAGATGATTGACCTGACCCGCCCGGATCATCCCCTCCTGCGCAAGCTGCTGCGCGACGCCCCCGGCACGTACCAGCACAGCCTGCAGGTGGCAAACCTGGCCGAGCAGGCTGCCGAGCGCATTGGGGCCGACCCACTGCTCACCCGGGTGGGCGCTCTGTATCACGATGTGGGCAAGACGGCCAACCCGGTCTATTACATCGAAAACCAGCCGCCCGGCTTTGCCAACCCGCACGACGGCCTGCTGCCCGAAGAAAGCGCCGCTCAGATCATCCGTCACGTGCAGGATGGCCTGGCCCTGGGGCGCAGCTACCGTCTGCCCCAGCGAGTATTGGACTTCGTCTGCGAGCATCACGGCACGGGCCTGACTCGCTATCAGTACAACAAGGCCCTCAAAGCCGCCGGGGGCGACGCCAGCCAGGTGAACCCGGATCAATTCCGCTACCCCGGCCCCCGCCCGCGCAGCCGCGAGACCGCCATCCTGATGCTGGCCGACGGCTGCGAAGCCCGCGTGCGGGCCGAGCGCCCACCCACCGACGAGCAGATGCGCGAGGTGATCAAAGCTGTGATTACCGACCGGATCGCCCACGGTCAGCTTGACGATACCCGCCTGACCCTGAACGACCTGACCCAAATTGCCGATTCGTTCTTCATCACCCTGCGCGGTTTCTATCACCCCCGGCTGGACTACTCTAAAGTGGAGCAGCCCGCCCGCCTGCCCGCCGCCGCCATCGACGCCGCGCCGGCGCTTGAAGCCTCCCAAGACCCAACTATCCCCATCCCTCGCTCGCTGCCGGGGAACGCAGACGCGCCCACCCTGCCGCGCAGCCAGCCGCCCAACCCCTCTCGCGAGACAGGTCTGCCATGATCTCTATTCAAATTGCCGAAACGATCCAACCCGCCGGCCAGCCTTCGCCGGTGGATGAGGCGCTGTTAGAGCAGGCCGCCCGGCAAACCCTGGCCCTGGCCGGGGCCGACCCGGCCGCCGGGTTGAGCCTGGTGATCTCTGACGACGCTCAACTGCACGAGTTGAACCGCCAGTTCCTCGGCATCGACGCGCCCACGGATGTGCTGTCGTTCCCAGACGGCGACCTGGACCCCGAAACCGGCGCCGTTTACCTGGGCGACATTATCATCTCGCTGCCGCGCGCCGCCGCCCAGGCCGCCGCCGGGGGCCATCCGCTCGAGGCTGAGCTTCAGCTTTTGGTGGTCCATGGCGTACTGCACCTGTTGGGCCACGATCACGCCGACGAAGATCAGAAAGCCGCCATGTGGGCCGCCCAGGCCCAGGCATTAGAGCGCCTGGGAGTGGGCCTGCGTCCATGAATGCGATTGACGATTTCTTCCGCACTCGCGCTCAGGCTTTTCGTTATGCCTTTGCCGGTTGGCGGCATGTCTTACGCACACAGCGCAACGCCTGGGTGCATGCCGTCTTTACCCTGGCCGTTTTTCTGATGGGACTGTGGCTAAGCCTCTCGCGCCAGGAGTGGGCGATTATCCTGCTGACAATCACCCTGGTGTGGATGGCCGAGATCATTAACACTTCGCTGGAAGCGGTGGTCGATCTGGCAAGCCCGGAGCGGCACGAACTGGCCCGCATCAGCAAAGACGCCGGAGCGGCGGCGGTGCTGGTAACCGCCCTGGCTTCGGTGCTGGTGGGTCTGCTGATCCTTGGCCCGCCGCTGTGGGCCAAAATCAGCGCCCTGCTGCGCCCATAGGATATTTCGGGGCGCGGCGGAGGGGCGCCACGCCAGTAAACCGTGGAGCAGGCATGGCGCTCTTCGATCACATTCAAGAAAGAGATGTTGCGTGGATTTTATTGCACTTCGGGCGACAAAATCCACACTTACCCCTCGTTCCTGGCGAGCTTCGCCAGGCGAAGCTTGCCAGGAACCCCACCGCGGTCAGGTTAAGTGAGCGGCAGCGCCTATAAAACAGGAGCCTTGTATGCCTTTATCGTTTGCGTTTGGCACAGTTGGGTCGCCCATGTCTACGCCCAAAAAGCCGGGCGGCAGTGTGGGAGCCATCCAACGCCTGGCCGAGCTGGGCCTGGATGCCCTGGAATTGGGCTGGGTGCAGTCGGTGCGGGTGACGGAGGAGACCTGCGCCGGGATCTGCGGCGCGGCCGGCAGCCGCCAGGTGAAGCTGAGCGTCCACGCCCCGTATTTCATCAACCTCAACGCCGATGACGAAGAGTGGCCCAAATCGCGCCAGCGCCTGATGGCCGCCGCCCACTATGGCAACCTGGCCGGGGCCAGCGATATTATCTTTCACCCTGGCTCGTACTTTGGCCGCCCGCCGGAGGAAGTGCTGCCGGGCGCCATCCAACGCCTGGAAGGCTGCCTGAGCGAGATGCGCGCCGCCGGAAACCCGGTCATCCTGCGCCCGGAAACGATGGGCAAAGCCGCTATGCTGGGTTCGCTGGAAGACGTGCTGGCGATGAGCGCCGCCTTTTCAGGGGATGTCAAGCCCTGCCTCGACTTTGCCCACCTGTACGCCCGCCCCGGCGACGGCTCTTGCAACACCTATGAAACCTGGTCGCATCTGCTGGATCAGGTAGGCCAGCAGCTTGGCCCGGCGGCCCTGAGCGAGCTGCACATCCACCTGTCGGGGATCGAATATGGCCCCAAAGGCGAGAAGAACCACCTCAAAATCGAGGCGTGCGACCTTGACCTGCTGGCCCTGTTCCGGGCGCTGCACGCCCACGGCGGGCGGGGGCGCATCCTGTGCGAAAGCCCGGCCATGGAAGACGACGCCCTGGTGATGAAGCGCGCCTGGGCCGAAGTGAGCGGCGAGGTCTGAAACGCCAAATGGACTCTGCGCCTGAAATTCCCCCGCCGCCAGAAGCGGCCGCCCGCGCCCTTGCCCTGGCCGAACTGCACGCCCGCATGCGGGCCTGCCGCCTGTGCCTGGAGGCCGGCTATGAGATTTACCCCCCGGCCGTGCTGGGCAGCTACATCGGGGCCACGCTCCTGGTCATCGGTCAGGCCCCCGGCATCACCGAGAAAGATGCCCAGCGGCCCTTCAACGCCGGCAGCGGCAAGCGCCTGTTCCAGTGGCTGGCCCAGGCCGGCATCGCCGAGGCCTGGTTTCGCCAGACCCAGGCATTTTGCGCCGTTACGCGCTGCTACCCGGGCCGGGCCAGGTCTGGCAGCGGAGACCGGGTTCCCACCCCCGCCGAGCAGCGCCTGTGCCAGCCCTACCTGCAAACCGAGATCGCCCTGATCGACCCGCAGATCATTCTGCCGGTCGGGCGGCTGGCGATTGGGCGCTTCTACCCGCCCAACCTGCCCCTGGAACAGATTATCGGAACCGAAAAACAGGTGGACGGGCGCTGGATCATCCCCCTGCCGCACCCATCCGGGGCCAGCCGCTGGCATCAAATCCCTGAAAACCGGGCCAAAGTGGCCCAGGCTATCGCTTTGCTGGCCCAAAAGCTGGAAAAAGCCTGAAACTGCTGTCCCCTCTCCCACCCGGGGAGAGGGGACAGGAGGTGAGGGGGTTATCTCACCTGCTTGAAGTCGATGATGATCAAGTTCTGATTGCAGTCGTTGGTGGTGCTGAAATACACCCGGTCAGAGAGCGGCGCGCCATCCTGACCAATGAGCTGCACCCACAGGGCATTATCCGAGGGGATGGGCGCATCGGCCAGCTTGAACTCGTACCCCGCCCGGCCATAGTTGAGGGCCACGCCGGTCAGGGTGAAGTTGTTGCTGTCGATCTTGATCCCCGGCGTGCTGCCGCCCAGGCGCACCATCAGCCCGGTCACCGGGTTGTCTTTCATATCCACCACCTGCCCGCCTATGCCCTGCCAGTTGCAGCCCAACTCGGGGTAATAAATGTTGGGGATAGCCTTCGGGCTGCCCTGGCGCACTTCATACGGATAGCCTTCGGGCGGCGCAGTGGGAGGCGCAGGGGTCAGCGAGGGGGTCGGGGTGAGTGTAACCGGGGTAGGCGTAGGGGCCAGGGTGTTGGTAGCCGTCGGAGCGGGGGTATCCGTGGGAGGCAGGCTGGCCGTGGGGGTAAAGCTGGGCGGCAGGGTGATGGCCGCTCCGGTGGGCGTAGGCGTGGGGCCGAAGGGCGTATGCGTGGGCGGCGGGAAGGGGTTGAGCGAGCTATAGGGATTGGTAAAGATCAACACAAACCCGCAGGCCACGCAGGCCACGCCCAGCAGGGTCGCCACACTGAGCAGGCTCCAGATCATCCCAGAACGGTCGCGGGGTGGTTTGGGTTCATCGGCTTCGTAATCGTAACGGCGCTTTTTCATAAGATAATTCCATAAGGGCAGATGTAGTCCGGGCGCTCAGGGCAGCAGCGTCTGGATTTGGGCCTGGCTGCGGCGCTGCTGAAGCCAGGCCTGGACGGCCTGGGTTTGCAGCGCCAGGCGCATTTCGGGCAAGAGCGGGCGCTGGGCGTCGCGCTCTAATAGCTGCAAGATTTGATACCCGGCCAGGGTCTGGATCACGTCGCTGACCGCGTTGGGCTGCAGGGCGAAGGCGGCCGCTTCCAGTTTCGGGTCGAGCAGATAGCCCCGCGGGAACCAGCCCAGGTCGCCGCGGGTGATCGGGTCATATTTTACGGCCAGGTTGCCAAAATCATTCCCGGCCCGGATCTGGCTCAAGACCTCGTTAGCCGTATCTGCATTATATAGCAAAATCTGGCGCACATGCACCTGCTCGGCCACGGCTGGCGTTCCGGCGGCGATCTGGTCGCGCATCCAGGCGGCGGCGGCGGCGCGGGCCAGGGCCGCCCGGAAGGTTTGGGCGTCGTAGCCGTGGGCTGCCATCCAGGCCTCCAGGGCGGGCGGGCCGCCAAGCTGCTCGCTCAGGCGCTGGGTGCGGTTTTGCAGCAGGGCATCATCGGCGGTGAAGCCCTGTTCGACGGCCGCCTGGGCCAGCAGAGTCTGGTCGATCAGCTCGTCCAGCACGCGCTGCCGGTCTTCGGGGGTCAGCTCGGCGCCTTTGGCGGCCTGGGCCTGGGCCGCCTCGATCTGGTAATCGGCCAGGATGACCTGCATGCCGCGGCCGCGCGCCGCCAGGGGCGCTTCCTCGGTGGGCGCAGCAGACGGGGCGGCCGGCGTCTCGGCCTGGGCGGCGGCGCCAGGGGCCAGCGAGCTGGTCGGCGCGACCGACGGAACCCCAGGCGGAACGAGCGGGGTGACCGCAGGTCCCCGGCCCGGGAAGTTACAGCCTGCCAGCCCTACAGCAATGAAAAGCAGACCCAACCAACCTTTGATGTACAATTGAAAGCGAATCATGATCTTGAATTATAACATCTGGAGATAAGCTATGGTGCGGGCCGCAGTTCAAGCCATCATTCGTTTTTTATTCCGCGTTTTGTGCCGGGTACAGGTGGAGGGTTGGGAGAACGTTCCGACGGCCGGCCCGGCCCTGCTGGCTTCCAATCACATCAGCATCTTCGATGCGCCGTTCGTCTTTTCCCGTCTCACCCGGCCCAATTCGACCAGCCTGGTGGCCGCCAACTACCGCCAGAATCTATTCATTCGCGGCCTGGTCGAAGTGGCGGATGGAATCTGGATCAACCGGGAGGAGACGGATTTCCGCGCCCTGCGCGCCGCGTTGGCGTACCTGCAGGCCGGGGGGCTGTTGGGGATTGCCCCTGAAGGCACGCGCAGCAAGACCGGCGCTCTGATCCCGGCCAAGACCGGGGTGGCCTACCTGGCTCACCGGGTCAACTGCCCGGTCATTCCGGTGGCAATTTGGGGCACCGAAAAGATCAAGACCGATTTGAAGCGTCTGCGCCGCCCGGCGATCCACATGCGGGTGGGCGCGCCGATCCACCTGCCGCCGCTGGAGCGCGGCGACCGCAGCGCCGCCCTGCAGCGCAACACCGACCTGCTGATGCGCCACATCGCCGCCCTACTGCCGGAGGCGTATCGCGGGGTGTATGGTGGGCATTCATGATCTTCTCGCCGCTCACGGCATCGGCGAGCGCCGGGCTACACTTTCCGATGCGGCTGGTGACAGTAGCGGACGAAGAGATAGTTAGGAATACAGCTTATATTTGGGAATACCTATGATTTTTCTTGGAAGTCATAGTTTTCCTCTCTTGGTTTGGTCGCCTGGAAAGGATACCATGGCCTCCTTCTTGAATCTACACAATTTTCAGTATACCGCCAATTCGTTTTGCCAACCAGGCTCTCCTACAACAGATTCCACCCTTTTTGGGGAGGGATTGGGCTGAGGGGACGGAAATCACCGCGATTGGGGGACAAAACGCCCTGTCTGCCCCTATTCTCATCGGGTATACTGTGAAATGCGCTGAAAAAGTCCTTCTATGGGGTGGGACGCGCCGCGCCCTGCCCGATAGCGATCTCTCATTAACGAGGAAATTCATGAGCCTGGAAAACGAACAAAACCGTTGGGAAGAAAAGACCCGCCAGCCGGTCTTGAAACGCTTCCCGGAACGCAAAGCCGAGTTCCATACCACCTCCGGCATCCCACTGGCGGCGGCGATGACCCCGGCCGACCCCGACCCCGATTATATGGACAAGCTGGGCTTCCCCGGCGAGTACCCCTATACGCGCGGCGTGCAGCCCACCATGTACCGCGGCCGCTTCTGGACTATGCGCCAGTACGCCGGGTTCGCCACCGCCGAAGAATCGAATCGGCGCTACCGCTACCTGCTCGAGCAGGGCCAGACCGGCCTGTCGGTGGCCTTCGACC
>CAYQDU010000154.1:0-10544 GCA_964416275.1 uncultured Anaerolinea sp. | reverse complement strand
AAACCCTGGAACTGACCCTCGATTGGGCTGTCGATGCCCTGGCCGCCGCCCTGGCTGCCGGGCAGCCCCCGGTGCGCTACTTCTGCCCCCTGTGGCAAGACATTACCCCCAGCGGACAACCCTGGTGGATGACGTTTAACCGCGATACCTATTGCGATGACGTGCTGCGCCTGGCAGGCGGCGAAAACGTGTTCGCCGGGCGGACGCGGCGCTACCCCCTGGAGGCCGACCTGGGCCTGGAAGCTCCTCAGGAGCCGGGCGGGCGCGACACGCGCTACCCGCGCCTGGGGCTGGCCGAAATCCTGGCCGCCCAGCCCGACCTGGTGCTGCTGCCCGATGAACCCTACGCCTACGGCACGGCCGAGCGCGAACAGCTCGAAACCCTGCTGGCCGAAACCCCGGCCGGACAAGCCGGGCGCTTTGTTATGGTAGACGGCAGCCTGATCGCCTGGCACGGCACCCGCCTGGCCCGCGCGCTGCAAACCCTGCCAGAGGTTTTGCAGAGCTAACCCAGGGCTTTGCAAACCCAACAAAGTAAGCTCTTCCGGCTTCGCCGGGAAAAATCTATTAGAGAAATTGCAGATAGCTACGTCTTCTGCAATTTCTCTAGAAAAGTTATACCTCTTCCGCAAGAGACGCTGCGTGGATTTTGTCGCACTTCGTGTGACAAAATCCACGATTACTCATCTTTCCTGGCGAAGCTGGAAGAGCCAAAGATCGGTCAAACCCCGCTTTTGGCGGAAAGTCAGATGATATTGGGGGCGCGACACAGGTTGGCAAGGCTTGACTCGCATTTGCGGGTATGATACAATCACCCCGACATAAATTATCCGATTAATCACATTATTTCAGCAGGTCGGCCGTGCAACTTTCTTCTGAATTCCTCCAATATCTTGCCTCTCACCGGGGCAACCCCCAAGATGGAAATGATTCCCAGCGGCTGCCCTCTCTCACTGAGATGAGCAAAGAGCTGGGGGTAAGCGTGGCCCTGCTGCGTGAACAGTTGGAAGTCGCCAAGGCCATCGGGCTGGTCGAAGTGCGTCCGCGCACCGGCATCCGCCGCCTGCCCTACACCTTTCTGCCAGCCGTGCGCCAGAGCCTGTCGTATGCCGTCACAGTTGATCCGGGCTATTTCATGGCTTATTCCGATATGCGCAACCATATCGAAATGGCCTATTGGAATGAAGCCACCCAACGCCTGACCCAAGCCGATCACCAATATTTGCAGCAGTTGATGGCGCGGGCCTGGGCCAAGCTGGACGGGCAGCCGATCCAGATTCCGCACGAAGAGCACCGCCAGCTTCACCTGAGCATCTTCTGCCGGCTGGATAATCCCTTCGTGCAGGGCTTGCTGGAAGCTTACTGGGAAGCCTACGAGCGGGTGGGCCTCAATCTACGCCGACTACAACTATTTGCGCCATGTATGGATGTATCACCAGCAGATGGTAGACGCCATTTGCAGCGGCAACCTGGATCAGGGCTACGCCGCCCTGACTGAACACAAAGACCTTCTGTTTCACCGCCCGCGCTGACCGGCGGCGAATCTTTCATGTCTGGGCGAAGGTTGAGGAGCTTCCCACCCAGACCGGGGTAAATCATTCCACCAAAGGAGACTGTATGACCATCTCTCAACCGCTTGAACAGGCCGGGCCGGCGACGATGGATGATGCCGTGGTGAACGACTTCTCGATCACCGTCGCCACCGTCAACGGCTCTGGCAGCCAGACTTCCAACCTGACCATCTTGCGGGCCTTGTTCAAGATGGGCATTCCGGTATCTGGCAAAAACCTGTTTCCATCCAACATCCAGGGCCTGCCCACCTGGTACACCATCCGGGTGAGCAAAGACGGCTACCTGGCCCGCCGGGATGAGCAGGAAATCATCGTGGCGATGAACGTCGCCACCTTTGCCCAGGACTTGAACAATGTCCTGCCAGGCGGCGTTTTCCTGTACGCCGACGACATCAAGCTGAATATTCCGCGCAAAGATATTTCCGTCTACCCGATGCCGGTCAAGCAGCTGGCGAAAGATTCGGGCGCGCCGCCCAATTTGCGCGATTACGTCTCGAATATGGTCTATGTGGGGGTGGTGGCCTGGCTGCTCAAGATCGACATGGATAAAATCTACCAGGCCCTCGACTTTCACTTCAAGGGCAAGGCCAAAGCCATCGACCTGAACTATGGCGTTATCCAGGCCGCCTACAACTGGGCGGCCAAGACCCTGATCAAGACCGACCCTTACCGGGTGGCGCCTATGGATGCCACAAACGGCTACATCATGGCCGACGGCAACACCGCCGCCGCCCTCGGCTCAATCTACGGCGGGGTGCAGTTCGCCGCCTGGTACCCCATCACCCCGGCCTCCAGCCTGGCCGAGTCGCTGATCGAATACCTGCCGCAACTGCGCCCGGACCCGCAAGAGCCAGGCAAGCACAATTACGCTGTGGTACAGGCCGAGGACGAGCTGGCCGCGATTGGCATGGCGGTGGGCGCCGGATGGGGCGGGCTGCGCTCCATGACTTCCACCTCTGGCCCCGGCCTGAGCCTGATGGCCGAATACGCCGGGCTGGCCTACTTTGCCGAAACCCCGCTGGTGGTGTGGGATGTACAGCGGGTTGGCCCCAGCACCGGCCTGCCCACCCGCACCGCCCAGGGCGACCTGACGTTTACCTACTTCATCGGCCATGGCGATACCCAATCGGTGATCCTGCTGCCCGGCTCGGTGAACGAATGCTTCGAGTTTGGCTGGCGGGCCTTCGACCTGGCCGAACGCTTGCAAACCCCGATCTTCGTCCTCTCAGACCTGGATTTCGGCATGAATCAGTGGATGACCAAACCCTTCGAGTATCCCGATCAGCCAATGGACCGCGGCAAAGTGCTGTGGGAAGCCGACCTGGAGCGCCTGAAAGGCGATTGGGGCCGCTACCGCGACGTAGACGGCGACGGCATCCCCTACCGCACGCTGCCCGGCAACCGCCACCCGGCCTCGGCCTACTTTGGGCGCGGCACTGGTCACGACCCCGACGCCCGCTATTCGGAAAACAACCGGGTCTGGCATGATCTGTTGGAGCGTCTCAAGCGCAAATTCAACACGGCCCGCCAATACGTCCCCAAGCCAGTCATCCAGGGCAGCGGCAACCAGGTGGGGATCATCTTCTTTGGCTCGACCGAACCGGCCATTCTGGAAGCCTGCGACCACCTGGCCCAGATGGGTATCATGGTAGATACCCTGCGGATGCGGGCTGTGCCTTTTACCGCCGAAGTGGGCGATTTCATTCGCCAGCACGAGCGCGTCTACGTGGTGGAGATGAACCGCGACGGGCAGCTTCACCAACTGCTCTCGCTCGATTATCCGGCCGAGGTGAGCAAGCTGCACTCGATTGCTTACACCGACGGTCTGCCGCTGACCGCTCGCTTTGTGCGTCAGGCTATCGTCGCCCAGGAGGAAAAATAACCATGACCGAACAACCGACCGCCACCCGCTCCCAGGTGAACCTGGCTGGGCTGACCAAAGCCGATTATCGCGGCAACCCCAGCACCCTCTGCCAGGGCTGCGGCCACAACTCGATTTCCAGCCAGATTATCGCCGCCTGCTATGAACTGGACCTGATCCCAGAAGACGTGGTGAAGTTCAGCGGCATTGGCTGTTCCAGCAAAAGCCCGACTTACTTCCTGAATCGCTCGTTCGGCTTCAACGGTCTGCATGGGCGCATGCCCTCGCTGGCGACCGGGGCCATGTTTGCCGATCACCATCTGCACGGGCTGGCCGTGAGCGGCGACGGGGACACCGCCAGCATTGGCATGGGCCAGTTCAAGCACATCATGCGCCGCAATATGCGCCTGGTATACATCGTCGAGAACAACGGCGTATACGGGTTGACCAAGGGCCAGTTCTCGGCCACCGCCGACGAGGGCCTGATCCTCAAGGGCCAGGGGACCAACCCCTACCTGCCGGTAGACATCGCCTGGGAGGCCCTGGTGGGCAACGCCACCTTCGTGGCCCGCTCGTTTGCCGGCGATCCCAAGCAGGTGAAGGAGTTAATCAAGGCCGCCCTGAGCCACAACGGCATTGCCATGCTGGACATCATCAGCCCATGCGTAACCTTCAACAACAAAGACGAATCGGTGCATTCGTATTCGTGGGGCAAAGAGCATGAAGTGGCGCTGCACGAGCTGGCCTACGTGCCGCCGGCCGAGGAGATCATGGTGGAATATGCCGAGGGCGAAACCACCGAAGTAACCATGCACGACGGTTCGCGGGTGATCTTGAAGAAGCTGGAACACGATTACGACCCCTGCGACCGGGCGGAGGCCATGCGCCTGCTGGAAGAGGCCAACGCCAAGCGCTGGCTGTTGACTGGCCTGATCTATATCAATGAAAGCCAGCCATCCCTGCTCGACATCCATAACCTGACCGAGACCGCCCTCAACCGGATGACGGAAGAGCGCATCCGCCCGACGCGCGAGTCGATCCACAAGGTTAACGCCCTGATGTTCTAAACCAAAGCGATTTGTGGGGGGATCGTGGGGCTACGCCCCACGATCCCCCCACGCAAAGCTGGAAGCAGGATTTGATTTCTATTTGGGGGTTTGCGGGGGGGACTACGTCGGTACCACCTCACTGAACCGTGAAGTAGCCTATGGCGCTCTTCGCTCGCCAGTCACACCCACCACGATTGCGCGGGGAGCTACCATTACGTCACCCGCAAACCCCCAAATAGAAAAATTCCCCCGGCGAAGCCAGAAGAGCCGATACCTTTTAAATCAGCCCACCGGGCGGCTGCGCCGCCCGGTGGGCTGATTTAAACTTCTCTGCGGTGAGATAGTTATTTCGCCAGGTAGGCCCCATACCCGCCGCCGCCGGGGCCGGCCCCGGCTAGGTCTTCGGCGCTCATCAAGGATTGATCGAAGCCGTGCCACTCCAGCAGCGGCACGAAATCGGTTTCCGGTTTCCACGGATGGAGCAGCTCCAGGTAACGATCCAGGGAACGGATGGTAAAAGTAGACCCCATCTGTTTGTAGATCGCCAACAGCTTGGCTACCGCCGGATCGTTCGGGTTGGCGTTGGCGGCCTGAGCGTTGAAAGCCCAAACGCTATTGGGGGCCGACCAATCGTATAATACACGGGCAATGTGGGCAATATCTTCATCGGCGAGGAAGGCGCTCAGGCCCCAACTGATGAACCCCACATCGCGCCGACCCTGGAGCATATCGCTCACCTGCGGGTTGCTCAACAGATCTTCGATATTGCGAGCGTCTGTGTGTAGAAAGATCGTGTTGGGAATTCCCTGGATAATCTCTTTCGAATATTCCACAACCACCGGGTCATAATCCGAATAGACGACTTTGGTACCCTGCGGCACCACGTGATGAATATGATCGTTGGTTGGCAGACCGGAAGCAATATCGATGATGATGTCGAAACCGCGCCGCTCGGTCAGTTCAATCGCCAGGCTTTGCAGCGACCAGCGCTGCATGCGCATGCCCTGGGGAAGAAATGGAATCAACTTGACCAATTGCTCGGCGGCTTGACGATCTACCTCAAAATTGTGGCTGCCCCCCAGGAGATAATCATAAATCCGCCCAGGATTTGGTCGGCTGGTATCGATGATGCTTTCTTGTCCCATGTTATTATGCTCCTTCGTGCTTTGAGTAGGCTCGCCACGACAAAGTGGTGAACAATAGACATATTTTCTCACATTTTGTTCTATCGCCGACAAAACTAACAAAAATGTAAGACGAGCTGTTACAACCCGATTTTACACCGAATTTTTAGGTGTTTGAATCTGAAACTTATATCGCAGCACTATAGAATCAAGTATAATCGCAAAAAGCCTATGGCGCAATGCAGTCCAGAAGTTTTCAAGAGGGAACCTTGTTACCCAACCCAGATTACCCCGACATGGTACAGAATGGACCGCTGGCGGCGTTTCTACAGCAGCAGATCGAAACAAACCGGGATGAGTTAATCGGCCGCTACCAAAAGAGCCTGATGGCGACTCTGTTCACCAACCGCTCGGACGTGCGCCCCAACCACCTGCGCCGGATTGCGGAAGACGAGATCAACATCCTGTCAGCATACTTGCAGGGCGACTATAAACTCGGGCTAGAACGCGGCGAGCGGTTATGCCAGATAGGCCTGAGCGCAAAATCTGTATTAGCCATGGACCGCACGCTGCGCGAGTTTATCGGCGAGCATATCTCCAGCGACCAGGTAGGGCAAACGTTCGCCCTGGTGGGGCCGTACCAGGTAACGATCATCGAAGGCTTCATGCATGGGCGCGAGAGAACGATTCTGGAAGAGCAAGAACAGATCCGTAAAGCGTTTGAACAGACCATCAGCCGGTTCACGATTGAAATCAAAGAAGTCCAGAACCTGGCCCAGCGCGCTACCGAAGCCAATGAGTTCAAATCGCGTTTTATTGCCCGCATCAGCCACGAACTACGCACCCCCCTGGGCGCCATCCTGGGCATGTCGGAAATGCTTCAGCATAACATTTATGGGCCTTTGACGGCCATGCAGGAAGATATTATCCAGCGCATCGTGAACAACGTGCGCAGCCTGGAGCGGATTTTTTCCGAATTCCTGGATCAATCCCAGATCGAAACCGGGCATCTGCGCCTGAAAGAGGCCCCCTTCTCCCCCCAGATTCTGGCCCATACAGTTTATTCCACCTGTTTACCCCTGGCTCTGCAAAAGGGATTATCCATGCACCTGCATGTTGACCCCGACCTGACCCCGGTGCTGATCGGCGACAGCAAACGCATCGAGCAAATTCTAAATAACCTGGTGGTTAACGCCATCAAATATACCGAAACCGGCTCCATCGACGTCGAAATCGGGCGTCACAATAGCGACCAATGGAGACTGTGCGTCAAAGACACCGGCATCGGCATGTCGAAAGAATCTCTGGCGTATATCTTCGAACCTTTCCGCCAGATCGACGAAAGCGATCAGCGCAAGCATGGTGGGGTAGGTTTGGGGCTTTCGATTGTACAGGAACTGGTTACACTGATGAACGGCACGGTGAACGTCGAGAACGCCCTGGGACGGGGCAGCCAGTTCACCGTGCTGCTGCCTATGCAAACCGATCCAGCCCATTAATCCCCGCGGAAGGAGCAGCGCATCATGGATACCCCGCCCCTCGCTTTTATCATCGAAGATAACGAAGATCAAAACCTGGTTTTTACCAAAGCCGTAGAAACCGCCGGCTACCAGACCGAATCGATTCTGGATGGGGGGGTGGCCCAGCAGCGCCTGAAAGAGACGGTTCCAATGCTGGTGGTCTTAGATTTACATTTGCCAGGGACCAGCGGGCGCACCATTCTATCGCAGATCCGCAGCGACCCGCGCCTGGCATATGTGCGCGTTATTCTGGCTACCGCCGATGCCGCTTACGCTGATTTTCTGCAAAGCCAGGCTGATACCGTGCTGCTCAAGCCGATCAGTTTCTCGCAGCTAAACCTGCTGGCAGCGCGCTATCTTAGCTCCTATCACACAGATCATCCATAGCCCGGCCCAGGAAGCCAGCTTACTGGCTCGCCTGTCTCGAGCGCCGGCTGACCTCTTCGATGAAAAAGTGGCTGTGCGCCGGTTTTCTATTAACCCTGCTCGTGGCTAACCGCCAGGCCCCGGCGATGGATTATCGCGCCTGGGGGCTGCGCAGCGCCGACTACCTGCTGGCCCAACAGAACGCCGACGGCGCGATCCCCGACGCGCCGGGCTGGGACAGCGTAAACACCGATTCCAATATGGAGTATGCCCTGATTGGCCTGGCTGCGGCCTACCGGGCCAGCGCCCAGGCCCGCTATCTGGCCGGGCTGGAACAGGGCATTCACTGGCTGGCAGGGCGTGCAGAGATGGACGACCCGCGCTGGCGCGGCAGTTGGTTTTACGCCTATAGCGCCGCGCCGCCCTACGCCCCTCTGCCCACCTCGCCCGGCGACCCGGCAATCGCCGACGTGCGCGGCGTAGACGCCACCAGCGCCCTGTTTGCCTATCTACTATATCTGCACACAGCCGTGTCTGGCTCGGATGCGCTGGCTCGCCAGTATGAACCCCAGGCGCGGGCCGCTCTTGATTTTATCCTGGCCTACAACCGCAGCCCGGATGGGTTTTTCTACAGTTCCTGGCAGCGCCGGAAGGCAGACGGCCAGTGGCGTTTGTGGAAATACCGTTATACCGCCGACCAGGCCGACGTATACCTGGGACTGTGGGCCGGGTGGCAGCTATACCAGGATGAACGCTATGCCGCAGCAGCCCAACTGCTGCGCCAGGCCCTTCCACAGGCTTTCTTCGACCCGGCCCAGGGCCGCTACGCCCTGGGCGTTGAGGAGGATGGCAGCCTGGAAATGAACCTGGACGGCTTCGATGGCATCTTCCCGCAGGGCTATCTGCCCTGGGTCTCAGGAGACACCCCCGCCAACCGGGCGGCGGCCAATTGGCTGGCGGGCTGCGCGCAAGCCGATGGCAGCCTGGCCTGCTCTCCCCAAGACCCGCGTTTTAGCCTCAGCGCGGCCATCTATGCCCTATCGGCTTCGGCCCTGGATCGCCCCCGCCCCGGCCTCACCCTCGACTGGCTGACCGCCGCGCCATACGACCAGCAGGATGGCGGCATTCGCGATACGGCGGCTCTGCAAAGCGAGAAATTCCCCAATGTAGCCGGCTTCAGCGCGACCGCCTTGTTGGAATTTCCAGCCTGGCCGCCGCTGCCGGCCCCCTTCTACCCGCACAAGGTTTACCTGCCCTGCGTTTTTTAGGCTCTTCCGCCGAAGGCGAGATTTGATCTATATTAGGGGGTTGCCGGCGGCTGCGCCGCCCGTTTATCAACCCGCTTTGTTCTCAATTTCGCAAGCGGTCTGCGCCGTCATCGTTCTCTGGTATAATTCTTGCGCCTATGTGTACGATTGCAAGCATGAAATGCAAGTCGTCGATTTCTCGCGACTGGGGGGAACCGCGTGGCCTTTAAGCCCCTGGATTGGCTGTTGGGCTTTTTCTCGTTGGATATTGGCATCGACCTGGGAACGGCCAATACCCTGGTCAACGTGCGCGGCAAGGGCATCACCATCAACGAGCCGTCGTGGGTGGCGATCAACAAGCGCACCCGCGAGCCGCTGGCAATCGGGGCCGAAGCGCGCGAGATGGTGGGCCGCACCCCGGCCAACGTCGTCGCCATCCGCCCACTGCGCGATGGGGTCATCTCCGAATTCGAGATCACCCAGGCCATGCTGGAATATTTCATCGGCAAGGCCCACGAGCAAAGCATTGTGCCGGTGCCGCGGCCGCGGGTAATCGTGGGCATCCCCTCCGGCGTGACCGAGGTCGAGAAGCGGGCCGTGTACGATGCGGCCATGTCGGCCGGGGCGCGGGATGTGGGCCTGATCGAAGAGCCGGTGGCGGCCGCCATGGGGGCTGGGCTGCCGGTCAACCAGGTGCGCGGCAGCATGATTGTAGACATCGGCGGCGGCACATCCGAAGTCGCCATCATGTCGATGGGCGGGATTGTGGTTTCGCGCTCGCTGCGCGTGGCCGGCGACGAAATGGATCAGGACATCGTCCAGTACGTCCGAAACAAGTATAATTTACTGATCGGCGAGCGCATGGCCGAACAGGCCAAGATGACCATCGGCTCGGCCTATCACCTGCCAGAAGAAAAAACCATGCTGGTGCGCGGCCGCAACCTGATCACCGGGCTGCCGGAAGCGGTGGAAATCTCATCGGTTGAAATCCGCGAAGCCATCGCCGGCTCGCTGCAAACCATTATCGACACCATCAAAGACGCCCTGGACGAGGCCCCAGCCGAAATCATCGCCGATCTGATGGAATCGGGCATTTGCCTGGCCGGGGGCGGGGCGCTGCTGCAGGCGCTGGATAAGCGCCTGATGGAAGACCTGCACATCCGCTGCTGGGTGGCCGAAGACCCCTTGAGCTGTGTGGCCCGCGGGGCCGGTATGGTCTTGGAAAACTACGAAGCCTATAAACGTTTACTGGTAGGTTTGGAACGAGGTAGCACGAAACACGCCTGATGCGCGCAAGTCCGACCCGCACGTTACAGACGGCCTTACTGGCCCTGTTCATCCTGGGCCTCATGGCCCTGGCGCTGAGTGGATACCTGGCCCCGGTCAGCCGGCTGGCCCTGGCCCCGCTCATCGGCGCCCAAACCTGGCTGTCCGGTCGCTTTCAGATCGTGCGCAGCCTGCTCAGCCAGCCCCAGGATGTCACCCGCCTGCGCCAGGAAAATACCGACCTGCAGGCCGAGGTTTCGCGCCTGCAAGCCGAGATCATCGACCTCAAACAGCAGCTTTCCGAAACGCGCGTCCTCTCAGCCCTGGTCGACTTCGCCCGCGTTCACCCCGATAACCGCTACGTTTCCGCCTCCGTCATCGGGCGCGACCCCAGCCCGTTCGTCAAATATGTCATCATCAACCGCGGCTCCGACCAGGGCGTGCGGCGCGGTATGCCGGTAGTCACCGCCCAGGGACTGGCCGGGCGGGTGGTGGCCGTTACCGCCGGGGCGGCCCGGGTGCAGCTTATCACCGACCCCG
>CAYQDU010000153.1:0-10550 GCA_964416275.1 uncultured Anaerolinea sp. | reverse complement strand
AGTTCTATGCAAGTTCCGTACCAGATCAAGCTTTCACCTTAGACAATCTACTAGGTCACCCGCAACCTCCAAATATAGAAATTTTCCCGGCGAAGCCGGAAAAGCCCTTATTCTGTGGTTTGGCGCCTGCGGGGCTGCGCCCCGCAGGCGCCAAACCGGCATCCCTAACGTTCCTGCCAGGCCAGCCAGCGCCGCTCCAGCAAGACCACCAGGCCGTACAGCGAAACGGCCATCACCACCAGGGCCAGCAGGGCGACAAACACCAGGGCGGTATCGTACTGGCCGCGCGCCCGGTTGATGAGAAAGCCCAGGCCGCTGTCTGCGCCCACGAACTCGCCCACCACCGCCCCAATCACCGCCAGGGTGGCCCCGACGCGCAGCCCGCCCAAGAAAACCGGCAGGGCGGCCGGCAGTTCCAGCAGGCGCAGGGTCTGCCAGCGGCTGGCCTGCAGCGAGCGCATCAGGTCGCGTAGATCGGACGGGACCGAGCGCAGCCCTACGATGGTATTGACCAGCACCGGGAAGAACACTGTCAGGGCGCAGACCAATACCTTGGAGAGGAAGCCCGGCCCAAACCAGATCACCAGCAGCGGGGCAATCGCCACCACCGGCACCGACTGGCTGGCGACCACGTAGGGCGACAGCACCCGCTCCAGGGCAGCCGAATGGGCCAGAGCGTAGCCTAAGAGAGTCGCCAGGCCGATTCCGGCGCTCAGCCCCACCAGCACCTCGCTCAGGGTAGTCAGGCTGTGGCGCAGCAGCGTGCCGTCGCCCAGGGCAACCAGCAGACGTTCCCAGACCAGGCTGGGCGAAGGCAAGATGAAGGGCGGCAGCTTCCAGAACTGGGCTGCCAGCTCCCAGAAAAACAGGGCTGCCGCCAGCGAGGCCGGGGCCAGCCAGGGCAGGCGCAGCGCCGTCCCGGAGCGAGGAGGAAGAGCGGGTTTTTTGGGTAGCAGATCCATTTTATGTACAGCGTCCATTGCAGCCTTTTCACCCGACAAATAAAACGCCTCGAACAAGATTTTGTTCGAGGCAGGGGTGGTTGTGCAAACAGCCGCGCCGGAGGGGCCAGGCGCACTTCGCGCCATCCAGGCCGCTCACTTTGCAGCCGCGCACACCTTCTTTCATCCGGACTGTACCGTCGGCCCCGGAGTCTCACCGGATCATGCGCAGCCTGGGCCGCGCTCGCGGGCTTTACCGCCGATCGGGAATAGGAGGCCCAGTTGAAGCCTCCGCACCCTGCCCCGAAGGTGGATGTTGCGAGGGCTATTATAACCCAAAATAACGCGCTGCTGCTCGTCAGGCGCGGCCCACCTGGCCGACCAGGACAGGTTGGGGGAACCCCGGCGCAGCAACCAGCGTCTATGCCCCATGCGCAAGCCTTACCCGTATCTTAACCGTAATCGTTCCGCTGCGGCCCACCGCGCCGCGCCGGGAGTCTACATCTACTCATCCGAGCCGCAGCTCACTCCCAACGCCCACCTATCCCCATACGACGTTTATCCGGCGGCGGCGCCGTATGGCGTGCAGCCTACCCTGCGCGTGCCGTACCGCCGCCCCGCGGCCGGGCCGGCCAGTTGGACGCTGCCCCTGTTGGGAATGCTCTTCGCCGCCCTGCTGGCGCTGATCGCAGCCGCAATTTTGCTGTTCTATCTGTACTTCCAGGCTTCCGGGCGCATCTATCCCGGCGTGCGCGTCAATGGGATCGACCTGGGCGGGCTGACTCAGGCCCAGGCCGCCGGACGCCTGGCGCAGACCTGGGCCGGGCAGGCCCACCTGCAAGTGACAAACGGGATGACCGTCCAAACCCTGGCTCCGGCCGAGCTGGGCCTGAGCCTGGAGGCCGGGCCGACCGCCGCCCAGGCCGCCGCGGTCGGCCGCCGCGGATCGCTCCCGCTGGAACTGGCTCAGGCCGTTCACGCCGCCTGGAGCGGGTGGGACATCGCCCCCCAGGCCCGCCTGGACGAGGCCGCCGCCCGCGCCGGCCTGGAAGCCCTGGCCCCTCAGATGAGCCAGGTGGCCAAAAACGCCGGCCTGCGCCTGGAGGGGACCGCTTTTATCCCCGTCCCGGCCGAGATGGGCTATACCATCAACGTCGAAACCACGCTGGCGGCGCTGCGCCGCGACCCGGCCGGTGTGCTGCGCGGCGGCCTGCTGACGGTCATTCCCCAGCCGCTGCTGCCAACCGTGACCGATGTAACCCCCGCAATCGCCCAGGCTCAACGCCTGCTGGATACGCCCCTGGCGATCCAGGCCTATGACCCGGTAGCCGACCAGGATTTCAACTGGCCCGTACCGCGCGACGCCATCGCTGCCTGGCTGAAAGTGGAAGCCGGCGAGGACGGAGCGCCGCAGATCGGGCTGGATGAGGCCCAGGCCGCAGCTTACCTGGACAGCCTGAGCGCCACCCTGGACGGCGGGCGCTACATCAATGGAGCCAAACACGCCGCCGGCTTGGCGGCCGCCCTGCGCCAGGGACGGCCCTACACCGCCAGCGTCAGCTACCGCCCCACTACCTATACGATCCAACCCGGCGATACGCTGCTCAAGGTCGGCTGGAAGGTGGGCATCCCCTACTGGCGGATCGCCAAAGCCAACCCTGGCCTGAATCCAGACACCCTGCGCGCCGGCGAGACTTTAATCATTCCGCCGAAAGACAGCCTGCTGCCGCTGCCGGTAGTGGCAGGCAAGCGCATCGTCATCAGCATCTCGAAGCAGCGCCTGTGGGCCTACCAGAACCGGCAGTTGTTGGGCGAGCATGTCATCAGCACCGGCATCGACCGCTCGCCCACCCAGCCCGGCATCTTTCAGGTGCAAACCCACGACCCGAACGCCTATGCTTCGGTTTGGGATCTGTATATGCCCAACTGGCTGGGCATCTATGAAGCCTGGCCCGGCTTTATGAACGGCATCCACGGGCTGCCCACCCTGTCCAACGGGCGGCGGCTGTGGGCCAACGTATTGGGTAAACCAGCCTCCTATGGCTGTATCATTCTCGACCTGCCCGACGCCGAATGGTTGTACAATTGGGCTGAAGACGGCGTGGTGGTCGAGATTCAACCTTAAAACCCCCTCACCCCTGCCCCCTCTCCCCTACGGGGAGAGGGAAACAGCCGGCAAAAGCCCCTCTCCCCGTAGGGGAGAGGATGTCGAGCGGGATTGCTGCTTGAACGGTGGGCAAAAGTTCCTCTCCCTATGGGGAGAGAATTTCGAGCGGGATTGCCGCCTGGACGGTGGGCAAAAGTTCCTCTCCCCTACGGGGAGAGAATTTCGAGCGGGATTGCTGCTTGAACGGTGGGCAAAAGCCCCTCTCCCCTACGGGGAGAGGGGTTGGGGTGAGGGGCAGGCAAGAATCAGGAGCAAAAATATGGCAACTCGTTTCTATAAAGTCTTTTTCGTCATTATCCTGCTGTCCATCCTGGCAGGGGCGTGTATGCCTGTCACGCCGCAGCCGCCTGCGCCGGGCGAGCCGCCAGCGCAGAAAACGCAGCCTCCGGCTGCCACCCAACCGCTTGCCCCGCAGCCGACCAAGCCGCCAACAACCGCCCCAACGGCGACAACGCCGCCCACCGCTACCCCGCCCGGTCTGCAAGCTGTAGACGACGGCGCGCCGCTGCCGCCGGTGGTGGTGCGTCAGCAGCCCCAGGGCGGGGCCGAACTGCCCGCCGGCCAGCCCGTGGAACTGACCTTCGACCAGCCAATGGACGCGGGCAAGACCGCCGCCGCGCTGCGCGTCGATACCCCAGAGGGCAAGCCCCTGCCGGGCAAAATCTCCTGGCCCAACGCCAAAACCCTGCGCTTCGAGCCGGGCGGCAAGCTGCAAAGCGGCGCGCTGTACTTTGCCAGCCTGGGGACGGAGGCCGTCAGCGCCGAGGGCGTGGCCCTGGCCGAGCCGTACACCTTCGAGTTTCAGGCTTCGGGCGATCTGCAGGTCAGCCAGGTATTCCCCGCCCCTGGAGCGTCTAACGTAGACAGCGAAGCGGTCATCACGGTGATCTTCAATCGTCCGGTGGCGGCCCTGGTGATTGCTGAAGAGAGCGCCAACCTGCCCTCGCCCATCGCCATCAGCCCCGACCTGCCTGGCAAAGGTGAGTGGGTCAATACCTCGGTCTACGCCTTCCGGCCTGATAAAGGCTATCTGCGCAGTGGAACCACCTATCAGGCCACCGTCAAGGCCGGGCTGAAAGACGCCACAGGCGAATCGAGCCTGGCTCAGGATTACACCTGGCAGTTCTCCACCGCCGCGCCGGGCATCGATTTCTTCACCCTCTCGGAGCGTCAATATAACCCAGACAGCGGCTATAACAAGGTGCTGCTCGACGACTATTTCACGGTGCAGTTCCTCCAGCCGATGGATCATCCCAGCGTCGAGGCGGCCATCTCGCTCGACGGCGGCCCCAGCGTTGGGTTCAAATTCAAATGGAGCGCCGACTCGTTGAGCGTGGTCATCACCCCCACCCAACGCCTGGCCCTGGGGACGACTTATACCTTCCACGTGGGCCAGGGCGCCCAGGCCGAGAACGGCGGGACGCTGGTGAAGGGCCTGGACTGGAAGTTCACCACCGTGCCGCCTCCGGCGATTGTGGGCGTCAGCCCGGCAGATGACAGCCAGGGCGGGCATTATACGTCTGAGTTCCGCCTGGAATTCGCCTCGCCAATGCGTCTCGATACGGTGAAAGATCACATCCAGATCACCCCCCAGCCGGAAAAAGACGTAGAGTGGTATTACAACGAGTGGGACTGGAGCATCACCGGCTGGTTTCTGAAGCCTTCTACGAAATACGAGATCCGCTTGCTGCCAGGCATGCAGGACATCTATGGCAACAGCATCCAGAAAGAGCAGGTGGTGCGCTTCACCACCGGTAAGCGCGACCCCGAAGCCAGCCTGCGCATGCCCTACGATACCCCCATCCTGCGCGCTGGCGGGAGCGCTGGCGCGCCCCCCGAAGCTCAGGAGTTCTATGTAGGCTATACGAATGTCAGCAAGGTGGATTTGGCCCTGAGCCGCCTGACCACCGAACAATTCCTGGCCTTCCAAAACGGCCAGACCAAGAGCTACGAGTACCGGCCAGCCGATAAAGACATAGTTTGGAAAGACAGCCTGCCCGGCAACGCCGCCCAGGATGAGCGAACGCTGAAAGCCATCCGTCCTAACCAGAACGGGCAGCCGCTCGGCCCCGGCTTCTACTTTCTCAGCCTCACCGCCCCAGAAGTACAGCATACAAACCCCTATGTCGACTTCCGCCTGCTGATCGTCGCCAACGCCAACCTGACCTTCAAGACCTCGCATACCGAAGGGCTGGTGTGGGTCACCAACTTGGAAACCGGCCGGCCCGTGAGCGGAGCCGCGGCGCGCTTCTATAACGCCGCCGGCGAGCTTATCGGCCAGGCGGTCGCCGCCCCGGATGGGCAGGCGTTTGCCGACCTGCCCGAACAGAAAGATTTATATGAGGCCCGCTATGCCCTGGTCGACGACGGGCAGACCTTTGCCTTCGCTCAAAGCCAGTGGGGCAGCGGGATCAGCCTGTACGACTACGGCATCTGGACCGATTACTATTCGCCGGCCTACGAGGCGCGGGCCTACGTCTACACCGAGCGGCCCATCTACCGCCCCGGCCAGCCGGTCTACTTCAAGGGCATCGTGCGCATCGACGACGACCTGAACTACAAGCTGCCCGCCGACAGCCAGGTAAAGGTCAAGATCAGCAGCTACAAAGAAGATGTGACCGAGTTGGAGCTGCCGCTCACATCGCAAGGCACGTTCAATGGCAAGCTGCTGCTCGACCCCGAGGCCGACCTGGGCTATTACACGCTCGACGTGTATCTGACGGGCGATCCCAACCGCAGCGTCGGCTCAATCACCTTCAACGTGGCCGAATACCGCAAGCCGGAATTTCAGGTGAACGTGCAGGCCAGCCCGGCGAACCTGCTGGCCGGCGATCCGCTGACTGCCCGGGTGCAGGCCGATTATTACTCCGGCGGCGGGGTCTCGGGGGCCAAAGTGCAGTGGACGCTGACCGCCCAGGCCTACGCCTTCCAGCCGCCGGACGAGTTTTCAGGCTACAGCTTCGCCAACTACGAAGACGACGTGTATCGCTACGAAGGCGAAAGCGGCGGATCCAGCCGCCAACTGGCCGAAGGCGAAGGCCAGACCGGCCCCGATGGCAGCTTCAGCTACAGCCTGCCCGCCAGCCTGGGCGATAACGGCGCCAGCCAGGCCCTGGTCTTCGAGGCCACCCTGACCGACCTGGCCCAGACCGCCGTCAGCGGGCGGGCCAGCGTGATCGCCCATCGCAGCCTGGTCTACCCCGGCCTGCGCGCCCGCGCCTACGTGGGCGTGGAAGGCAAAGAGCAGACCTTCGACCTGGCCGCCCTGGATTGGGACGGCAAACCCATCGCCAACCAATCGCTCAGCGTGGAGATCGTCGAGCGGCGCTGGTACAGCGTGCAGGAGCAAGACGCCAACGGGCGCGTCACCTGGAAATCAACCGTCGAAGAAACCCCGGTCACGAAGTTCGTCGACGTAAAGACCGACGCCCAGGGCAAAACCAGCGTCCAGTACACTCCCCCTCACGGCGGAGTCTACCGGGCCTATGTGACCGGCCTGGACGCCAAGGGTAACCCTGGCAAGGCTTCAGCCTACCAATGGGTGGCGGGCAAGGATTATATCCCCTGGCGGCAGACCAACGACCGCAGCTTTGACCTGGTGACCGACAAGAAAAGCTACCAGCCAGGCGAGACCGCCCAGGTGCTGATCGCCTCGCCGTTCCAGGGTGAAGCCTACGCCCTGGTGACGGTAGAACGCGGCCGCATCCGCTATCGCGAAGTCGTCCCGCTGGACGGCAACAGCACGATCTACAAACTGCGCCTGACCCCCGACCTGGCTCCCAACGCCTACATCTCGGTGATTGTAGTCAAGGGTATGGACGAGAACAACCCTCGCCCGAATTTCAAAATGGGCGTAACCCAGATTCAGGTCGATCCGGGCCAGAAGGCGCTCAAGGTGCAGATCACGCCCGACCGCAGCCAGGTCGGGCCGGGCGAGCAGGTAACCTATGCGGTGCGCACCCTCGACGCCAGCGGCAGCCCGGTCAGCGCCGAGGTATCCCTCAGCTTGAGCGACCTGGCGACCCTCTCGCTGCTGCCGCCTAATTCGCCGCCTATCATGGACTACTTCTACGCCAGGCGCAGCCTGAGCGTCTGGACCGCCGTAGGCATCGTGCAGAACATCGACGAGTTCAACCAGGATATCAAAGATGAAATTCAGGAGGGCATGGCGTCCGGGTCGGGCGGCGGCAAGGGCGTGGGCGACCTGGGCGTGGTGGAAGTACGCCAAAACTTCCCCGATACCGCTTTCTGGGATGCCCAGGTGCAGACCAACAACGACGGCGAGGCCAGCGTGGTTGTGACCCTGCCGGATAACCTGACCACCTGGCGCATGGACGCCCGCGCCGTGGCCGATGGCACCCGCGTGGGGCAAACCACGGTGGATATTGTCAGCACCCGCCCGCTGCTGGTGCGCCCGCAGACGCCGCGCTTCTTCGTCGCCAACGATCAAGCCACCCTGGGCGCGGCGGTGCATAACAATACCGCCGAAAACCTGAGCGTGACGGTAGCTCTACAAGCCGAGGGCTTGCAGGCCCAAAGCCCGCTCTCACAAACCCTGACCATCCCGGCCGGTCAAAAAGCCTTCGTGACCTGGGAAGTGACCGCGCCGCTGACATCCACCCGCGCCGACCTGATTTTCAGCGCCATCGGCGGCGGGTATCAAGACGCCAGCCGGCCGCCGCAAGGCACGCTCGACAACCAGGGCCTGCCGATCTATCGCTACGAAGCCCCCGAAACCGTTGGAACTTCCGGCCAACTGTTGTCGGAAGGCGCCAAAGTGGAGGGCATTCTGCTGCCGCAGACCATGCAGGCTGCCGCCGGCCAGCTTACCATTCGCTTGCAGCCTTCCCTGGCAGCCAGCATGACCGACAGCCTGACTTATCTGAAACAGTATCCGTATGAGTGCGTCGAGCAGACCGTCTCGCGCTTCCTGCCAAACGTACTGGCAACCCAGGCCATGCGCGCCGCCGGGCTGAACGACCCCGACCTGGAAAAGGGCCTGAGCGAGCAGGTGCAGACCGCCCTGCAGCGCCTGTACAGCAGCCAGAATGCCGACGGAGGCTGGGGCTGGTGGGGGGAAGGTAAGAGCGATCCGCAGGTTTCGGCCTACGTGATCCTGGGGCTGGTCGAGGCCAAAGCCGCCGGATACAGCGCCGACGGCGCGGTGATCGACCGGGGCCTGAACTACCTGCGCCTGCAAATCGAGCCGCTGGATGGGCTGAAAGACCCCTACAAGCTCAACCGCCAGGCTTTCCTGCTGTACGTGTTGGCCCGCAGCGGCAAGCCTGATGCGAGCAGCGCCGGCCAGCTCTACGAGCAGCGCCAGCGCATGCAGATCTACGCCCAGGCGTTTCTGGCCCATGCCCTGTATTGGATCGACCCGGCCGACCCGCGCCTGCCCACCCTGCTGGCCGACTTCAACAGCCAGGCGGTCGTTTCGGCTACCGGCACGCACTGGGAAGAAAAGACCGCCGACGTGTGGAACTGGAACAGCGACACCCGCACCACCGCCATCGTCCTTTCGGCCCTCAGCCAGATCGATTCGAAGAACCCGCTCAACGCCAACGCCGTGCGCTGGCTGATGAGCCACCGCACCGACGGTCACTGGCTGGGTACGCAAGAAACCGCCTGGACCCTGATGGCCCTGACCCATTGGATGAGCGCCAGCGGCGAGCTGCAGGCCAACTACGCCTACGCGGTGGGCCTGAACGGAACCACCCTGGGCAGCGGCCTGGCTAACCGCGATACGCTGCGCCAGACCACTGAGCTGACCGTGGACATTCACGATCTGCTGCAAAGCGAGCTAAACCGGCTGGCCTTCACCCGCGACGGCGGCCCCGGCAACCTGTACTACACCGCCCACCTGAAGGTCTCGCTGCCGGTGGAGCAGATCCAGCCCCTCGACCGGGGCATGGCCCTCAGCCGCAGCTACTACCGCCTGGACAACCTGAATACCCCGGTGAGCGAAGCCCAGCAGGGCGAGCTGCTGCTGGCCCGCCTGACCCTGGTGACGCCCCACGCTCTGCACTACGTAGTGGTGGACGATCCGCTGCCCGCCGGGCTGGAAGGCGTGGATCAATCGCTCAATACCAGCCCGCAGAGCGCTGAAGTTCCCCAGGTGGTTTCGCAGCAAGACCTGTTCTGGCGCGGTTGGGGCTGGTGGAACTTCGACCACATCCAGTACCGCGATGAGAAAGTGACTCTCTCGGCCAGCTACCTGCCAGCCGGCACTTACGTCTACACCTACCTGGTGCGGGCCGGCACGCCGGGCCAGTTCCGGGTTATCCCACCCACCGGGCAGGAATTCTACTTCCCTGAAGTCTACGGCCGCGGGGCAGGCAGCCTGTTCACGGTCAAGCCATAGTGGATCGACAGGGGGAATTGGATGGCTTCGCCGCCCAATTCCCCCGATGTTCTTAAATATCGAGATGGCGGCCGGCTGCGCCGGCCGCCATCTCGATATTTAAGAGTATAATCATCTCGGCACATTTTCCAGTCTCATTTCACCAGTATAAGGAGAAAGACGATGTCCCCCTGGGTAGTTCTGCTCATCCTAATTCTCATTATCCTGATCGTATGGTGGGCGCTGCTGCGCAACACCCGCACCGAAACCTCAGATTTGCACGTCCATCATCAGGAAGCCCCGGTTGGATCGACTGAGGCCGATGCGCTGCATTCGGCGTATGCCGTTCCCAGCGAGACCCATTTTGTAGAGCAGATCGAGGCCGCCGAACCCGGCCCATTGGACGGAGAACTCGCCAGCGTTGATAGCGTCCGCGATGATTTCGCCCCCCATAGCGGCGAGGCGGGCGGCTATAAGAGCGCCGTGATCCAGGAAGGCCGGCCCGACCTGGCCCCCCCGCCCCCGGTGAAAGAGCCAGAACACGAACAGGCCCCCACGCCCCCGGCCGGGCCCGGCCCAGAAGCCCCCCACCTGGCTTCACCTCCCATCCAGCCCGACGATCTGATTATCATCGAGGGGATTGGCCCGAAGATCAACCAGCTTCTGCAGGCCGCCGGGATCACCACCTTTGTCCAATTGGCCGATGCCAGCGTAGATCACCTGCGCGCCATCCTGCAGCCGGCCGGGCTGGGCTTTCACGATCCCACCACCTGGCCAGAGCAGGCTCGTTTGGCCGCCGAGGGCAAGCTGGCTGAGCTAAAAGCGTATCAAGACCGCCTGCGCGGCGGCCGCAGCGTGTGACCCGTGTTGGGATAAAAAATTGGAGAAGCGCTGCTTCTCCAATTTTTTATCCCAACACGAGATTCTTCCGCGCCACCTCATTAAACCGCGGAGCAAGCGCGGCGCTTTTCAAGCGCCTTCAATCTGAAAAGATATTCAGCAAGGGATTTTGTCGCACTTCGGGCGACAAAATCCACGATTAACCTTCTTTCGGCGAAGGCGGGAAATTTATCCATAGAGTGCTCCCCCGGCAAAGCCG
>CAYQDU010000152.1:0-10582 GCA_964416275.1 uncultured Anaerolinea sp. | reverse complement strand
CCTGCTGCTGGAGGGCCTGTGCGGCCAGATTGCGGTGGCGATTGAAGACACCCGCTTGCGGCAGGAGATGGAAGAGCGCCTGAACGAGCTGAACCGGCTGAGCCGCTCGGCCAGCCGCCAGGGCTGGCGGGCCTACCGCCAATCAACGGCCCCGGCCGTGGATTACTTCTTCGACCAGATGGGCATCCAGCCGGGGCAAGACCGCTGGCTGAAGGAAACCCAGCTGGCGATGGACGACAACCGCCTGGTGCGGCCCAGCGCCAGCCAGCTGGAACCCAGCCAGCCGGAGGCGAGCCTGCCGGCCGTGGCCCTGCCGCTGGCCCTGCGCGGCGAGGTGATCGGCGCGCTGGCCTTGGAGGACGACCCCCAGAGGCCGCTCTCGGAGCAAGACCTGAACCTGGTGGAGGCGATCAGCGAGCAGGTAGCCCTGGCCCTGGAAAGCGCCCGCCTGTTCGAGCAAACCCAGACCGCCCTGGGCGAAACCCAGGTCTTGTATGACATCATCGCCCAGATGAACGCCGCCGAGAGCTACGGCGATATTCTGACCGCCCTGGCCCGCCCGACGGTCTTGCAAGAGGCCGAACCGCTGCTGCTGATGGCGGTCTTCGACCAGCCCCTGGGCGGGGCACAGCGCCCGGAGTGGATCTTCCCGGTAGCGCACCGCTCCAAAGCCGGCATCGGGGTGGCCGACCGCTACCCGCTGACGGCCTTCGAGGCCATCCCCGGCACGCTGTTCACCGAGCGGCCGGTTGCCATGCCCAACCTGGCGACCGATCCGCGCCTCGACCGGGTGACCCGCACCCTGTTCCAGGACGTGTTCCATGCCCAAAGCTCGGCGGTGATCCCACTGATGTTGGGCAACCAGGCGATTGGCTTTGTGCAGGGCTACTTCGAGCAGGCCACCGACTTCCCAGAGACCGAGCTGAGCCGCCTGATGGCGGTGGCCGGGCAGGCCGCCATTGCGGTGCAGAGCCGCCTGCTGCTCGAACAGGCCCAATCCCGCGCCCGCCAGGAGCAGCGCATCCGGGAAGTCACCTCGCAGGTGTTCAGCGCCTCGGATGTGGACACGATCATGCGCCGGGCGGTGGAGCAGGTGGGGCATGTGCTGGGGCTGCCGGCCTATATCTACCTGGGCCAGCCGGACGAAGAAGCCGCCCAAACCGGCGAAGAACGGGAGCGTTGAGAGAGTGGCGATGAGCGATAACGGGACCTTTTCCGGCCCGCCGCAGCGGGTGACCGTTAGCAGCCAGAAGGGCGGGGTGGGCAAGACTACCACCTGTCTTTCGCTGGGGGCCAGCCTGGTAGAGCTGGGCCAGCGGGTGCTGCTGGTAGACCTGGACCCCCAGGCCCACCTGACCCAAGCCCTGGGCATCGACCCCGACGGCCTGCGCCATACCGTGGGCGACGTGCTGCTGTCTCAGGCCGGGCTGACGGAGATCAGCCGCGAGACGAGCATCACCGACCTGGACGTGGCCCCAGCCAACCGCGGCCTGATCCTGGTGGAGAAGATGCTGCACGCCAGCCCCGGCTACGAACTGCGCCTGAAGTCGGCCCTGCAGGCCGAGGCGGAATCGTTCTATGATATGATCTTGTTCGACTGCCCGCCGTCTTTCGGCCCGCTGACGATCAACGCTCTGTCGGCTTCGCAGCGGGTGATTATCCCGGTGACGTGCGACTATTTTTCGATGCAATCGCTGCATTCCTACCTGCGGCTGCTGTCTATTGTGCGCCAGAACACCAACCCGGGGCTGGAATATCGCCTGGTTATCACCCTGTTCGATAACCGCACCCGCTTGAGCCGGTTGTTTTTAGACCAGTTCCGCGCCCAATTTGCCCCCGCGCTGTTCGAGACGGTCATCCCGCTCGACTCGAAGCTGCGCGAGAGCGCCTTATTCACCCAACCCATCACGCGTTATGCGGCCAGGTCGCGCAGCGCCGACGAGTACCGGTCTCTGGCCAGGGAGTTGATGCTATGCCAAAAAGCGACGATCTGAAAAATCGCTTAGACGAGCTGTTTTCGCAGTCCAAAGCCGGGCCGGAGCCGGCAGCCTCTACGCCCGCCCCCACGCCCGCCGGGCCGCAGCCTTCGCAGGCCGCTCCGGGCGGGCCGGCGAACCGGGCGGCGCTGTTCCAGCTGGCCTTTGCCGACCTGGCGATTGGCGTGGTGATTACCGACCTGGATGGGCGCTTCCGGCAGGCCAACGCGGCTTTCTGTCGGATGTTGGGCTACGAGTGGGCGGAGATCGATGGCCTTCACTTCCAAGACCTGACCCACCCGGAAGACCAGGCCCTGGGCCTGCCCGAACGCCAGGCCCTGGTCGAGGGCAAGCTGCACAGCGCGCGGATCGAAAAGCGCTATCTGCACAAAGACGGCCGCCCGCGCTGGGTAGACCTGAACATCAGCATCATGCCCGACGACGCCGGCCAGCCGATCAGCTTTATCACTTTCGCCCAAGACACTTCGGCCCAGCACAGCACCGCCGAGCAGTTGGAAAGGCGGATGCGCGAGCTGAGCTGCCTGAACGACATCGGGCATAAGATCGACGAGAAGCCCGGCCTGCCGGAGTTCTTCCGCTGGACGGTGGAGCGCATCCCGGCCGCCTTCCCGCGGCCCGAAGTCTGCATTGTCGCCATCGACTACCAGGGCCAGGTGTATGGCCGCGCCGACGCGATGGTGCAGTCGGCCAAGACGGTGGGCGGGCTGCGGGTGGGCGGCGAGCTGCTGGGCTGGCTGCACGTGGCTTACACCGACGGGCACGGCTTTGGAGATAACGAGAGCGCCCTGGTGGGCAGCCTGGTTTCGCGCTTGAACGGGTATATCGAAACCAACCGCCTGCTGGAGCAATCCGAATTCATCCGGCGCGGGGCTCAATCTTCCGAGCAGATGCTTTCGGGGGTGATCAATAACATCCCCAACCCGATCTTCTTCAAAGACACGAACGGCAAATTTATCGGCTGCAACCAGGCGTTTTTGGATTACGTGGGCCGGCAGCCCCACCAGGTGATCGGCAAGACGGTGTACGATGTGTATGACAGCCCGGAACTGGCCAGGCAGTACGAGCAGGCCGACGCCTACTTCATCCGCAACCCGCAGGCCGTCACCTACGAGGCCGAAGTAGGCCACGCCGACGGCGCGCTGCGCCAGGTGATTATCAACAAAGCCGCTATTCGCGACACTGAAGGTAAGCTGGTGGGCATGGTGGCCTCGATGCTGGACATCACCAGCCGCAAGCAGGCCGAGACGAAGGTGGTGGAAGAAGAACGCCGCCTGGAAGAAGCCCTGCGGGTGGGCAAGATGGCCCACTGGGAGTTGGACGTTGCCACGCAGATGTTCAGCTTCAACGAGCAGTGGTTCCGCCTGTGGCGGGCCAGGCCGGCCGCGCCGGGCGATTACCGCATGCCGGCCGGGGAATTTGCGACCCGCTTTATGCACCCCGATTCGGCCGATAAGGTGGCCGAGAACATCGCGGCGGCCATCCAGACCGCCGACCCGGATTACTATCACGAGGAAGAAGTCAAGGTCAACTTTGGCGATGGCAGCCTGGGCTACATCCTGCTGCGCATGCAGATCCAGAAAGACGAGCAGGGCCGCACGGTGAAGCTGTACGGCACCAACCAGGACGTGACCGACCGCAAGCTGGCCGAACTGCTGACCCAGCGCCGGGCGGGCGAACTGGCGACGGTGGCCGAGATGTCTACCGCCGTGGCGGCCGAGCTGGACCCGCAGAAGCTGCTCCAGTCGGTGGTCGACCTGGCTAAAGAGAAATTCAACCTGTACCACGCCCACATCTACCTGCTGGACGCCGACCGGGACGAGCTGACCCTGGCAGCCGGGGCGGGCGAGGTGGGCCGCCAGATGGCCGCCCAGGGCTGGACGATCCCCCTGGAGCGCGAGCATTCGCTGGTGGCCCAGGCGGCCCGCACCCGCCAGGGTGTGACGGTCAACGACGTGACCCAAACGCCCGACTTCCTGCCCAACCCGCTGCTGCCCGACACCCGTTCGGAGCTGGCCGTGCCGCTGGCGGCCGGCGAGCGGGTTCTGGGCGCGCTGGATGTGCAGAGCGACCGCCCCGGCGCCTTCCAGGACGAAGACCTGCGCATCCAGACCACCCTGGCGGCCCAGGTGGCCGTGGCCCTCGAAAACGCCCAGCGCTACGCCGAGCAGAAGCGGGTCGAAGAAATTCTGGCCGAGAACGAGCAGCGCTTCCGCTCGCTGGTCTCGAACGTGCCGGGCGTCATCTACCGCTGCGCAATGGACGAAAACTGGACCATGCAGTATTTGAGCAGCCCCATCGAGCAGATTACCGGCTATCCGGTTTCGGACTTCATCAATAACCAGGCGCGGGCCTATGGCGACGTGATCCACCCCGAAGACAGCAACCTGGTGACCGAGAGGATCATCTCGGCGGTGCAGGCGGATGAACCCTGGGCGGTCGAATATCGGATTGTGCGGGCAGATGGCGCGATCCGCTGGGTGTACGAGGCCGGCCGGGCGGTCAAAGACGAGGCCGGAAACGTGCTGTGGCTGGACGGCGGCATCTTCGACATCGACGACCGCAAGCAGGCCGAGACGAAGGTGGTGGAAGAAGAACGCCGCCTGGAAGAAGCCCTGCGGGTGGGCAAGATGGCCCACTGGGAGTTGGACGTTGCCACGCAGATGTTCAGCTTCAACGAGCAGTGGTTCCGCCTGTGGCGGGCCAGGCCGGCCGCGCCGGGCGATTACCGCATGCCGGCCGGGGAATTTGCGACCCGCTTTATGCACCCCGATTCGGCCGATAAGGTGGCCGAGAACATCGCGGCGGCCATCCAGACCGCCGACCCGGATTACTATCACGAGGAAGAAGTCAAGGTCAACTTTGGCGATGGCAGCCTGGGCTACATCCTGCTGCGCATGCAGATCCAGAAAGACGAGCAGGGCCGCACGGTGAAGCTGTACGGCACCAACCAGGACGTGACCGACCGCAAGCTGGCCGAACTGCTGACCCAGCGCCGGGCGGGCGAACTGGCGACGGTGGCCGAGATGTCTACCGCCGTGGCGGCCGAGCTGGACCCGCAGAAGCTGCTCCAGTCGGTGGTCGACCTGGCTAAAGAGAAATTCAACCTGTACCACGCCCACATCTACCTGCTGGACGCCGACCGGGACGAGCTGACCCTGGCAGCCGGGGCGGGCGAGGTGGGCCGCCAGATGGCCGCCCAGGGCTGGACGATCCCCCTGGAGCGCGAGCATTCGCTGGTGGCCCAGGCGGCCCGCACCCGCCAGGGTGTGACGGTCAACGACGTGACCCAAACGCCCGACTTCCTGCCCAACCCGCTGCTGCCCGACACCCGTTCGGAGCTGGCCGTGCCGCTGGCGGCCGGCGAGCGGGTTCTGGGCGCGCTGGATGTGCAGAGCGACCGCCCCGGCGCCTTCCAGGACGAAGACCTGCGCATCCAGACCACCCTGGCGGCCCAGGTGGCCGTGGCCCTCGAAAACGCCCGCCTGTTTGCCGAAACCCAACAGCGGATCAACGAGCTGGCCCTGGTCAATGAAATCCAGCGCGAGCTGGCCTTCGAGCGCAGCAACCAGGCGATTGCCAATAAGATGGGCGACCGGCTGGTGAGCAGCTTCGCCCCCGACTCGGCCTTCGTCTGCCTGTACGAGCGGGCCGAGAAGCGCCTGAACTTCTCTTACTTTATCGTCAATGGCCGGCGCATCGACCCGCTGAACGTCAACCTGGGCGAAGGGCTGACGTCGCGGGTGATCCTCAACCGCGAGCCGCTGATGCTGCACACCTGGGCGGAAGCGGAGGCCATCGGGGCGGTGTGGGCCGGTGAAGAAAACGACCGGCGCACCCAGTCTCATCTTTCGGTGCCGCTGATGTTGGGCGACGAGGCCATCGGGGCCATCTCGATCCAGAGCTACCAGCCCTACGCCTACAACCAGAACCATTTGCAGCTTTTGCAGACCCTGGCTTCCAGCCTGAGCATCTTGCTGGAAAACGCCCGCCAGTATGAGGAGACCCGCAACTCCGAGCAGTTGGTGCGCTCGATCATTGACGCTACGCCCGACTGGGTGTTTGTGAAAGACGTGAATCACCGCTTCATCCTGGTCAACCAGAGCTTTGCCCAGTCGATGGGCAGGACGGTGGACGAATTCTACGGCAAGGACGACCTGCAGGTGGGGTTCCCCCAGGCGACCGTGATGGGCGACGAGAAGCAGGGCCTGGCCGGGTATTGGTGGGACGACCAGAAGGTGCTGGATACGGGCCAACCGCTGACCGTGACCAGCGAGCAGAACATGATCGAAGGCGAGCTGCGCTACTTCGACGTCTACAAAGCCCCGCTGCGCGATCTGCGCGGCGTCATCGTTGGGCTGCTGGGCTATGCTCGAGACGTGACTGAGCGCGAGCGCCTGCTGCTGGAAGCCGAGCGCCAGGCCCAGGTGATGGCGATCTTGAACGAGATGGGCCGGGTGTTGAGCGACAGCATTGAAGTGGATCATATCTTGAAGACCGTCCACGCCTACGCCAACCGCCTGATGGACGCCAGCAACTTCTTCGTGGCCCTGTATGACGAGCAGAGTGAACTGCTGAGCTTCCCGCTGGCCTACAGCGGCGGCGTACAGGTAGACATCGGCAACCGGCCGCGCGGCAAGGGCCTGACCGACTACGTGCTGACCAACCGCCAGCCGCTGCTGCTGACCGACCACGTGCTGGATGGGATGCGGGCCATCGGCTGCGACGTGCTGACCTACGGCGATAACGATGTGGCCCAGTCGTGGTTGGGCGTGCCGCTGATCTACCGCAGCCGCACCCTGGGGGCGCTGGCCGTGCAGTCGACCAAAACGCCGGGGCTGTACAACGAACGGCACCGCGAGCTGCTGATGGCGGTGGCCGCCCAGGCCGCCAACGCCCTGATCCTGGCCGAGCAGTTCCAGGCTACCCAGCAGGCGCTGGCCGAGACGCGCGAATACGCCGGGCAGGTGGGCGCGCTGAACGACATCGCCGCGCAGATGAATGTGGCCGAGAGCGAAGCGCAGATCTTGCAGATCGCCGGCCAGTTTGCCCACCAGATCCCGGCCTTCGACCTGACCTCGCTCTCGATATTGGAAGAGGCGGGCGATACGCTGGCCCTGACGGTCATCAGCCAGAATGCGCCGGATGCGTCCCCGACCGGCGTAGCCGAGGGGGCGCGCCTGCCGGCGGCCCACAGCGCCAGCGGCAAGGTAATCCGCGAGCGGCGGCTGATGGCCTGGCCGGAAGACGGCCCGATGGACGAATACCTGGAAGGCCAGCAGTTGAAAGCCATGGGCCTGCAGGGAATGATGGCTGCCCCGCTGACGGTGGGCGGCAAAGCGATTGGCGCTCTGAACGTCGCCAGTTGGAGCCAGACCCACTTCGCCGAGCGCGAGAAGAGCCTGCTGCGCCAGGTGGCCGCCCTGACCGGGGCCAGCCTCGAAAACCGGCGCCTGTTAGAGCAGGTGCAAAAGCGCGCCCGCCAGGAGCAGGTCCTGCGCGAGATTTCGACCCACGTGCGCAGCTCGATGGACGCCGACGTGATCCTGCGGGCGACCGTGCGCGAGCTGGGCGACATCCTGGGGCGCAAGACCTTCATCCGCCTGGGCAACGAAGCCGAAGTTGCGCCCTACCTGGGCGGTGGGTCGAGCGAAGCGCCGGGCGGCGGCCCGGCGGCTAACGACGCGGCGCCTGAATAAAAGACGGTTTCCCGCACAAAACGAGGAGCGAACCGAGTATGGACCCTGAACAAGCGCGCAAAAAGGGCGCACCCACCCCAAATTCTCAGCCGGGCCAGACCCCAGGCGAACCGGACGAGCAGAGCCTGCTGTATGAGCGCAACCTGCTGCGCGCCCTGGTCGATAACCTGCCGGACTGCATTTACATCAAAGATTCCCAGGCCCGCTTTTTATTCAATAACCTGGCTCACCAGCGGTTGTTAGGGGTCGATTCGCGGCAGGATTTACTGGGCAAGAGCGACCTGGACGTTCACCCCATGGGCGACGCTTCCCGGTACTACCAGGACGACCTGCTGGTGCTGGAAAAGGGCCAGCCGCTCCTGAACCGCGAGGAAGAAGTCTTCCGGGCCGATACGGGCGAGTATCGCTGGTACAACACCTCCAAAGTGCCACTGCGCGACGAATACGGCCAGGTCAAAGGGCTGGTGGGCATTTCGGCCGACATCACCCAGCGCAGGCTGAACGACGCCCTGAACGCGCGCATGGCGAAAGACCTGGCAACCGTGACGCGCATGTCGACCACCATCGCCGCCGAACTGGACCCAGACAAGCTGATCCAGACGGTGGTTGACCTGGCCTGCGATCAGTTCAACCTGTACCACGCCCACATCTACCTGCTCGACGCGTCTGGCAAGGTGCTGGACCTGGCGGCTGGGGCGGGCGAGGTGGGCCGCCAGATGGCGGCCCAGGGCTGGCGGATCGACCTGGATCGCTCGGACAGCCTGGTGGCGCAGACCGGCCACCAGCGCCGGGGCGTGCTGGTGAACGATGTGCGCTTGGGGCCGGGTTTCCTGCCCAACCCGCTCTTGCCAGACACCCGCTCCGAGCTGGCCGTGCCGCTGATCGCCGGGAGCCAACTGCTGGGCGTGCTGGACGTGCAATCGGCCGAGGTGGGGCGCTTCAACGACCTGGATGTGAGCATCCTGACCACCCTGGCCTCGCAGGTGGCGGTGGCGCTGCAGAACGCCCGCCGCTACAGCGAGAGCGAACACCTGCGCATGAACATTGAGGCGATGGCGCGCGAGCGCACCCAGGCCCTGAGCATGTCGCAGCAGCAGTTTGGGGTGCTGACGGCCAACCTGCCCGGCGTGGTGTTCGTCATCGACCAGGACGGCACCTTCCACCTGTCGGAAGGGCGCGGGCTGGCCTCGCTGGGCTTACAGCCGGGCCAGGTGGTGGGCCAATCGGTGTACGAGGTGTACAAAGACGTGCCGCAGATCTGCGAGGATATCCGGCGCTGCCTGGAAACCGGGCAGGAGAGCCTGACCACCGTGCAGGTAGGGCCGTTCGTGTTCGAAACCCGCTACGCCCCGCTGCCCGAAGTGGGCGGCAGGCCGGGCGGCGTGCTGGGCGTGTCGATCGACATCGCCGAGCGGCTGAAGGCCGAGCAGGGCGTGCGCGAATCCGAAGCCCGCCTGGCGGCCATGGCGGCCAATATCCCCGGCGTGGTGTTCATCATCGACCGGGACGGCATTTTCCACCTCTCCGAAGGGCGCGGGCTGGCTTCGCTGGGCTTACAGCCGGGCCAGGTGGTGGGTCTTTCGGCCTACGAGGTGTACAAAGATGTGCCGCAGATTGGCGAAGACATCCGGCGCTGCCTGGAAACCGGGCAGGAGAGCCTGACCACCGTGCAGGTAGGGCCGTTCGTGTTCGAAACCCGCTACGCCCCGCTGCCCGAAGTGGGCGGCAGGCCGGGCGGCGTGCTGGGCGTGTCGATCGACATCGCCGAGCGGCTGAAGGCCGAGCAGGGCGTGCGCGAATCCGAAGCCCGCCTGGCGGCCATGGCGGCCAACATCCCCGGCGTGGTGTTCATCATCGACCAGGACGGCATCTTCCAACTCTCCGAAGGGCGCGGGCTGGCCGAGCTGGGCCTGAAGCCGGGCCAGGTGGTGGGTCTTTCGGCTTATGATGTGTATAAAGACGTGCCGCAGATCGGGCAGGACATCCGGGCCTGCCTGGAGAGCGGGGTCGAAGCGGTCACCACGGTGGAAGTCGGCCCGCTGGTGTTCGAAACCCGCTACGCCCCGCTGCGCGACGCCGAAGGGCGGGTGAGCGCGGTGCTGGGCGTTTCCAGCAATGTGACCGAGCGCCGGCGTGCCGAGCAGGCCATGCTGGCCGAAAAGAACTTCGCCGAGGCCATCGTGAACAGCATGCCGGGCGCGTTCTATATGTTCGACGCAACCGGGCAGTTGATCCGCTGGAACGACAACTACGCCCAGGTGACCGGGTACAGCCACGAAGAGACCGCCGGGCGCAACGCCCTGGATGCAATTGCCGAGGGAGATCGCGAGCGAGTGGCCGGGGCCATCCAGAAGGTGTTTGTGGAGGGCGAGAACACCGTTGAAGCCTCGCTGGTGAACCGGCAGGGGGAAGCCTTCCCGTACTTCTTCACCGGCAAGCGGCTGGCAATGGAAGACACCCCGTATGTGTTGGGCGTCGGCCTGGACATCAGCAACATCAAGCGGGCCGAGGAAGCCATGCGAGCCTCGCAGCAGCGCCTGGCGGCCCTGGCGGCCAACATGCCGGGCGTGGTGTTCATCGTCGACCGGGACGGCGTCTTCCGCCTGTCGGAAGGGCGCGGCCTGGCTGGGCTGGGTTTGCAGCCGGGGCAGGTGGTGGGGCTGCCGGTGGCCGAGGTGTATAAAGACATTCCGCAGATCATCGCCGACATCCAGCGCTGCCTGGAAACCGGCCAGGAGAGCGTGACCCAGGTGGAGGTCGGCCCGTATGTGTTCGAGACCCGCTATTCGCCGCTGGCCGAAGTGGATGGCAAGCCGGGCGGCGTGCTGGGCGTATCGATCGACATCGCCGACCGGCTGAAAGCCCAGCAGGAAATCCGCGAATCGCAGC
>CAYQDU010000151.1:0-10707 GCA_964416275.1 uncultured Anaerolinea sp. | reverse complement strand
GCCCGAAGTGCGACAAAATCCACGATTCATCCTCTTTCGGCGAAGCTCGCCAGTCACCTCCACCCCGGTTAAGTGGGGAGCTACTGGCGCAAGAGCCAGGCCAGAAGAGCCGTTTTTCCTCGATTTATTGGGTATAATATCCCCATAAAGTAACTGCCGCAGCGCGTCATGCTAACCCGATAGGGCTGCACAAACTCTGGCTCATAAAGGCCACGCGGATAAAACATGACGACCGAGACCCTGGTAGTATCGAATTCAGGCCCCGATTGGTCCCGTCGAGCGAAGCTGGCGGGAGGGGTGCTTCTGTCTGCTCTGGTGCTGGCCGCCATGGCCTTTAAAATCTTCCAGCCGGTGCAGGTGCTGCCGCGCATCCGCCTGGCCCCCGGCTTTGCCCTCATCGACCAGGACGGGCAGCAGGTGACGAACGAAGACCTGCGCGGCCAGGTGACCCTGTACAGCTTTGTCTACACTCGCTGCCCGCTGGAAACGTGTGGAGCTGCCAACCAGGTGATGGCTGAAATCCAGCGCCAGCGCGGGCAGATTGACCTGGGCGGCGCGCCGCTGCGCCTGATGACGATTTCGGTCGATTCGCAGCGAGATACGCCTGAAACTCTCAAGGCCTATGCCGCCCGGCAAGGCGCCGATCCGCAGGTATGGCGCTTTGCCGTCGCCAAAGATCCGCGGCTGCTCAAAACTATCGTGGGCGGCGGGTTTGAGGTCTATTATCAATCGTTGGATAGCGGCGAAATTCGTCTCGACCCGGCTTTTATCCTGGTGGACGGCTGGGGCATTATCCGCGGCGAATACCGGTATGCCACCCTCAGCTCGGATACCGAGCGCATCCTGCGCCACCTGAACGTATTGGGCGATGAAATCAAAAACAGCACCGGCGCCAGCCGCCTGGCCTATGAAGCGGCGCACCTGTTCCTGTGCTATTCACATTGAATGAGGCCGCTGGCGCAGCCAGCGGCAAACTATTCAGTACGGGCCCAATCCCGCTTTCAGCGGAAGAACCGAAAACCTCTTTGCGGGGTGTAAAACATTTATGCTCAAAACCAAAATCATTTTGATCGTCGCCGGTCTGCTGGCAGGCGCGGCGGCGGCCTACCTGGTGATGCCCTACATCCTGCCGTATCAGTTCCACGGCACGCTGATCCAATCGCCGGACCCGGCTTATGATTTCACCCTGGCTTCCAGCCAGGGCGGGACGGTGCGCCTTTCGGACTTGCGCGGCAAGCTGGTGCTGCTGTACTTCGGCTATACCTTCTGCCCCGATGTCTGCCCCAACACCCTGGCCCAGGTCAAGCAGGCCCAAAAGGCCCTGGGACGCAAAGCTCAGGACACCCAGGTGGTCATGGTCTCGGTCGATCCGCTGCGCGACACGCCGGAGGTGCTGGCGCGCTATCTCCGCAACTTCGACCCCACCTGGATTGGGGCCAGCGGCAGCGAGCAGGAGATTGCCCAGGCTGCCGCCCTGTACGGCGTGTTCTTCGAGAAGCACCCCGGCACACCCCAAACTGGCTACCTGGTGGATCACACCGCCACACTGATGGTAATCGATCGGGACGGCCGTCTCAAGCTGGTCTTCCCTTATGGAACTCCCGGCCCCGATATGGCCGCCGATTTGAAAGTGCTGCTGCGTTAGCTTGAAAACCCCGTTTCCGGGATTGATAAAACCGGCTCTTCCGGCTTCGCCGGGGAAAACGTTATATTTTGGGGAAATTGTGGGCCACGCCCCACAATTTCCTCAAAACATAGAAAAGTTCCCGCCCTCGGCGGAAGAGCCATAAAACCCTAAGGAGGCGCGTATGGCAAAGGAAGATGACCCGCGGCAAGAAGATGAGGATTTCAAGCCGCGCGGTACGATTGTGATCCTGATCTTGTTCATGCTGACCCTGATTGGGCTGTGGGGGACGGTATATCTGATCCTGCTTCAGCGAGGAGTGACGCTATGACCCCCGATAAATCCACTCTTCCAATCCCAGTGGAAAAAATGAGCCTGCACATCAATCCCTACGAGCGCAACTGGATCATCATCAGCGGGGCGGTGCTGGTGGGCTTCCTGATCGCGGTGACGATTTCCAGCTTTGCCCTGGGGATTCAACCCGCCTCGCCCGAGGGTCGGGTGGACCCGAATACGGTGGCAAAAAGCGGGCCGTTCGCCACGCCCGGCCTGCGCGAACTGGCCCCTGGCAAGTACGAAGCCTATGTGATCGCCCGGGTGTGGCGCTTCGACCCCAACCAGATCACCGTGCCGGTTGGCTCGACCATCACCTTCTACGTCACCAGCATCGACGTTCAGCACGGCTTCAAGCTGCAAGGAACGAATGTCAATCTGCAGATTGTTCCGGGCCAGGTTTCTAAGCTGACCCACACCTTCGATCAGCCCGGCACGTACACCTTCATGTGTCATGAATACTGCGGGGCGGGTCATGCAGCCATGTTTGGAACCGTCAACGTGACCCCCTAGGAGCGCCGCTATGTTGGCCGAAACCCAGCTTCCCTACTCTGTCTCTGCTTCCGAAAAGCGTTTTATTGGTTGGCATTTGATCGTGGCCCTGCTGGCCCTGGCGATTGGCACCCTGTTCGGCCCGCTGCAGGCGTTCGAGCATGCCGGGTGGGACCTGTACCCCTACCTTCAGCCCTTGTTCAAATCGTACTATCAGGGCCTGACTCTGCACGGGGTGCTGAATGCCCTCATCTGGACGACCTTCTTCATCACCGGCTTCCTGACCTTGACCACTATCTACGGCCTGAAGCGCCGCCTGCGCTATCCCTGGTTGAACCAGGTGGGCTTTTGGATGATGGTGGTGGGGCTGGTGATGGCTGCCATCCCCATCCTGGGCAATAAGGCTTCGGTGCTGTATACCTTCTACCCGCCGCTCAAGGCCGACTGGGCCTTCTACGTTGGGCTGACCCTGGTGGTGGTGGGCAGTTGGATCGAGGGCTACGGCTTCTACTTCACCTACTATGCCTGGCGCAAAGAAAATCCCGGCGTGCGCACCCCGTTCATGACCTTTGGCGGGCTGATCACGATGGTGATGTGGCAGTTTGCCACCCTGGGCATCGCCGTCGAAATCCTGACCATGCTGCTGCCCTGGTCGTTGGGTTTGATCCAGGGGGTCGATCCACAGCTTGCCCGCACCTACTTCTGGTTCACCGGGCATCCGCTGGTGTACTTCTGGCTGCTGCCGGCCTACATTTCCTGGTATGGGATGCTGCCCAAGCAGGCCGGAGGCAAGTTGTTCAGCGATGCGCTGGCCCGGCTGGCCTTCTGGCTGTTCCTGGTCCTGTCGATCCCAGTTGGGTTTCATCACCAGTTCACCGACCCCGGCGTGCCAAACGCCTGGAAGTACCTGCACTCGATCCTGACCTACATGGTGGCTTTCCCTTCCATGATGACCGCTTTCACCGTGATCGCCTCGCTGGAATATGCCGGGCGGCGACGAGGCGGCAAGGGGTTGTTGGGCTGGATCCGGGCCTTGCCCTGGGGCGATCCCTCGGTGACGGCCCAACTGCTGGCCGGGATTCTGTTCTTCTTCGGCGGCATTGGCGGCATTACCAACGCCTCGTATAACATCAACCTGGTGATCCACAACACAGCCTGGGTTCCCGGCCACTTCCACCTGACGGTGGCGACCGCCACCACGCTTTCTTTTATGGGCATCAGCTACTGGCTGGTTCCCTACCTGACCGGCAAAAAGCTGTGGCAGCCTCGCCTGGCGGTGATCCAGGGCTGGGTGTGGTTTGTGGGCATGATGATCTTCTCGAATGCCATGCACGTGGTCGGGCTGTTGGGCGCGCCGCGCCGCACGCCATTGGGCCTGGCGCCGTACATCCCGCCCGAATGGCAGGGCCATCTGCTGCGGGTGGGCATCGGCGGGGGAATCTTGCTCATCGGGGCCATTCTGTACTTTGCGGTGATGATCGGCACGGCGGTCGCTCGAACCAAACCATCGACCGTGCAAGCGGATGCGCAGATCCCGGTGGCTGAAGCCCTCAGCGATCCGCAGCTTACCCCCGCCTGGCTTGACCGCTGGGCTCCCTGGTTGACAGCCACGATTGTATTGATCCTGATCGCCTACGGGCCGCAGCTCTTCGACCAGATTTCCAACATGATGCTCACTTCGCCCGGTTTCCGGGTGTGGTGATCTCTTGATCTCAACCGGCCGGGCGGCTGCCTGGCCGGTTGAGCTGTTCCTCTCATGCGCATCCGCAGCTTTCTCCATCGGTTGGAGCGTCTATCGCTGGCGCTTGAGACGCCCATTGTGCGCTGGGTGCGCGACCCGCGTTTCAATCCCCTGTATCATACCGGGCCAATCACGGTCTTTCTGCTCCTGGTGATTGGGGTCAGCGGTCTGTACCTGACCCTGTTCTATTCGTTTGGCTTCCAGGCGTCGTATCAGGCGGTGGCGAGCATCGAAGCCAACCCGGTGGGGCGGGTGATGCGGGCCATCCACCGGTACGCCTCGGGCGCGGGCATGATTGCGGCCCTGCTGCATGCCTGGCGCACCTTTATCCAGGATCGCTTTCGCGGGCCGCGCTCCCTGGCCTGGCTGACTGGGGTGGGCCTGGCGGGGCTGCTCTGGCTGATCGGTGTAACTGGCTACTGGCTCATCTGGGACGAACGGGCCGCCCTCATCACCCAGACATTGATGGATGGGCTGGCTGGCGCGGCCTGGGGCCAGACCTTTCTGGTCAATCAACTGCTTCTGCCTGCCGACCGGGACGGGTGGATCTTTGTGCTGCTGGTCATCAGCCTGCATCTGGGGCTTTCGCTGGCGGTGGGGGGGCTGCTCTGGCTGCACCTCAAGCGCCTGAGTCGCCCCAAGTGGCTGCCGCCCAACTTCTGGATGGGCGCGCTGGGCGGCCTGCTGCTGGCGGCGGCCCTGCTCTTCCCGGCCGGGATGCTGCCTGCCGCCAACCCCAGCCTCCCGGCCAGCCTGCCGCCCATCCTGCCGCTGGACGTTTTCTATCTTTTTCACCTGCCTGCGGCTTTGAGCGAGCGGTCTGCCGCCTGGTGGGCGGCGTTTGGCGGGCTGTTGGCTCTGGCGCTGGCTGTCCCCTGGCTGTTGGGGCCGCTGGCTCGCCGCCCAGTGCGGCCGGTGCTGCTGGACGAAGCCGCCTGCACTGGCTGCACGCTGTGCGCCGCCGATTGCCCCTATCGGGCCCTGCGCATGGTCGAGCGCCAGGACGGCCGGCGCCATAAATATGTGGCGCAGCTTGATCCGGGGTTGTGCGTGGCCTGCGGGATCTGCATCGGAAGCTGCGCCCCCGGCGCTCTGCGCCTGCCCGCCGACCCGGCCCAGCCCGCCGCGCTCGACTGGCGCGCTGCCCTGGCCGCGGCCGCTCAGGCCGGTCGCCCGCGGCGGGCGGTGTTCATCTGCCAGCGGTTTGACCCGCTCCCGGTTTTGCCTCGATCTGCAAACCAGGGCCAGCCTGAGCCGCTGGTGATCCCCCTCCCCTGTATCGGCGGGCTGCACCCCGATTGGATCAGCCAGGCATTGGCCTGTGGGGCGTGCGGGGTGGATGTGATCGGCTGCCCACCGGAAGATTGCCTCAACCGGGAAGGCAACCGCTGGATGCAAGAGCGCCTGGCGCGCCAGCGCCTGCCCCGGCTGCGCCTTCCGGCTGTTGGACAGGTGCGAGCAGGCTGGCTCTCGCCGCTCGATCTGCGCCGGGCGCTCGGGCGGTTGGAAGCGGCCGACCGTCCCGCCACAGCCTATACCTTCCAATTAACCCGCCGCTCCTGGCCCAAGCTGCTGCCCGCTCTGGCCCTGCTGGCAGCCGTCCTGGGCGGACAACTGCTGCTCTCGGCCTGGCCGTTCCGGCCCTATCCGTCTGGGCAGGCCCAGGTAGAGATCGTTCTGCGCCACCGCAGCGGCTACCCGATTCAGGGCGCGGCGCAACCGGCTTCTCCGCCCGATCCGGTCGCTCTGCTGGCGACTCCGCCTGCCCAGGCCCGCCTGGTCTTATGGGTGGATGACCTTCGCCAGGCCGAATGGCAGGCCCAGGTTGGCGGAGCCGGACGCAGGCGCAGCGCCTATCTTTATGTTCGCCTGCCCCTGGCGGCGGGCGAACATCATCTGCGCCTGGAATTGTACGACCCGGTCGATGCAGCCGTCCCCCAGGTGCTGTATGATGGCCCGCTGGCGCTCTCCGAGCGCCAAGCGGTGCGCCTGGTATATACCGATCAGGTGGTGGGCGGCGACCCGCAGGCCGGGGAAGCTCTGTTCTCCGATCGTTCGCCCGGGCAGACGGTGAGTTGCCGTATCTGTCACTCGCTGGAGCCAGATGTGACCCTGGTTGGCCCGTCGCTGGCTGGGATGGGGCGGCGCGCCGCTCAGCGCGTGCCGGGCCTGAGCGCCGAGGCCTATCTGCGCCAGTCGATTCTCGACCCAGATGCTTTCATTGTACCGGGCTTCCCGGCCGGGCAGATGCCCAAAACCTTTGCCCAATCCCTCGCCGACCAGCAGGTGGCCGATCTGGTGTCCTATCTATTAACCCTGCGCTGAGGTCCTTATGAAAGCCGCTATTGTCCAGCTAGACGTCTGTCCTGCTCCAACCGTCGAGCGCCTGGCGCGCCGGGCGGTTGGTAGAAGCGGCAGCCCGCCAGGGCGCGCAGATTGTGATCTTGCCCGAAGTGTTCAACACCGGTTATGCCTATACCCCCGATAACTATCGCCGGGCCGAGCCAATCGACGGTCTGACGCCGGATTGGATGCGCCAGACTGCGACCCGGCTGGGCGTCCACCTGGCCGGGTCGCTCTTGCTGGCCGAAGCGGGCGAGATTTATAACGCTATGCTGCTGTTCGCCCCCGATGGGCGCATGTGGCGCTACGATAAGCGCTATCCCTGGGGCTGGGAGCGGGCTTACTTCCGCCCCGGCCAGGGGGTGACGGTGGCTGAGACCGACCTGGGTCGCCTGGGGATGTTGGTGTGTTGGGATGTGGCCCATGCCGATCTGTGGCGCGCCTATGCCGGGCAGGTGCAGGCGATGCTGATCAGCAGCTGCCCGCCCGACGTATCGAACCCCACCTATCGCTTCCCTAATGGGGATGAGCTGGGGCTGAATCGCCTGGGGCCGCTGTTTGCCCGCCTGAAAGACGCTACCCAGCAGGCGTTTGGGGCGATGGTCGATCAGCAGACGGCCTGGCTGGGCGTTCCCTGTCTGGCGACTGTGGCCTGCGGCCAGGCGTTGACTCCCCTCCCGGCGGCGCGGGCTTCATTCCTGGCATTTTTACCCGGCGCCCCCTGGCTGGCGAAGTACCTGGGGATGGCCCGCTTCATGCGCCTCTCGGCCCGCATGGTGGAAGGCGGCAAGATCCTCGACCGGGGCGGCCAGCCGCTGGCCCGCCTGAGCAATGACCAGGGGGAGGCCTTTTGCCTGGCCGAGATTGGCCCGCTTGGGCCGCTTTCCGGGCCGGCTGGCCCGCAGCCGCCCTCGCCGGTGAGCCGCCTGGCCTACTGGGTTTCTGACCGGCTGCTGCCAGGGCTGGTCTGGATGACTTACCGGCGGGCGCTGGCCGCCTCTACTTGAACGTCTTTATCGATCAAATCCCCCCTTCGGTGGAAGAGCCAGCCTTACTGGAAAGTGATGGTTTCTACCCGCACATTGTCTGGCCCGACCAGGGGGTGCAGTCGGTCGAGCAATTCCTGGCATACGCCGCAGTTGAAGTTGGGGAATTCGAGCAGGAAGTAGCGCCCCTGTTCGAAGACCTGCAGGGCGAAGCGATCAGCGCCGGGGTAAGACATGATGATGCCGTGGATGCGCCGCAGGCGCAGCACATCTCGCGTCTTATCGCCGGTGGAGCGCAGGACGACGGTCAGCATGTGAACGTCATCGCTCTGGCTGAGGGCGGTGGGAGGAACCAGGTAGGGCGGCCGGCCAGGCGGGCGTTCGCTGGGGTTTTCGCTGTTGGCCGGGCGGAGCGGCGGGTTAATCAGCGGGCTGCTGACGGGGGGCGCTTCGGCCGGGCGTGCTGCGCTGGAAGGCGGCGGCGCGGCCGAGACGCCCGGCAGCGCCGGCTGCACCTGGCCCAGGTGCGGCGGCGTTGGCACGCGAATATGCACCGGCTCGAAGGGAGGAAAGTCTTCTTCGGGCGGTTCTGGCGGCCAGTCCAGAGGCGGCGCGTCGTCGGGCGGCGGGTAATCGGCGCTCCAATCCGCATCGTTCTGTGCAGTAATCCCCTCCCGCCCCGTTAAAACGCCAGCCTCCGCCAATTTCTTCTCTGTGCTCTCTGCGCGCTCCGCGAACGTTGGGGTGACCTGCTCCTGCTCCGCCAAAACGCCAGCCTCCGCCGATTTCTTTTCGGCATTCTCTGTGCGCTCCGCGGTGGCCTGTTCTCGCTCTACCGAAACGCTGGCCTCCATAGGGGCTTTGGGAACACTGGCGGTTGCTGGTTGGGCTGCCGCAGCTTGGGGGGCAGCCGCGACTGGCGGCGCAACCAGACCGGCCCCTTTGACGCCGGGGCGCGGCGCGGCCGGCCGGTAGCTTTCCCACGCTGGATCGGGCGGCGGATCCGGCTCTGGCAGCAGATCATCGTCCCAGGCGGTGGATCCCGCGACTTCTGTTTCCGGGTTCCTGCTTGCCCCGCCGGGGCGCGCCGCGCTGGCCTGCTGGGCCCGGTAGCCGCCCGAACGCGGCGGCTCGGCCACGCGCTGGCCCGGCCGGCGCTCGCTTTCGCCCATCCGGCGGGTGATCTCGGTGGTCACCGCGTCGACCAGAATCTTTGGGTCGCCGCCCTGGGCGTCTACCTTTCCGTCCACCATCACGATCCGTTCCGGTTCCAGCATCTCCCACACCTTATCCCAGGTGCGCGGGAAAATCACCAGCTCGATAGGGCCTTGAATATCCTCGATGGTCACAAAGGCCATGGCCTGGCCGGACTTGGTCTGGTGGTTGCGAACGCGGGTTACCAGCCCGGCCACCCGCACGCTTTCGCCAGGGGCGGCGTCGCCCAACTGCCCGGCGTAATGCGTCACCACATCGGTCAGCTCATTCATCACTGGGCTGAGGGGGTGATCGGAAACATACAGCCCGATCAGTTCGCGCTCCCAGTTCAGGATTTCGCGCCGGCTCACTTCCTGTTTGACTTTCGGCAGCGAGATCGACTCTTCCTCGACCCCGGTGTGGGCGCCGAACAGGCTCATCTGGCCCGATTCGGCCGAGCGGAAATGCGAGGCGCTAACGGCGATCAGGCGTTCCAGCGCCTCCAGCAGCGCCTGGCGTGGGCCAAAGCTATCCAGCGCGCCGACTTTGACCATGCACTCCAGCGCCCGCCGGCCCACCTGGCGCAGATCCACCCGGCGAGCAAAGTCGTTCAGGTCTTTGAAGGAACCGCTCTCCTGGCGGGCTTTGAGGATCACCTCCACCGGCCCCTGGCCGACGTTCTTGATCGCCCCCAGCCCAAAGCGGATGACCGCCGTTTTGGCCCCGTCTGGGCCTGGCCGGTCTTCAATAGCGAAGTCCCATTCAGAGTGGTTCACGTCGGGCTGGCCCACCTGCACCCCCATCCGGCGGGCATCGGCCACGTACAGCGCCACTTTCTCAGTCTCGTTTTTCGACACCGAGAGCAGGGCGGTCATGTATTCGACGGTGTAATGCAGCTTGAGGAAGCCTGTCTGCACCGCGATCACCCCATAGTCGGCCGCGTGACTCTTGTTGAACCCATATCGGGCGAATTCTTCCCAATCGGTAAAGATGGCCTCGGCGGTTTCATGGGCGATGCCATTTTTTACCGCGCCGTCGATGAATTTCTGCTTGTGGGCGTCCAGCTTATCGCGCATTTTTTTCGAGATGGCTTTGCGCAGGTCGTCCGATTCGGGGGCGGTGTAGCCGGCCAGCTTCATGGCCGCAAACATTAGCTGTTCCTGGTAGACCGGGTAACCGTAGGTTTCTTTGAAGATTTCTTCCAGCCAGGGGTGACGGTACTCGACCGGCTCCTCGCCGTGCATGCGCCGGATGTAGCCGGGGATGAAGTCCATCGGGCCGGGCCGGAACAGGGCCACGATGGCGATGACGTGCTTTAGCTCCTTGGGCTTCATCTCTACCAGCCAACGTCGCATTCCCGACCCCTCGACTTGAAAGACGCCAGCCGTATCGCCCCGGCCCAACAGCTCGTAGGTGGCCGGGTCGTCGATGGGGATGTTGTTGAGGGTGTACTGCACGCCGTGGCGATGGGCGATCAGGTCGCAGGCGCGGGCCATGATGGTGAGGGTCGCCAGGCCCAGGAAGTCCACCTTGAGCAGGCCCAGCGATTCGATGATGCCCATCTCGAATTGGGAGACGGTCTTGATCGGCGTATCGGTCCCGGCGTTGCCGGTGGGCCGGTGGAGCGGGATGTAATCGACCACCGGCCTATCGGTGATGATGACCCCGGCGGCGTGGGTGCCGGCGTTGCGCACCACGCCTTCCATATGCACAGCGGTATCAATCAGCTCGTGCATGGTGGGCTGAGTGTCGTAGATGGCCTTGAAATCCGGCACTTCTACCAGGGCTTGCTCGATGGTCACCGGTTTGCCAGGGATGTTCGGGATCAGCTTGGCGACCCGATCCACCTCGTTGAGCGGAACGTCCATCACCCGGCCCACGTCGCGAATGGCGGCGCGGGCGCCGAGGGTGCCAAAGGTGATGATCTGGGCTACTTTGTCGTCGCCGTATTTGTGGGCGGTGTATTCGAGCATCTCCGCCCGCCGGTCGTCGCG
>CAYQDU010000150.1:0-10766 GCA_964416275.1 uncultured Anaerolinea sp. | reverse complement strand
ACAAGATGCGCGCCCAGCAGAACACGCGCTACATCGAAGCCGACATCGAAGAAGCCATCCGCACCCACACCATCGACACGCTGATCTCGATGCTGACCAGCGCCGACATCCAAAGCACCATCACCCCCGACGAGGGGCGCAACGTCCCCTGGCACTACAACAACATTCGCGGCGTGCAGACCGTCAAACAGACCTGGGCCGCCCTGGATGGGATCAAAGAGCTGCTGACCCTGAACATGCAGGGCCCGCTGGGCGAGATGGTGCGCGACATCAAAGAGCGGGCCGTGGCCTTCCTCGAAGAAGTGATCGAAGTGGGCGGCTATTTCGCCGCCGTCGAGCAGGGCTTCTTCGTCGATTCGGCCAAGTACCCCGAACGCAACGGCGATGGCATCGCCCGCGACGGCAAGGGCGGCGTGGCCGCCGATACGATCATCGAGCGCGACCCCGATTACCTGGCCCCGGTGTGCGCCCACTTCGGCCACAACCATCTGCCGGCCGGCGTGCGCAAAGCCTGCGACCCCATCGGCGGCTGCACCCTGTGCAACCCGGATAAGATCGTCTACATCGACGAACTGGACCCCGAAGACTCGGCCCCTAAACGCCTGGAGCAGACCCTGCCCTACCGCAAGGGCGGCCTGATCCGCCCGGAGGCCGAATGGGCCGGCGACGGGGTGGTGCTGATGCAGTTCACCGTGCCGGAAGCCGAAGACGTGGCCCGCGAAGCCGCCCTGGAGATCGCCCGCAAGCTGGGCCTGGAAGACCCGCAGGTGGTAAACCTGATGGTGCTGCATCCGGCCGAGGGCTGCTTTGTGGAAGTCAAGGGCAAAGTGACCTTCGATGTGAAGAAGGCCGACCTGAAGATCCCCGAAAAGGAAGCGCTGCTGCCCGAAGACGAACTGCGGGCGGCGGTCAAGCAGGTGGGGCTGAAGGTAGTGGCCGCCACGGTGGGCGAAGACGAGCACAGCGTGGGCCTGCGCGAGATTCTCGACATCAAGCACGGCGGGATCGAGAAGTACGGCGTGAAATACCACTACCTCGGCACCTCGGTGCCGATTGGCAAGCTGGTCGATGCGGCCATCGAAACCGGGGCCCATGCCATCCTGATCTCGACCATCATCAGCCACAACGACGTGCACCGGGCCCAGATGAAAAAGCTGGCCGAACTGTGCCAGGAGAAGGGCATCCGCGAGCGAATCATCCTGATCGCCGGCGGCACGCAGGTGAACCGCGAGATGGCCGCCGAAACCGGCCTGGACGCCACCTTCGGGCGCGGCACCAAGGGCATTCACGTAGTGGACGCTATGGTGAAGACGCTCAAAGCGCGCCGCGTTCTCTAACCCCCGCTGGCTAACCGATGCGCACCATCGAAATTCTGACCATCGAAGTCGGCTCGACCATCACCAAGGCCAACGCCTTCCGACGCAGGCCGGAGGGCGGCTTCGAGCATCTGGCCCAGGGGTTCGCCCCCACCAGCGTGGCCCAGGGCGACGTGGGCCTGGGCGTGGCCCAGGCCACCGCCGACCTGGAAGCCGCCTACGGCCGCCCGGTGGACGGGGCCGAGACATTCGTCAATTCGTCGGCCGCCGGCGGGCTGCGCATGACCGTCCACGGGCTGACCCACTCGATGACCGCCCGCGCCGCCCGCGAGGCCGCCCTGGGGGCCGGGGCCATCGTCAAGCTGGTCACCGCCGGCCGCCTGGACGACTACGACCTGGACGAGGTGCGCGCCATCCAGCCCAACATCATCCTGCTGGCCGGCGGGGTCGATTTCGGCGAGAAGGACATCGTGCTGCAAAACGCCGAAAAGCTGGCCGGGCTGGGCCTGCCCGCCCCGCTGTTATACGCCGGCAACGCCGCCATCCGCAAGCCGATCCACAAGATTTTCGAGGCCGCCGGGGTCGAAACCCTGATCGCGGCCAACGTCTTCCCGGATGTGGACGTGCTGAACATCGAGCCGGTGCGCAAGATCATCCACGAAGCCTTCAACCGCCACATCATCCACGCCCCCGGCATGGCCCGCTTTGCCGACCTGACCCACTGGGGCATCCTGCCCACGCCGGGGGCGGTGCTGCGCGGAGCCGAGCTGTTCGCCGAAGAACTGGGCGACTGCCTGGTGTTCGACGTGGGCGGGGCCACAACCGACGTACACAGCGTGACCGACGGCAGCCGCGAATGGGCCGCCCGCACGGTCGAGCCAGAACCGCGCGCCAAGCGCACCGTCGAAGGCGACCTGGGCGTATACATCAACGCCCGCAACATTGTCGAACTGGCCGGCGACCCGGCCTGGGAGGCCCGCCTGGCCGATCTGCAGGCCATGCCCCACACCGAGCGGGAGATGGAACTGACCCGCTGGCTGTGCGCCAAAGCCGTCGAGACCGGCGTCCGCCGCCACGCCGGGGTGGTGACCGACCTGTATACCCCCACCGGCAAGAAGCAGATCGTCAAAGGCAAAGACCTGAGCGCTGTGCAGTGGGTGATTGGCACCGGCGGCGCGCTGACCCGCATCGAGGGCGGCCAGGACATCCTGCGCGCCATCTGCAGCGGGCCGGGCAAGTACCTGCTGCCCCCGCCCGAGGTGCGCATCCTGATGGATCGCGATTACCGCTTCTCGGCCCTCGGCACCCTGGCCCAGGCCTACCCCGACGATGTGAAGGCCACCTTCCGCCAGTGGGTGGCCGAGGCGCGGGACAACCAACCGTAGGGGCGGGTTTCAAACCCGCCCTAAACAAGGAGTTTTATGTTTATCCGCACGCCGCGTTTAGAGATTTTCCCCCAACGCATCGAGGCCAATGCCCGCGCCGTGATCGAGCTGTGCCACGAACACGGGGCGCAGGTGGCCTGTGTAACCAAAGTGATGAGCGCCCACCCGGCCGTAGTCCACGCCCTGGAGGCCGGTGGGGCCGATATGATCGCCGACTCGCGCATCCTCAACCTGCAATCCATCTCCGACATCGGCATGGACCTGCCGCTGATGCTGCTGCGCATCCCGGCCCCCAGCCGGGCCGCCGACGTGATCCGCTGTTCGGATTACTCGCTCAATTCGTCGGCCGAAACCATCGAGCTGCTTTCGGAAGCCGCCGTGTTCATGAACCGCGCCCACCGGGTCATCATCATGATCGACGTGGGCGATCTGCGCGAAGGGGTGTGGCCCGACCGGGCGGTGGACGTGGTGCGGGCCGCCGCCAAGCTGCCCAACATCGAAGTCATCGGCCTGGGCTGCAACCTGGCCTGCTACGGCGGGGTCATCCCCACCACCGAGAACATGCAGATGCTGGTGGACGTGCGCGACGCCTGCCGCAAGGCCACCGGGTTGGAATTGAACCTGCTTTCGGGCGGCAACAGCGCCAACCTGCCCCTGCTCGCCAGCGGCGGGATGCCCAAAGAGATCAATCACTTCCGCATCGGCGAGGCTATCACCCTGGGCCGCAACGTACTCGACCGCAGCCCGTGGCCCGGCACCCGCCAGGATACCTTCCGCGTGGTAGCCGAGATCGTAGAGATCGAGTGCAAGCCATCCGTGCCGATTGGCTGCCGCGGGCAGGATGCCTTTGGCGGCTTCACCGATTTCGTGGATCGCGGCAAACGCCTGCGGGCGATCTGCAACATCGGGCGGCAGGATGTAGTGGTAGACGGCATCACCCCCGAAGACCCCGGCATTATCGTGCTGGGCGGCAGCAGCGATCACCTGGTGCTGGATGTGAGCGACGCCTTCAACGAAGTCCACCTGGGCGACGAGGTGGCCTTCTATCCCAGCTATGGGGCCCTGCTGGCCGCCACCACCTCGCCCTACGTGCAGAAAGTGGTGCTAAAAGGGTAGCGGAAGATTCGCCATTCGATAGCGATTGCCGCCGGGCGAGGCCTGGCGGCAATCGCTATCGATCGGTGTTACCCGTCCAACTGGCAGGCCAGCGCCGCCGCGCCCAGGAAGGCCAGGCCCAGCCCGCCGGTGATGAGCGGAACAGTCCAGCGCAGCACCAGGCTGGAAAAAGAGACGATGCGCGCCTCGATGGGCCGCTGCGGGTTGTAGGCCACCGTCACCGCTTCGCCTTGCATGTAGGCCGGGGGCCAGCTTCCTTCATTCAACTGCACCCGCTGGAGGGTATGATCGGGCAGATAGAATTCGACGACGGGGTAATAGAATTCGTTGCCGTCTGCACCGACCCGCACGCTGTAATCCATCACGTTGCCGCGGGCGGTTTGCTCGCCGGCCAGGCCGCGCCCGATCTGCAGCCCGGCGACCAGGGTGATGAGCAGCAGCAGCCCTGCCACGGCCAGGAACACCCGGCCAACGATTTTCGAGACCGAAGGCGAGGCCTGGTCTGATCCCCCTCCGGTGCGGCGCTTCTTCGGCATAGGTCTCCTTTCCACCCATTTCAGCAGATCATTGGCGCGTTCTAGAGAACGCAAAGAAATTCCGCCGCAGGCGGGAATTTCTTTCTATTTTTGGGGAAGCCGTGCGGCGGGCAGCTCCCCAGGCAGCCAGGGTGGGCATGACTGGCGAGCTGCGCCGGAAGAGGGTTAATCGGGGATTTTGTCGCACCGGGTGCGACAAAATCCCCGGTAGATGGCTGCGCCCTTTGCACAGCCCCGCACGGAGTTCAGGCGGCCGGGGCGGCAGGCAGGTCTTCTTCCGGCCGTGCGCCGGCCTGGGCTTCCGGCTCGGCTTCGTCTTCCATCTGGTACGGCAAGCGCAGGCTGACCCACACCACCATCAGGCTCAGGTCGTCGGAGCCGACCTGGCTATCGGGGTATTTTTCTTTAAAAGCCGCCCCCAGGGTCTCGAAATCTTCGTTTTTGGGCCAGGTAACCAGAAAACCCGGCATGCGGGCGCGGTCGGCCTCGGGCGGAAAGACCTGCCAGCCGCGCCCGGCCAGGAAATCATGCACCTGCTGGCGCAGCGGGGCGTGCAGTTCGCCCCAGGCCGATAGAACAGCCGCCGCCAGCGGGGCGCTCTTGACGAAGGCTTCCGAGGTGAGGCGCATGCGCAGCGGGGCCGGGGCCTTGGCGCTGTTGCGGAAGCCGGGGATGGTCACCGCCTTTTTGGTGGCCTTTTCGAGGGCGGCGCGCTGATCTTCGGGCAGGTCATCGGCGTGAGTCAGCACATCCCGCACCACGGCGTGACGGTAGTCGTCGCGCATGAATTCGTTGATGGCGTGAAAGGGCAAAAAACGAGCCTTGCTAAGGTCCATAAGCAGCTCCTCCGGGGTTGATTTGATACAAATACGCCCGGCCGCGCTTGCCGGTCTGGGCGATCACCCCCAGGCGGCGCAGGCAGTAGCACATCTTCCCGGCCAGGCGCGGGCGCAGCGCCAGGCGGGCGGCCAGTTCAGGCTGGGTGAAGGGCTGCGCCAGGTCGGGCGGCAGAAAGGCCCGCAGGTCGGCCGGGACGGCGTACAGGCGGCGCTCCACCAGTTCGACCAGTCGCCGGTCGATGATCGAAACCCCGCCCCGCCGCCAGCTCCCCCGCCCATCGGCCCGGCGGATCTCTTCCTGGCGCACCAGGGCAATCTCCAGGCTGAAATTGGGGTGGGCCAGCAGGTCGGGCAGGCCGGTCAGTTCTTGAAAGACATCTTCCACCCGGCCGCGGCGGGGCGACTTGCGCCGGGTGGGCGGCTCGTCCGGCCTGGCGGGCAGGCGCACGATCCAGGTTTCCACCGCCACCGGGTGCACCAGGCGCACCGGGTGCTGATCCAGCAGGATCGCCAGCTTGGGCCGCAGGGCGGCAAAGTTGCGGGTCTGGATTTCGATCAACTGCTCGCCCACCTGGGCGTCGATCCAATACCCGTCGATCCAGACTTCTTGCTGACCGGTGGGGTGAGCGTACCAATCTTTCAGCGCGGCGTGCAAACTGGTCTCGGTCATTCGACTTGCAAGTATACAACAAAATTGAGGCTCTTCCGGCTTTGCCGGGAAAGAAGTCGGGCTTTGGGGCTGCCGCATGGCTGCGCCGCGCAGCAGCCCCAAAGTATAGAAAAAATTCCCGTCTTTGGCGGAAGAGCCAAAATTGATTGTATAATCGGGCCTATGGCTAACTTCTATCTTCCTGAAAGCGCTATGGCAATTGTGGCCCACCCGGACGACATCGAGTTCTCCTGCGCGGGCGCTCTGGCGCGCTGGGCGAAAGCCGGAGCGCGCATTTCTTACGTTTTATGCACCAGCGGCGACGTGGGCATCGACACGCCCGGCATGACCCGCGCCCAGGCGACCCAGATTCGCGAGGCCGAGGCGCTGGAAGCCGGGCGCATCGCCGGGGCCAGCGAGGTGATCTTTCTGCGCGAACCCGACGGCCTGCTCCAGCCAACCCTGGAACTGCGCAAGAAGCTGGTGCGCGAAATTCGCCGCTTCCGCCCCGAAGTCATCGTCGCTGGCGACCCGACGGTAGTGTGGGCGGGCGAAGATTACATCAACCACCCCGACCACCGGGCGGCGGCCCAGGCCGCCATCGACGCCGCCTTCCCGGCCGCCGGCCAGCCCAACCTGTTCGAGGAGCTGGCCGAGGAGGGATTGACCGCCCACAAGCCGCGCAAAGTGTACGTCACCGTCTGGGAGAAAGGCGACGTATATGTGGACATCAGCGAGACCATCGAAGTCAAGACCGCGGCCCTGCGGGCGCATAAGAGCCAGATGCGAGATTGGGACCCGACTGAAATGATCCATCAGTGGGCGGCCGAAGCCGCCAAAGGGAAGGAGATGGCCTACGCCGAAGCCTACCGGGTGGTAACCCTGGTGGATGATAAGACCTGGGAGGCGCAGTATAGCCGCCAGGGCCAGGCGGCGGGCCAGGCGCCCAGCGCGTAACCGCTCCCCACGCAACCGGGGTGGAGGCGACTGGCGAGCTTCGCCTGGCGAACAAAGCTCGCCTGGAAAGATGTTTAACAAGGGATTTTGTCGCGCCAGGTGCGACAAAATCCCTTGAGTGTTTCTGGTTCTTCCGGCTTGCCGGGAAAGAGGTTATATTTTGGGGAAAATGCGTGGCTACGCCACACATGCTGCATGGTTCAATGGGGGGAGAATAGTTTGAGGTTTGCACGGGGCTGCGCCCTGTGCAAACCTCAAACTATGAAAACCGCTTGCTGGTCAGGCTTATTCGACGATCAGGATGGCCGGGCGCAGAATACGCTTGCCGTCCACGACCACTTCCTGCATCGGCCAGCCGGGGGTGGCGGTGATGATCTCGTTGTCATTTTCGCCCACCTGGATGGTGTCTTCCGACTTAGCCCCGGTGATCGACGGGTTCCAGGCGTAAGCCTGGTTGACCGCCACGATCTCGTTGGTTTTGGGGGTTGCCAGCCATTCGCGCGGTTCGTAGCCGGTGGGACCGCCCTGGTGGTGCAGCTTCCATTCGTCGGGATAGCCGGCCGCGGCGTAGGCGGCCACGCCGGTTTGCAGGATGCTGCTGATGGGTGCGCCGGGGCGGGTGGCGGCGATGTAGGCCGCATCTACCCTGGCCGCGGCTTCGGCCTTGCGCCGCAGCTCATCGGGCAGAGGGCCGAAATGCACCAGGCGGGTCAGCGAGCAGATCAGCCCCCAACGCCGCCCGCACATCACCAGCATGACGTAGTTTTCCATCGTCTTGAAGGTGGGCAGCGGGTGGCGATACGAGAAGACTCGCTCGTCCGAGGCGATCAGGTTGACCATGGCCTGCACGCCCCGGCTGCGGCTTTCCATCGCCAGGCGGGCGGCGATGTGATGCTCGGTCTGGCCGGGCTGGATGGTCTGGATGGTGGCGTTCATCGCCTCGGCGCACAAACGCCCCAAGACCCGGAAGCGCACGCCCTCCTCTGGGGTCAGGCTGGCGCGCAGGTGGGCCACTTCGCCAGAGAGATCGAGCGCGCCGGGGAAGGCCCAATCGGCGCCCAGCTTCATGCCGCTAATCAGTTCGTTGAGCGGGCTGGGTTCGTACCAGGGCGCCACGTGGAATTCCCAGCCCTGGTAGTTGAGCTTTTCTTCGTTTTGCAGGCGGGGGGCTTCGATATTGTCCGCGATCAGGTGGTGACCGGTGCGAGTGATCAGGAGAGAGGCGGCGCCAAAGGTTGTGGCGGTGTTTACATACGAAGCTGCGCCGCAGGTAGCCCAGGCAAAGCTGCTCACCTTTTGCAGCAGCAGCCCATCCAGCTTATGCACATCGAGTAACTGCTTAATGCGGTCTTGTTTGAGGCTAAACTCGGTCATAAGATTTCTCCGGTCGCTTATCCAGTATCGACAGAACCTAACAGGATGAAAAAGGATTTTTGCGATTCATTCCAAGTATACCCCAAGACGCCCCAGATTTCGTCAAATATTAATGCAAATGGGTTAAGAAATCCGGGCTGAACGTACAGTTTTCCCCGATAAATTATCGCTGCAACCAAGCTTGTTTGCATGCAGACATTAGAAACGAAATTAACGTCCCCCTGCCTATTGACTTTTGTTTTAAATACCCTATACTGATAAATGACAGGGCGTTCCGAGGAATTGAAAGCTGCCTCATCCAGCAAACGTCAGGGCCTTATCAGCACTGAACTCAGGCGAGAAATTTTCGATCTGAGAAAAAGACTGAAAGCAAAACCTGACCAAGCCTCTCAAAGCCGTGAAACTTGCCACTTACAGAAAAGACTCATGCAGTCTTGAATAAGATGTGGAAGCGGAGCTAAGAGAGAGAAGAGCAAATGGGAACCCTCTTTTATATATTAGAGGAAAAACCATTCAATCTCAGATGAGCCAGTCCGAAGGTTACTTGGGACCCCTGTCACTTTTTAAGTGGGGTTAATAAGCCAGGGCCAATCCGCGGATTGGCCCTGGCTTATTAACCCCACCCCTGAAAAGCAGCTTGCATGTGGCTCTTCCGCCGAAGCCGAAGGTCAGTTTCTTTTCAACGCGGCGGCTTTGAGCAGGCCCACAAAGGGCAGGTTGCGATACTGCTCGCGGTAGTCCAGGCCGTAACCCACTACGAACTGATCGGGCAGGGTGAAGCCGGTGTAGCGCAGGGGGATGTCGATCAGGCGGTGATCGGGTTTGTTGAACAGGGTGCAGACTTCCAGGCTGGCCGGCTGGCGGGCGCGCAGGTTGCCCAGCAGGTAGTTCAGCGTCAGGCCGGTGTCGATCACATCTTCTACGAAGAGGACGTGTTGGTTGTGAATGGGGGTTTCCAGGTCTTTGACCAGGCGCACGTAGCCCTGGTCGCGGGCTTCCGGGCTGTAACTCGACACGGCGATGAAGTCCATCTCGACCGGGATGGTGATGTGGCGCAGCAGGTCGGCCATAAAGAACAGCACGCCCTTCAGCACGCCCACCAGCAGCGGGTTCTTCCCGGCGTAATCTTGCGAGATCGCCTGGCCAAGCTGCGCCACGCGGGCCTGGATTTGTTCCTGGGTGAACAGCACGTCCTGTAAGTCTTCGGCCAGGGGGGCGTATTGCTGGAGCAGGTCTTTGTTCATAGCGCTTCCGGCTTCTGCCGGGCCGCGTCGCCTTCGATCTGGCCGGCCTCGTCTTCCAGGCCAAACTTGACCATCAGCCGGTGCAGCTCGCGGCGTTTATACAGCTTGACGTTGACTTCGGGGTACAGTTCTTTCATCCGCCGGATGCGGCGGTTCTTATAGTTTGCCAGGTGGGGGCGCAGGGTGGTCAGCTCGATATACAGGTCCTGCTGGGGCAGGTAAAAATCGGGCCGGAAGGCTTCGGTCACATTGCCGGCGGCGTCCCATTCCAGGGGGAAGGTGCGCGGCTCATACTCCCAGGCGACGCCGTAGAAATCCAGGATTTTAGCAAATGCGGCTTCGATGGGATGGACAAAGTTCGGTTGCGGCTTCGGCGCGCTCACGGTCTTGCTACGGCTGCCCCCATTCCAACAGCAGGCGGCTGGCGGCCACAATCAGATCGGCGGCCGGTTCGACCTCGATCCAGGCGGTGTTGACCACCAGATGATACAGGCAGGGGTCGTCCCAGCGCGCCCGGTACAGGCGGCGCAGGTAGCCGGCCCGGCTGTGGTCGCTGGCCTCCACCTGGGCTGCGGCGCACTCGGCGGCAATCGACAGGCGGGCCGCCAGGCGCCCGGCGCGCAGTTCCGGCGGGGCCACCACGCGCACGTGCAGGGCGTCGGGCCGCCCGGCCAGAATCACCTGCCCGGCCCGGCCCATCAGCACCACGTTGCCTTCCTCGGCCAGCTCATGGATGATCTCATCCACCACGCCGCGGTAGGCCCGCCAGGCTTTGGGCGAGGGCTTGATGTCCAGCAGGCCCAGTTCGTCGATCTCGGCCAGGGCCAGTTCTGGCGCGCCCGCCCGGCGGGCGGCCTGGTTGATTAATTCGCGCCACACCAGCCGGTAACCCAACTTCTCGGCCACCCGGTAGGCCACCTGGCTGCCCAGGCTGCCCAACTGGCGTGAAATCGTGATAATCGCCATAGCCAATCCTTGCGGTAAAAGGATCGGAGCGGGCAGCCCCGCCCCGATCCTTTTACAGAATTTTTTCCAACATGTCCGCCACGGCCTGGCAGACCGGCGAGGCCGGGCTGGCCTCGATCACCGGGCGGCCGCTGAACTCCAGGTTGGCGATCTCGTCATCCGCCGGCACGACCCCCAACAGCGGGATGTCCAGTTGGGCGATCCGCTCTTGCAGGGGCGGCGGAACCGGCCCGTTGACCCGGTTGAGGATCAGGTAGGTGTTCTCGATGTGGATGTCCAGCTCGTTGCGGAAAGCGGCGATGCGCTCGGCGGCCACGATGCCGCGCTGCGATGGGTCGGTGACGATCAGCAGGTGCTGCACGTCGCGGGTGGTGCGCCGGCTGA
>CAYQDU010000149.1:0-10792 GCA_964416275.1 uncultured Anaerolinea sp. | reverse complement strand
ACCCCCAGATATACCCTCAGCCCAAAAAGTAACGGCGTGGGGCGCGGAGGCCCCACGCCGTGTCGAAACGTATTATTGGTAGCCCAGGGCGGCGAGCGCGTCGCGCAAAGGCTGAGTCGTCTTCAAGGCGGGTGCGTTCACATTATACCCGTTTTTCCCGCCCAGGAAAACCAGATTCAGGTCGGAGTGCCGCCCGGTGAGAGGGAAAAGCATCTGCGTCGGGTAGCCGGTAAAAAAGCCGGCGTGCAGCTTCACCGGTTGGGCAAAAAACACTTCGACCGTCAGGTATTTGCCGTATGCATCGAGCAGCGAATCTTCTGACAGGCCAATGCCGCTCTGGCGGGCCACGCCTTCGTCCAGGGCCTGGCGCACAGCTTCGGCCAGCTGGTCGAAGCCCGGATCGCCGGACCGGTATTCGGTCTTCTGCCCGGCCTGGTACACCGTCACCTGATAGGGCAGATCGGCAAAACCGGCGCTGAACCAGGTCAGGTCTTGGGTGGTGAACGAAACCGTAAAGTAATAGACCGCCACAAAAAAGATAGCGATCACCAGGAGCAGCTTGATCAACGTCCAGGTACGGCGAGCGGTGTTTTGAATCACGACGTTTTCATCCCATCAACCGGCCGGCCCAAACGTTTAGATCGCCAGGCGAGGATCAAGCGCATCCCGCAGGCCGTCGCCAATGAAGTTGATCGACAGCACCGTCAGGAAGATCATGAAACCGGGCGAGAGAGCCTGCACGAACAGGTATTCGAGCGGCGAGTTGCGGGCTTCATTGAGCATGTTGCCCCAGGTTGGCACCGGCGGCATAACCCCAAAGCCCAGGAACGACAGGGCCGATTCGGAGATGATGGTAGCTCCAAACGCCAGGGTGCCAGACACAATGATGGGCGCCAGCGAATTGGGGATCAGGTGCGAGAAAATCACCCGCGCTTTAGATGCCCCCAGGGCCTGGGTGGCCTCTACAAAATCTTGGGTGCGCAGGCTGAGGACACAGCCGCGCACCAACCGGGCGTCGCCCATCCAGCCAAAGACTACCAGCACAAACACGATGATAATCACGCTCAGGTTCGAACCAAGCAGGTCTTGCAGTTGGACGAACTGGCGCAGGCTGCTGGATAGAATCAAGAGCAGAGGCAGCTGTGGCAAAGTCAGCATCAGGTCGGTCAGGCGCATGGCGAGGGTGTCCGTCCAGCCGCCAAAAGCCCCGGCCACGGCCCCCACCACCGTGCCGATCAACAGCGATAACACCGTCACCACCAGCGCCACGCTGAGCGAGATGCGCCCGGCATACAGCAGCCGGGAGAATATATCGCGCCCCAATTTGTCGGTCCCCAGGATGTGGATCGGGCGCCCGGTTTCCCCGGCGGTCATGAACGGCGCATAGGATTGGTTGAGGTTGATCTCTTCGTAATCGTATGGGGCAATCAGCGAGGCGCAAATACAGGCCAGGGTGATGATGCTCAGCGCCACCAGGCCAAACATCGCCAGTTTGTGGCGGCGCAGGCGGCTCCAGGCCAGATCCCACTGGCTGACGGGTTTATCGAAACTTTTAGCCTTGCGGCCTTTGCTCAAATCGGCAGTTGTGGTAGCCATCTTTCCGCCTCCGGGCTAACTATACTGAATGCGCGGGTCGACCATCGCATACAGGATGTCGGCCAGCAAATTGGAGAAGACTACCAGGGAGGCCGAGATCACCAGCAGCCCCTGCACCACCGGCCAATCGACGTTTGAGATGGCATCGATGAACATCCGTCCCATGCCCGGCCAGGAGAAGATCGATTCAGTGATAATGGCCCCGCCAAACAAGCCCGGCAGCGCCAGGCAGATCAAGGTAATCAGCGGGATCAGGCTGTTGCGGAAGCCGTGTTTGAGGATCACCAGCCGCTCGACCAGGCCCTTGGCCCGCGCCGTGCGCATGTAATCCTGGCGCAGCACTTCCAGCATCGAGGCGCGGGTGAAGCGAGTCCAGCCGGCCATGTTAAAGAAGGCCAATACCAGCACGGGCATGCTCACGTGCCACAGGCCATCCAGAATAATCTTGATTTCCTGCCCGGCCAGGTCGGGATAGGTGCGCCCAAACGAGAAGATGCGGCTGAGGGCTTCGACAATATCACCCTCCATGCCGGTGGTGCGCACGCCCCCGGTGGGGACAAGCTTGAGCTGCACGGCAAAGATCGCCATTGCCATCAGGCCGGTCCAGAACGTGGGCATCGATTGGCCGAAAAAGGCAATCGTCGTGACCACGTAATCCATAATGGAATATTGCTTTACGGCGGAATAGACGCCGATTGGAATCGCTAATAGCAGCGATACGATGAGCGATAAGCCCATCAAGAGCAGGGTGTAGCCGATGCGCTGGCCGATCATTTTCAACACCGGGGTGCCGGTCTGCATCGTCCACGATTTGCCCCAATCGCCCTGCACAACCTTGCCCAGCCAGCGCAGATAGCGGCCCTGATCCAGGCGGCAGGGCTGCTGTACGCCCTTCTCCACCGGGCAGTATTGGCCCGGCAAGACGGGCTTATCCAGGTCGAGCAGCTTGTTGAGGCGGTCGATCATCGAACGGGTAATGCGCGGGTTGCTGACGGCCAACATATCGAACGGGCCGCCCGGAACCAAGTTCAGCACCACGTAAATCAGCATAGAGATAAAAAACAACATTACAAAGTTTTGCAACAGGCGGCGGATAATAAAATTGGTCATCGCACCCTCTCCAGATGTATTTTCTGATGCGGGTCTTTTTTACCAGGCGGGGGATGGCGCAAGCTTGCGCCATCCCCCGCTGGTCGTCAGACGAGCTTACTTAGACAGCTCCCATTCCCACACGTTCCAGGTGTCGGGGCTGTTGTTGGTCGGGCCGGCTTTCCAGTTGACAAAGCCGGTGCGAACCACGTATACACGGGTGTTGGAGAACAGCGGGATGACCGGCACTTCGGCCGTCCAGATCTTGAAGAACTCTTCCAAAACCGGTTTGCGCTTCTCGCGGCTCAGGCTGATTTCGGGGTCAGTCTCGTTGGCCTTGATGAGCTTATCGGCTTCGGGGTTGCACCACTGCGGGTTGTTCTGCCCGCCGAAGCCGTTGGCTTCCGACGGGATGCCGGCGCAGTCGTACAGGCCGACAAAGCCAGGGTCGTCGCCGGTGATCCAGGTGTAGATGGCGGCCTGGAAGGTGCCGGCGCTCAGGGGGCCGCCAGCCGAGGCGGCCGCAAACAGGCCCCGGCCATACAGGAATTGCAGGTTCACGCCAAAGCCGTTGGCTTTGAGCTGCTGCTGGATGACCTGGGCCAGAGCCTGGCGGTCGGCCCGGTCGGTGGTCATCAGGGTGAACTCCAGGTTCTTCTTTTCGCCGTTGATTTCCTTGGTGCAGGGGGTAGCGGCGCAGTCCCAGCCGGCTTCCGCCAACAGGGCCTTGGCCTTCTCAGGATCGTAGGGGTACTTGTTGTAGGTGTCAGTGTAAGCCCACGACAGGCCTTCCGGCACGGGCAGGTCGGTAGTCTTCTGCTTGCCGAAGTACAGCTTATCCACCAGGGCCTGCTTGTCAATCGAGTAGTACATGGCCTGGCGCACCTTCACATCGTCGAAGGGGAACTTGGCCGTGTTCAGGTCGATATGCTCCCACTGATAGCCCGGCTGGTACAGCACTTTGTACAGCCCAGCGGCTTCGATCTTGTCCAGGTCGGGGGCGTTGTTCACACTCAGGCCGCCGGTGCCAGTCACGGCATCCAGTTCGCCGTTCTGCAGGGCGGCGATGACGGCTGCAGTCTCAGCAAAGAAGCGGAAGATGATCGTCTTGAGTTTAGCATCGCCCAACGGGAAGGGGGCGTCTACCTTCTCCAGCACGATTTCCTGGCCCTGCTTCCATTCTTTGATCTTGTAGGGGCCGTCGCCGGGGACGGTGGCCCAGTCAAGGTTCTTCTGCTCTTCGCCGGGTACTTTGTCGAGGCCCATCACGTGGTCGGGCAACCAGGTGACGCCAATCGTCCAGTAGACCGGGTCTACCACCGGGCCGGTCAGGTCGGCAAAGCCCGACTGAACGTAGTCTTCTTTATAAGAGGCGAAGTCGATGTTGCCAGTCAGGGTGCCTTCGGCGGCCTGCTTGGCCTGGGCCTGGCTCATGAAGATTACCGTCCAGGTGCTGTCATCCGCAGCCACAATGTCATAGATCTTCTCGGTGGTAACGCGGCCAGCATTCTCAACCGCCGGGTCCATGCCGATCTTCCAGGCCGAGATCACGTCTTTGGTGGTGACCGGGGTGCCATCGGTCCAGCGCCAGCCGGCTTTGATCTTGTGGGTCACTTCCAGGTGCTTATCGGCGCCTTCGCCCACGAACTTGGCCCCGCCATTTTCGAGGGTGGGTATATCGCCCTCGCAGCCCAGGTTGATCCAATCGGCGGTCTCATTTTGCGACATGCAGCCGATCAGCACTGCGCCCATCACGATGGTGCGCGACATCATCGAGCCGATCAGGGGGTGCAGGGTGTCAGGTTCCTGCTGCAGGGCCAGCACAGCCGTGTCGGTGGGCTTGGCTTCCGGCAGGGGGGTTGGCTCGGCAGTTGGCTCAGGCGTAGCGGTGACGACTTTCTCCTGAACCTGGGGCGTCCCCTCAACCATTACTTCTTGGGTGACGACCACGGTTTTAATGATTTCCTGGGGGGCAGGTTGAGCGCAGGCGGCTAATACCATGCTCAACGCCACCAGCAGGCTCAAGACAGCAAACGCTTTCGATTGCACTTTCATGCTCTCCTCCGAATTGGTTGAAAGGTTGTCTATACGGGTGCCAACAGTTACAGGTAGCCGAAAAAATTCGTTTTGGCGAGGGCCTCACCACCTCCTTTAGAAACGAATACAACCAACCTCTCTGTCGCTAACGATGGCCGCCAACCAACCCAGGCTACGCCAGCGATTTCAAATCCGGCAAGCCGGATTTGCCATGCCAACCCCCGGTCTCAGCTTACCAGCCGGAGGGCTGTCATTCGAAGGTTTTTTTCAGTTCAGAAAGTAAAAACGTATATTGCTGTAGGAAACGTTGAAGCTACAAAGCAGCAAGCAGAATCATACCATGAATTTAAAATAAAAATTCTGTTTTTCTCACGGCGCGCAGTTCGCGCCATAGGAAAATTGCTCGATATTCCACAAACTGCTTTCAGAAGATGGGTCCACGCTCAAATTACAGAAGTCGGGCCGGGCAGCCGCCAGCTTCAGGCGTGCATATAGCGGGATAACCGGCGCGTCCGTGGCAAAGAGGGCCTGGGCCTGGAAATGGGCCTGCTGGTGGGCCGGTTCGCCCGGCAGGGTCGCCAACGCCTGGCGGCACAGGCGGTCGAATTCGGGGTTGCTATACCCGGAAACATTCGCCCCACCCCAGCCGCGCGGGAATTCGGGGTATGGGCCGGGAATCTCGGCGGTGGTAAACAGAAAACAGGGCGGTTCGATGGCGCTGACCCAACCAAACTGGGCCAGCGAGAAATTGCGCCCAAAGATTGGCCCCTGCGGCCCGGCGGCAAACACCACGTCGACCGGGCGGGCGTCCAGGTTCATCTTAAGCCCACACCCGGCCAGCATCGACTGAATAGCCTTGCCCACGCGCTGTTTTTCCGGTTCGTCGCTGGTAAGGAAAGTGAACTCAAAGGGCGCGCCGTCTGGCACGCCGGCCACACCGCGCGCCAGGCGGGGGGTAGCCGGGTTGGCGTCTTCGTCTTTCCACCCAGCCGCCTCAAACAGCGCGGCGGCGGCCTGCGGGTCGTAAGCATAGGATTTCAGATTGGGGTCCAGCCAGGGGTTGCCGGCCGGAACGTAGCTTGCGGGGGGCGCTATCTGGGCGGCGGCGGCCAGGTTTGCGCCAAACGCCTCCTGGGCCAGCTTGGCCCGATCCAGACATTGGGCTACCGCCTGGCGGGTCTCTTTGGCCTGGAACAGGGGCAGAGGGCCGCCATCCTGGGCGGCTACAGCGGGCAGCAGCCCAAAATCAAGGTGTTCCCAGGCCAGGCCGGGCATAAAGGCCAGGCGGGCCTTGCCGGCGGCTTGCAGGTCCAGGACGGGCTGCGGCTCGATTTCCAGATGCAGCGATTCGTCCAGCAGATCGCATTCGCCGCTCTGCAGGGCGTTGACGGCCTGGGCCCGGTCGGGCGTAAAGCGAAAAACCAGATGGTCGAAGGCCGGCAGCCCTTCGGCGGCGCGGAAGTAGCGCGGGTTGCGGCTAAGGCTGATGTGGTCGCCAGGGGTCCATTCGTCGATGGCATACGGCCCCCAGCCCAAGGGCTTACGGGCGGCGGCTTCGGCGGCAGCCAGGTCTTTAGCGGAAATGTCTTTCCAGGCGTGGCGCGGCAGTGGGGTAAAAAAGGCGCTCAACACGCTGGAGGCGCGATAGCCGGGCAGCCCGCGCCATTCGACGGTGGTCTCATTGCTGGCCTGATAGGACTGGGTGCGGTCGATCAAATCGGCCCGCGCCAGCGGATACAGGCTGCGCGCCGTTTCGTAGGAGTAGACAGAGTCGTCAGCGGTCAGGGCCGCGCCATCGGCCCACTGTAAGCCGGGGCGCAGGCTGAACCGCGCTGTAAGCTGATCGACCTGCACCGGCTGCAGCCCGCTATAGGCCGCCGCGCAGCTGGCCTCGGCGCAGCCGGTGGGATAATACGAAACGCCCTCGCTCAGCTTGACCACCTTCCCGGTCACATCCACCAGCGGCTCGCCCGGTTGGACGGTTACCGGGGTCAGGCTCAGCGAACCATCGGCCTGGTTGGGCGCGCCTTGCAAGATCACCGGGGTAAAGGTGAAGTTAACCCAATCGAAGGGGCCATCGTAAACAGCCTGGCGGATGGCGCGCGCCGCGGCCGATTGGTCGCCATACAGGAACAAGGAGGCCGGTTCTTGCCCCATGCAGACGGTTAGCAGGCGATCCGCAACCGGTTCGGCCGGGGCGGCCTGGGTGGCAGCCGGTTCAGCCGGGGCCACAGGAATCGCCTCAACCGTGCGCTGTACCGGGCGATAGTTGCAGGCCAGCGACACGCCCATTACCAAAGCCAGCAGCCAAACTGGCCGACGTGCAGTCAACGTTGAGGTTAAAATCACAGGTTAGGAAAACTGAACGAGGGTGCCAAGCTGGGTAGGCCAGGAAAGCGACATGGTGAATGAGCCTCGCAGCCATTCACCTGTATAGAAGCCAACCATGCGATTATTCGTGAATTCATGTGGGGCCAGACTGGGCCGGAAATAGGTCGGTTCGTCCCAGGCGGGCGGCGGCGGGGAGGCCGCCGCAGCCTTCAACAGCGCCTCACGGCCCTGGTTGGGGAGAGGCTGCCGGGCCGTCCAGTTCTTCAAGCACCGGCTCAAATAGCGATCTAATTCATGATCCATAATCACACTCTTAAGAGCCTTTTACTTCTAAGTTCGCCAGCGGGTCGCTGTCGCCCAGGCCATCCAGCCCCAGACTCTTTTTCAGGGCCTGACGGCCATAGTGCAGGCGAGATTTGACCGTGCCGGGAGGCACTTCCAGAATTTCGGCAATATCTTGCAGCGAGAGATCGTTCAGATAGTACAGCACGATCACCACTCGCTGGGGGAAGGGCAGATGCGAAACCGCCTGCTGCACCCGGTCCCAATCGTCCTGCATCTCGACATAGTCCGAAGGCGACGGCTTAGAACCGGAGAGCCAATCGGCCAGGTCTTCCAGGGGTTGAAGCCAACGGCGGTTGCGCTTGATCCAGGTATAGGCCAGGTTGACAGTCATGCGGTACAGCCAGGGTTCCAGCGGGCGACCGGGGTCGATATGCCCGGCGAAGCGATGCAGGCGCAAAAAGACATCCTGTACCAGGTCGGCGGCGACTTCGGCGTCGCCGGTGATGACCAGGGCCGTGCGGTGCACCATGCGCTGGTGCCGGTCGTACAGTTCGCCCAGGGCGTCTAAACTGCCATCTTTTAGCTGCGCTACCAGTTCTTGATCCGCAAAGTTCGCCATAAAACCCTGTTGTTCTGTCGTATCTGATAATAATACCACCGATTAAAAGCAAAAGTTCAAAGTCTTCCAACTGCGCCGGGCGAACTTGGCTTGTCTCAACCCATCCGAATACAGGTCAAATCTCGCCTGCAACGGAAGAACAAAAAAAATGTGCGGCTATGCCGCACATTTTTTCAAAACATACCTCTTTAACCGAAATTTACTGCGTGCCGCGCATGCGGGGGTCGAGCGCATCCCGCAAGCCATCGCCCAGGAAGGTGAAGGCCAACACCACCAGAGCAATGCAGATAGCCGGCGTCAGCAGCATCCAGGGCTGGGCGTTGATAGCGGTCTGCCCTTCCAGCAGCAGGGCGCCCCAACTGGTGATGAAGAACGACTTGGGGTCGGTGGCCGGGCGCAGGCCCAGGCCCAGGTAGCCCAGGACGGCTTCGGTGATAATCATACCCGGGATCTGGAAGGCGGCCGAAACCACCAACACGCTGATCGTATTGGGCAGCAGATGGCGGAACATGATGCGCGGCGATTTAGCGCCAATCGAGCGGGCGGCTTCGATAAACTCTTTCTGCTTGAGCGAAAGCACCTGGCCGCGCACCAGGCGGGCCACGCCCACCCAGTTGACAATTGCCATGGCAACGAATAGCAGGAACAATCCGTTCAGCAAGTTACCAATCCAGGTATCCCGCAGGGCCACCATAGCGATGATGAAGAACAGCAGATCGGGGAAAGCGTAGATTACGTCGGTCAGCCGCATCAGCAGGTTGTCCGTTCGCCCGCCAGCGTAACCGGCGATCATCCCGATAAACGTGCCAAACAGCAGGATGATGGTGGTAGGGACGAAGCCGACGATCATCGAGACGCGCGCCCCGTAGATCACCCGGCTCAGCACGTCGCGGCCCAGGGTATCGGTTCCCAGCAGGAAATCCGGGTTGCCCGCTTTGCCGTTCGAGGCCTTTTCGACCCACGCCGGAGGCAGGTAATCCTTGCCGCTGTTGAGCTGCAGGGGGTTATGCGGCGCGATCACCGGGGCAAAGGCGGCGACCAGGATGAAGATGGCAATAATAATCATGCCGCCAACGGCCGCCTTGTTACGCAGCAGGCGGCCCAGAGCTTCCTGGCCCAGGCTGCGCCCTTTGGGCATGGTGCTCAGATCAACGATATGGGGTTGGGAGGTACTTGATTCGACCGTCATCTCTCTCACTCCTTGAGAACGGATCAATCGCCCAGGCGGATGCGTGGGTCAACCAGCACGTATACGAAGTCCACGCTCAGGTTAGCCACAGCCACCAGGAAGGCGTAGATCAGGGTAGTGCCCATAATCATCGAGTAGTCGCGCTGCTGAATAGCTTGTACGTACGCGCGGCCCATGCCGGGGAAGCCAAACATTGTTTCGATGATGAACGACCCCGTCACCAGGCCGGCCAGGGCCGGGCCTAAGATGGTGATGACCGGGATCATGGCGTTCTTGATCATGTGAACGGTCACAACCACCCGTTCGGTCAGGCCCTTGGAACGGGCAGTGCGGATGTAGTCCTGGCGCAGCACTTCCAGCATCGAGGTGCGCATCAAGCGGGCGGTATAGGCCAGGGTGTTGAAGCCCAACACAATCGCCGGCAAGATCCAGACCCGCGGGTCGCTCCAATCCTTCGGCACCACGCTAATCATATGCAAACCGGAGGCAAAGATGATGATCAGGAAGATGGCGATGACGAAGTTCGGCACCGAGATGCCCGCCGTAGCGATGAGCAGGCTGACATAATCCACCAGGCTGTTCTGTTTGAGGGCGGCAAAGGTTCCCAGGGGGATGCCGATGCAGATTGCCAGGGTCAGGGCGATCAGGCCCAGGCGCAGCGAATAGCCAAAGCGGCTGTACCAGAAGGGCTTCTCTTCCGGGGGGGAAAACAGGATGTCTTGCACGTCGCGGCCGCGAGTGCGATAGGACGGTCCCAAGTTGCCGCATACCAGGCCGCACTTCCAAACACCCTTCGCGTCCCAGTCGCCCACCATGTAGGCCGCAAACTGCCGCCACAGGGGTTTGTTCAGGCCAAAGCGCTCATTGAGCAGCTTTTGGGTGGTAGCGTCCACCTGCCGAGAACTCAAGTCGCGATCCCACGGGCCGCCGGGGGTGTTGTGCATCAAAACAAACGTGATAGCACCCACCAGAGTCAGCACCGGGACCAGCCAGAACAGGCGTCGAATAATATACGTAAGCATTTCGCTCTCCAACCTCCGAAGTTTGTTTTGCTTTTTTATGCCTGGGATGTTTTCCACCCGGGTGAAGGACATTCCAGGCACAAAAAACGAACGTCTTGCCTATAAAATAGATACTCTCCAGCGCCAGAAAGGTTCATGGTTGTGTTTATTCAGGGGTTGGCGGGCGGCGAGGCCGCCTGCCAACCCCTGAATAAATGGGCGGCGCAGCCCATTGGTACGAACTGCGCCACCCAGGTTTACCAACTTACGGGATCATCGTGGTGTCGATGCTGATGGTCAACGGGTCCTGCTGGCCAGTCCAACCGGAGTCCATCGGGGTCTGGGTGACGCCCTTGACCCACGGCTTGACCAGGTAGGTGTTGACGTTGTTCCACATGTAGGCCGCCGGCATGTCGGTGGTGACCATCTTCTGAATCTCGGCGTACATTTCCATACGCTTGGCGGGATCCAGTTCAGCGTCGGCCTGGTCGATCAGCTTGTCAACTTCGGGGTTCGAGTACGCAATGCGCTCGCCGAAGCCGCCGGTCTTCCAGTAGACGGACAGCCAGTTCTGCGGATCGGGGTAGTCAGCGCACCAGCCGAGGATGAACATCTGCGGGGCAGTGTTGACGTCCTTGGTCAGGG
>CAYQDU010000148.1:0-10869 GCA_964416275.1 uncultured Anaerolinea sp. | reverse complement strand
GCGTGCTAGGCCCCATGCGCATGCCATATGGACGAACCATCTCTACCGTGCGCTTTGTGTCTGATTTGTTGAGCGCCCTGGTAGGAGATTTACTCAATGAAGACGATCACGGGGTTTAAGGAGTTATTGGCTCTATGAGCGATGAAAACGCAAATATGGATTTGAACCCAGAGGAAAACGGCGAAGAGCCGATCCCGGTGGAAGGCTGGCCGACGCGCGAGAGTATCGCCGCGAACCAGGAGGCGATCAAAGAAGATCTGGCGAAGAGCCAGGCCCAGGCCGTCGAATACCTGGACGGCTGGAAGCGCTCGCAGGCCGAGTTCGCCAACTACAAGCGCCGTATCGAACGCGAACAGTCGCAGGTGTATCAGAATGCGGCCGGAAGCGTTATCAAACGCTACCTGGGCGTTTTGGACGACCTGGAACGGGCCTTGAAGGTGCGCCCTAAAGAAGGTGAAGGCGCGGCCTGGGCTGAAGGAGTGGACCTGATTTATCGTAAGCTGCTGGCGATTTTGGAGAGCGAGGGCGTCAAGCCGATGGATGCCCTGGGCCAGCAGTTCGACCCGAACCTGCACGAGGCCGTGATGTCGGAAGACAGCCCGGAGCATGAAAGCGGCCAGGTGATCGAAGTACTGCAGCAGGGCTACCTGTTGGGCGACCGGGTGTTGCGCCCGGCTATGGTGCGTGTAGCCCGATAATGCTTGCGCCTGCCTGGTCGCGCGACCTGCGGCAGGCCAATACGTAAGCTATTCATACGTTGGAGGATATTATTATGGCAAAAATCATTGGCATCGACCTGGGAACCACCAACTCGGTGGTGGCGGTCATGGAAGGCGGCGAGCCGACCGTAATCCCTTCGGCGGAGGGCGAACGCCTGATCCCGTCAGTGGTAGCGGTCAATAAAAATCACGAGCGGTTGGTGGGCCGGGTGGCCCGCAACCAGGCCGTGGTCAACGCCGAAAACACTATTTTCTCGATCAAGCGCTTTATGGGCCGCAAATTCAAAGACCCGGAAGTGCAGCGTGCTTTGTCGCGCGTGCCGTATAAGGTGGCCGAAGCTCCCAATGGCGATGTACGGGTGGTTTTGGATGGCAAGGAATATTCCCCGCCCGAAGTCTCGGCCATGATCCTGGGCAAACTCAAAGCCGACGCCGAAGCCTACCTGGGCCAGCCGGTCACGCAGGCGGTCATCACCGTGCCGGCTTATTTCAACGACGCCCAGCGCAACGCCACCAAAGACGCCGGCAAAATTGCCGGGCTGGAAGTGCTGCGCATCATCAACGAGCCGACGGCTTCCTCGCTGGCTTATGGGTTGGATCGTAAGAAAGACGAAGTGATCGCCGTGTACGACCTGGGCGGCGGCACGTTCGATATTTCGATCCTCGACGTGGGCGAGGGCGTGTTCCAGGTGCGCTCTACCAGCGGCGACACCTTCCTGGGCGGCGACGACTTCGACCAGCGCATCATCGATTACCTGGCGAGCGAGTTCCAGCGCGAGAACGGCATCGACCTGCGCCGCGACCGCCAGGCCCTGCAGCGCCTAAAAGAGGCCGGCGAAAAGGCCAAGATCGAGCTTTCGAGCGTGATGCAAACTGAGATCAACCTGCCCTACATCACCGCCGACGCCTCTGGCCCCAAGCACCTGGTGACTACCCTGACCCGCGCCAAGCTGGAACAGCTCACCCAAGACCTGATCGAGCGTTCGCTGGAACCTGTGCGGGCCGCAATGAAGGATGCCGGCGTGCAGCCGGGCGACGTGAACGAGGTCGTCCTGGTGGGCGGTATGACCCGGATGCCGGCCGTGCAGGATGCAGTGCGCCGGCTGTTCAACAAAGACCCCCACAAGGGCGTAAACCCCGATGAAGTGGTGGCGATTGGCGCAGCCATCCAGGCCGGCGTGCTGGGCGGCGAGGTCAAGGACATTCTGCTGCTCGACGTGACCCCCCTGTCGCTTTCGGTGGAAACCCTGGGCGGCGTAGCGACCCGCCTGATCGAACGCAACACCACCATCCCCACCCGCAAGGCGCAGGTCTTCTCGACCGCCAGCGACTCCCAATCGCAGGTGGAGATCCACGTCCTGCAGGGCGAGCGCCCGATGGCGGCCGATAACAAGTCGCTTGGCAAATTCATCCTGGACGGCATCCCCCCGGCCCCGCGCGGCATCCCGCAGATTGAAGTCACCTTCGACATCGACGCCAACGGCATCCTGAATGTGACCGCTCAGGATAAGGCCACTACCCGCAGCCAGCACATCACGATCACGGCCTCATCGGGCCTGAATTCAGACGAGATCGAGCGCATGCGCAAAGACGCTGAAGCCCACGCCGACGAAGACCGCAAGCGCAAAGAACTGATCGAGGTGCGCAATAACGCCGACAATACGGCCTATTCGGCCGAGAAGGTGCTGGCCGACCTGGGCGATAAGGTTCCTGCGGCGCTCAAGCAGCAGGTGCAGGACCAGGTGGCGAAAGTGCGCGGCGTCTTGAACAGCAATAACGCCGATGAAATCCGCCAGGCCAGCGAGGCCCTCAACCAGGTCTTGCAGCAGGTGGGGACTGCGGCTTACCAGCAGGGCGGCCCGGCGGCCGGCGCTCCGGGGGCGCAGAATGGGTATGGCGGTTCTGAACCCGGCGGCCCCAGCCAGCAGCAGCCCGGCCCTGGCGGTGAAGACGTGGTTGATGGCGAATTCCGCAATCAATAACCGATGGTAGTGAATCGGGGGTGTGCGCCGCAGGCGCACACCCCTACAAAAATTTAACCCTATGGCGCAACGAGATTATTACGAAGTACTGGGCGTTCCCCGCAGCGCATCTCCCGACGAGCTAAAATCGGCTTTCCGCCGCCTGGCCCGCCAGTATCATCCCGACGTGAGCCAGGAGCCGGACGCCGAAGAACGCTTTAAAGAGATCAACGAGGCCTATGCCGTGCTGTCCGAGCCGGATAAGCGCTCGGTCTACGATCGCTACGGTCACGCCGGGGTGAATGGGATGGGCGGCGGCGCGCCCGACTTTAGCGTTGACCTGGGCGACATCCTGGGCGAGATGTTCGGTTTTGGCGGCTTCGGGCGCGGCGGCGCCAGCCGCACGGCTCCCCGCCGGGGGGCCGACCTGCAATATCGCCTGGAGCTGACTTTTGAAGAAGCCGTCTTTGGGGTAGAGAAAGAGATCGAGCTGACCCGCAATGAGCCGTGCAGCGTGTGCGGCGGCAGCGGGGCCAAGCCCGGCACCTCGCCGACCCGCTGCACCACCTGCGGCGGTACGGGCGAGGTGCGCCAGGTGCGCCAGACGATCCTCGGCTCGATGGTGCAGGTAGCCACCTGCCCGACCTGCCGCGGCCAGGGTGAGACGATCAGCTCGCCCTGCGCCAACTGCCAGGGCAGCGGCCTGGAGCGGCGCACCCGGCGCAAAGTGGTCAACGTGCCGGCCGGGGTAGACACCGGCACACAGATCCGCCTGGCGGGCGAAGGCCAGCCGGGCGAAAACGGCGGCCCGAACGGCAACCTGTATATCCTGATCCAGGTGCGGCCGCACAAGTTCTTCCGCCGGCGCGATTTTGACGTGCAGCTCGATCTGACCATCAATATCGCCCAGGCCACTTTGGGGGCGGATGTGGAAGTGCCAACCGTCGATGGCTCCGAGACGCTGCGCATCCCGCCCGGCACGCAGCCGGGCAAGGTGCTGCGCCTGAAGGCGCGCGGCGTGCCGCGCCTGCGCGCTACCGGCCGGGGCGACCAGGTGGTTGTGATTAACGTCGAAATTCCCACCCATGTGACCGCCGAGCAGCGCCAGTTGTTCGAAAAGCTGGCCGCCAGCCTGGGCAGCGAGGTGCGCCCCCAGGAGCGCGGCATATTGGATTGGATCAAGGAAGCCCTGGGCGGCTGATCTCAGCGCCTGTAGAAATTATTCCGCCTTTGGCGGAAGAGGCTTTTTATTTTGAAGAGGTTGGGCGGGCTGCCCGCCCAACCTCTTCAAAATAGAGAACCTCAACCATATCCCTTCAGGAGCATCACATGGCGGATTCGTGGCTGGAAGTATCGTTAACCGTAGATGGCGAGATGGCCGAGTCGGTGGCCGAAGTGCTGGCGCGCTTCATCCCTGATGGCGGGGTGGTGATCGAAAGCACCGCCGTGACGGCTAACCTGGACGATTCGGAAGGCCACGCCGTAGGCCCGCTGCGCGTGTTTGGCTACCTGCCGGTGAACGATCAGTTGGAAGAAACCCGCCAGCGGTTGGAAGAGGCCCTGTGGTACCTGGGGCGCATCCGCCCCCTGCCGGAGGCGCAGTTCAGGCGCATCGAGCAAACCAACTGGGCCGAAGCCTGGAAGCAGCACTACCAGCCGATTGCCATCGGGCGGCGGCTGGTGATCGTGCCGGCCTGGCTCGAATCGCCTGCCCCAGAGCGCATCCCGATCCGCATCGACCCTGGCATGGCTTTTGGCACTGGTACGCATCCAACCACCCAACTCTGCCTGGAAATCATCGAAGCGGCGGCTGAAACCATGCCGCCTGAATGGGATGTCATTGACGTGGGCTGCGGCACGGCCATCCTGGCGATTGCGGCCCTCAAGCTGGGCGCGCGCCGCGCCCTGGGAGTCGATATCGACCCTGATTCGGTCCGCGCCTCGGCCGAGAATGCGGCCGCCAATGGTGTGTTGGATGGGCTGGAACTGAAGCTTGGCTCGTTGGAGGAAATCCGGCGCGGCGACTATTCCTTCCGCCAGGCCCCGCTGGCGCTGGCAAATATCCTGGCCCCGGTGCTGATCCGCATGCTGGATGACGGCCTGGGCGACCTGCTGACCCCAGGCGGCAGCCTGGCGCTGTCTGGCATCTTAGCCGAACAGTCGGCCGACGTAGAAGCCGCCGCCCGGCGCAACGGCCTGGCGCTGGTCGAGCGCCGCCAGATCGGCGATTGGGTGGCGCTATGGCTCCGTCACCAGTAGGTTATCGCTGAAGAATTCGGTTTCCGATCTCTGCTCCGGCGAAAAATACAATCCGACTTTGCCGCTGTTGAACCAGTCGTTGGTGGTCGTGCCGACCAGGTGTTCGTTGACGTAAAGCTGGAAGCGCTTGCCGTCGCCGATCACCAACATGGTATTCCAATCGCCGGGTTTGATATAGTTCGTGCGCTCTCGGCTGTATAGCCGCGTCCACTGATTGTTGCGCTGGATCCAGAAGCCAAACGACTTATCGTCGGCAATGTAAAACAGATAGTAATTATCCACGTCTTTGCCGCGGAAGATAATCCCGCGCAGGGCCGCTTCGTCGCCTGCCTTCTGGCGGGTGTCCAGGCTGATGGCGAACTGCTCGCTTACCTGGATGTCGCTCCACACGATCATCCCCAGGTTTTCTGAGGTTTTCAGGACGGTGTGATAAGCGCCATTCTGAATTTCCAGGCGGCGCACCTGCCAGTTTTCGGTCGAGTCGTTGCGAATCGACCAATCGCCAGCGTTAGTTGTAAAGCTATCGAAAGTTTTGACCGGCCAACTGCTTAGCTGGCGCAGCGCGTCGATGGTGGCCTGCACCTGGACGGTAGACTGGGCTTTGGCTGTGGTCGTGGCCCGGGCCCGGGCTGTGGCGCTTGGCGCGCCGGCCCGCTGGGTGGCGTTCCAGTTCGCCTCCCACTGGGTTGCAGTCTGCTGTGTGGCCGCCTGTCGGGTGGCGGTCTGGTTGGGGGTAGCGGGCAGCCCGCTGGCGGTGAGGTTGGCGACCGACGGAGTGACGTTTTGCACGGCCACAACCGGCCGGGTTGGGGTGGCTGCGCCGTTTCTGCCCAGCAGGCGGCTGCCCGCAAAGATTATTCCACCCAGCCCGCACACGATCAGGGCCAGCGCCCCCAGCCCCAGCAGGGCGAGCGGAAAGCGTGAGCCTGCCCTGGCGCCCGGCTGGGCCGGGGCGGGCGCGGCCGGATATGGGCTTTCGGGCATCGTTTGGGTCGCCGGGTAGGGACTTTCGGCCATCACCTGGGTAGCCGGGATGTGAGCCGGGGGCGGCGCGGCGCGCCCGGCGGCCTGTATATCGGCCGGGGCGCGCTGCACTTCGAGCGGGCGCATATTCTGGCTGCCCGGCTCCAGCACGTTCGTGGAACAGTCTTTTAAAGGGGCGGCCGGCGGAGTGGGGGCATATTTCGGCGGCGCTGCAACCTGTCCGGCCGACAGCGCCGCGGTGCAGTCGCGCAGCTCGGCCAAAAATTCGCCGGCGGTCTGCGGGCGCTGGTCGGGGGCCAGCGCCAGGCAGCGCTCCACCAGGCGATTCAGGGCGGGCGGCACGGTCGGGTTCAGCTGGATTGCCGGGCGCAGCAGCGCTCCAGACATGCGCTGTACGCTCTCCTCGGGGATGCTGCCGGTCAGCAGTTTGTAAAGCGTGGCTCCCAGGGCGTACAGGTCGGAACGGGCGTCGGTATGACCCAGGCCGTACTGTTCTGGCGGCGCATAGCCGGGGGTGATGGCCCGCGCCCCCAGGGTGGTTTGCTGGTGCGCCTCCGACAGCTTCACCAGCCCAAAATCGACCAGCATGGCCTGACCCTGTGGGGTCAGGCGGATGTTGGCCGGTTTGATGTCGCGGTGCAGCACCGGGGGGTGTTGGTTGTGCAGGTATTCCAGGGCCTCGGCTACCTGGCGAATCCAGTTCAACGCCTGTTCCAGCGTGGGTTGTCCCTGGCGCTTCAGGTGGGTATCCAGGTCTTCGCCAGCCACAAAATCCATCACCAGGTATTGGCCCTGGTCGGGGACGACGAAGTGGTCGATCACCCGCGGCAGGTTGGGATGCGAGAGGTTTGCCAGCACGGTGGCCTCGCGGCTAAACTGGCGTTGGGCTTCGGGCGAAGCGCCCAGATTTTCCTTTACCGCCACGGGTTTGCTCAGGCGGGCATCGAAGGCTTTGTACACAGCCCCAAACCCGCCTCGCCCCAGCTCGGCCTCGATCCGATAGCGATTCTCCAGGATTGCGCCAATAGTCAGGCGCGAGGCTTTGGCCGGTTCGCCCGCTCCAGACACATCTCCAAGCAAGGGCGACCCGCATTCAGCGCAGAAACGAGCTGTATCCCGATTGATCGCCTGGCATTGCGGACAGCGGATTTCGGACATGCTCCCTCCTTGAGTTGTTGACTGCGGATTGATGATGGACGATTTACGGCCCGCCGTAGCAAAATGTCGAAACCAACCGGCCGAGCGGGTCTTTCAGATAGGCGCATTCGGCATCGTTATCCCAGATAGGAGAGGGACTGTCGTAGGAAAATCCGCAGGAGGCCGGGCGATACAAATTGGTGTAGACACGGCAATACTGCCCGGGCCCAAGCGTGAAGTGGGGGAAGATGAAAACGTGACGTTGATCGTCTTGCAGCGACCAGTTTTGCAGGTCGATGGGGCCGGGAGCGTCGTTGCGGATTTCGACGAATTCCTCCGGTTCTTGCCAGATTGTACCGCGTTTCGAGATGATGGTGATAACCATTTCGCCCGTCGCAGCGATGGTGGGGCTGGGCAGGGGAATCAAGGTGCGGGTGGCGGTAGGAGTGGGCTGCCACAGGCCCAGCCCACCGGCCAGGGCTTTTGTTTCAGCTTGCAGCAGCAGAGCGTCGCAGCGGGTGTTGGGCGGCTGGCTCTCGGCGTTGGCGAACCCGGCCGCCGCAAGCTCGTAGTTGATGAGCCGTCCATCGGTCAGCACATAGCGCAGCCGGTTGCCCTCATCGTCCTGATCGACCAGGTCGCGGTAGAGCAGCACAGTCTTGCCCTGCACTAGCGCACGGTTCTTTTCAGTCGCCCGGGTCCAGACGGCGGCATCCTGGCTGTAATCGAGCAACCGCAGGCCAATGTAGCGCACGGGATAAGTCTGCCCGGCGGCAGCCACTTCGATGGTGATGCCGTCGATGATGTCCGTCACCTGGGCCTGGGTTACGGGGCTGTTGGGCGGCAGACACCAGGGGTTATCCAGGGTGTTGAGCGTGCCGGTGATGGGTTGGCCGGCCGGGCCGGCGGTGGGGCCGGCCGGGGCGATGCGGGTGGGCGTGGAGCGCACCGGCGTACCTGCCCGCGGCGGCTGTGGGCTGGAGCCTGGCCCGCCGCCCCCCGGCTGCGGGGCCAGCGGCGGCTTGCCCTCCGCCGGGCGCTGCCCCGGCACTTCGCCGGTGGGTCTGCTGGCCGGGGTGGAGGACACCGGGCGGTCGCGGTGAGGGCTGGGGCTGGCCGAAAGAGCAGGGCTGGGGCGCAGCCCGCCCGCAGGCGCGCCCTCCGGCGCGCCCGACGATCCGCCGGCGACCGGCGCGGTGGCCGGTCGGCGCAGCTCAAACCAGGCGCCGCCGGCCAGACCAGCCAGCGCCAACCCCAGGCAGGCCGCTCCCGCCAGCGCCGCGACAAGGATGATCCATCTTCGAGTGGTATTCACGCTAGAAATATCATACCGATAATCCCGGCCCTTGTCTATCCCCTGGATATTTTGGGTTCTTCCGCCGAAGGCGGGGATTTTTTCTGTTTTGGGAAAAATGGGTGGCGTAGCTACCCATTCAAATAAGAGATGCTGCGTGGATTTTGTCGCCCAAAGTGCGACAAAGCCCACGATTAACCCTCTTCCCGGGCAAGCTTCGCTCGCCAGGCGAAGCTTGCCTGTCACCCGCCCATGGTTGAGCGGGGAGCCACCGCCTCCAGACGAGGGGCGCAGCGTGGTAAAATTGCACTTATGTCGTCTGAACCGGTCGAATTTACCAACTATCAACTGGCCGATCTGTTCTCGGAGATCGGCGATCTGCTGGAGATCAAGGGGGAAGTGATCTATAAAATTCTGGCCTATCGCAAGGCGGCCGATAACCTGCGCGGCCTGGGTCGAGAGGCGCTGGATTATTGGCGCACCGGCACGCTGGAGGAAATCCCCGGCGTGGGGAAGGCCATCGCCGAGAAGATGGATGAATTGTTCCGCACCGGGCGGCTGGGGTTTCTGGAAAAACTGGAGGCCGAAGTGCCGCCCAGCCTGATGGAACTGCTGCAAGTTTCGGGGGTGGGGCCGAAGAAGGCCCAGTTGTTCTGGAAGCAGTTGGGTGTGACCAACCTGGCCGAGCTAAAGGCGGCCGCCCAGGCCGGTAAGCTGCGCGGCCTGCCGGGGGTGGGCGAAAAGTCTGAAGCCCGCATTTTGGAGGGCATCGGGGCGGTAGAGCGGCGACCAGACCGCATTCCGCTGGGCAAAGCCTGGCCGCTGGCCCAAGAACTGCTGGCAATGCTGCGCGCCATCCCCGGCGTAACCTCGGCCGAGGCGGCCGGCAGCCTGCGCCGGATGCGCGACATGGTGGGCGACCTGGACCTGGTGGCCGCGGCCGAAGACTCGACTGCCCTGATGGACGCTTTTGTAGGCCGCAAAGATGTGGCGCGGGTGGTGGGCCGGGGCGATACGAAAGCCAGCGTTGAGTTTGCGCACAACGTGCGAGCGCAGTTGTGGGTGCATTCCCCGGCCGAGCATGGCACGGCCCTGGTGTATGCCACCGGCTCGAAGGACCACAACGTGCGCCTGCGTGAGATGGCCCAAAAGCGCGGCCTGTCGCTTTCCGATCACTCCTTCTTGCGCGCCGACGGCAGCGAGCTGCGCTGCGCCACTGAGGAGGAAGTCTACGCCACTCTGGGCCTGCCCTGGATTGCTCCCGAACTGCGCGAGGACCGGGGGGAGATCGAAGCCGCCCTCAAAGGCAGCTTGCCGCAGTTGATTACGGTCGAAGACATCCGGGCCAACCTGCACGCCCACACCACCTGGAGCGATGGGCAGCTTTCCGTGCGCGAACTGGCCCTGGAGGCTCGCCGGCGTGGGATGACTCTGCTGGCAATCACCGATCATTCGGCCGGGCTGGGCATCGCCGGCGGGTTGAAGCCCGAAGACGTGTTGGCCCAGCGCAGCGAGATCCAGGCCGTACAGGCCGAGCTAGGCGATTCGATCCGCCTGCTGCAGGGCAGCGAAGTGGAAATCCGGGCCGATGGCGCGCTGGATTTTCCCGACGAAGTGCTGGCCCAACTGGATTTTGTGGTGGCCTCGCTGCATGTCAGCCTGCGCCAGCCGCGTGAGCAGGTGACGCAGCGCCTGCTGAATGCCATCCGCAATCCGCATGTAGACCTGATCGGCCACCCCACCGGGCGGCTGCTGCCCAACCGGGAAGGGGCCGACCTGGATATGGAAGCCGTACTGGCCGCGGCGGCCCAAAGCGGGGTGGCGCTGGAGATTAACGCCCATCCCTCTCGGCTGGATTTGAATGACGTATACGCCCGCCGGGCGGTCGCCATGGGAATTCTCCTATCGATCAACACCGATGCGCATCGGATAAGCGATTTCGATATGCTGCCGTTTGGCGTTGCCACGGCCCGGCGCGGCTGGGTAGAGGCCCGGCAGGTCATCAATACCTGGCCTGCTCAAAAAGTGCTGGATTGGCTCCAGTCTCGCGCGCCTTGATCCGCCTCTCCCGGCCTGGCTGCGAAAGAAGCGCTGTTTGGGAGGCGTTGCCTGGACTGGCGAGTTTCGGGAAGATGGTTGATCGTGGATTTTGTCGCCCGAAGTGCGACAAAATCCACGCAACGTCTCTTTTTGAGAGCGCTCACAGAGCGCCATGCCTGTTTCACGGTTTAACGGGGTGATACCTGGCGCACTCTATACGCCAAAATCCCCGATTAGCCCTGTGTTCCGGCGGCGAAGAGCCGAATATTTCAAAGGAATTCAAATAATGGCAAGGAAGAAAAACCGTTAAATTTAAAAAAAAGAAAAAAATTTTTTCAGTTTTTGTTGCAAAGATTGGAAAAATTTTTAGGGTTTTAGGCTTATGAACCAATAATTAATAATTAAGGATTCCAAAAAAAATATTAAATGCGTTTATTTTTTTAATATGCTAATTTGCATTTTTGGGGTTTTGGGG
>CAYQDU010000147.1:0-10907 GCA_964416275.1 uncultured Anaerolinea sp. | reverse complement strand
ACGTTGGTCAGGTCGATCCCGGCCGGGCAGTCGGCGCAGTCGGCGCGGGCCTGCAGGGCCAGGGCGCCGCGCAGCAGGGCCTGCTGGTCGCTGGCCAGGCTCAGGTAGCCCCCGGCGCAGGCTTCGCTGGACAGCACCAGCGGACAGAACTGCTGGAAGAACTCTGGGTTCCAGATGAAGATTGGGTCGGCCCCGCTGTCGGTAATCTGGCCCAGGCCAAACTCGAACGGTACGCGGTACATGCCCGGCCAGAACTGGCTTTCCTGGGCGAACAGATTCTTCATGATTTGGGCCGGCACGCCGGTATCCTTGCCGGCCTGGATGATGCGCTGGTCAAACTGGTTTTGCCAGTCTTCGACCACCGGGCGGGCAGTTTCCAGCCCGCAGGCATCGGCGTAGCCGTTGGGCATCAGCCCATGATTGGGGCAGGTTGAGGCGTCGACCAGGCCCTGCGAGATCAACCGACCGGCCAGGTAGAAATACGGATCGCCGGAGGCCATCATCTCGAAATGATCGGGGGTCTTGAGCCAGTTGGGCGGCTCGCCCACCGGGGGGAAGGCTTCCCAGATCTTGGCGCAGCTGGTAAGAGCCTGCCCGCGCCACTGGGCGCTGATGACGTCCACATAAAAGCCCGCCCCGCCGGAGGCGGCCGCCTCCGGCGCAGCCGATACGCCGCTGTCTAACACCCGCACCTGGGCCACAAAACGATTGCTCGAATCGCCATAGCTGGAATTGGCCCAGAACTCCACGGTGATCCCCTGCACCGGGGTGGCGCGCATCTGCAGGGCGCAGGTGCTGCCGTCGCACGTAAACTCATCCCCATCGTATATCCCCTGGATCGACACAATCTGCTGATCGGGCAGGGGCTCTTCGGCGGTGATGACCAGGGTGGGCATGATCGGGCACAGGTTTTCGGGGGGCAGCGGGTCGCAGCCTTCCAGGCTGATCCAGGCCACTGGCGGCGGCAGTTCGACCACCATTTCACGCTGCTTGGGGGTGGAGGCTACGAAATAAACGTAATAGCCTTGGCAGGGCTTTTCGGGCTTACAGGCCGGGGTATCCCACCAGGCGGTCGCCAGCTCGGCTCCGCAGGCTTTGGAGACTTCTTTGATGGTGGGGTAGCCTTCGTGGTCGGTTAAAATCTGGCAGGCAAAGAGGTTATCTTCCCAGCGAAACAACCACCATTCGTATTCGGTATAGGGAACTACAACCGTAGTACGGCGCGCAGGAGCCTGGGCGGCGGTGGGTGCGTTCCACACGAACAATACCCCCAATCCCAAACCCAATAAGATCAGTCCGGCGACGATCCAGGTCCCTGCCCTCATGCTCTTTCAATTTAACCGATTCATAACGAAATGTCAATGTTAGGTTTAAGGACGCTCGGTACGACCCCATTAAACCATAGCGCAGGCATGGTGATCTTCGAGCGCCCTAAAAAGAAGAGATATTATGGGGATTTTGTCGCACTTTGTGCGACAAAATCCACGATCCATCTTCTTTCCAGGCGAGCTTTGCTCGCCAAGCGAAGCTCGCCAGTCACACCCGCCACGGTTGAGTAGAGAGCTGCCAGGACGCTCCCGGCTGCGCCGGGAAAGAAATATAGGGGTAGGCGTTGCCTGGCTGCGCCAGGCAACGCCTACCCCTATACAAGGGAATTTCCACCCCTTTTTTGCCCTACAACAACGCGGCCGAGTTTTTCAACAGGCGCAGATCGGTCAAGATTTTGGAATAATTCTTGGGGTCTTGAATGGCCTGGGGTAGTTCCTGGATGGCGGCCCCGGCCAACAGGCGCGCCAGGGCCTTATCCTTTGGGCTGAGGCTGTCGCTCTGCTGCACCAGGTCCCAATCGACTCTGGCCTCCTCAGTCAACGCCTGTTGGGCCGCCAGGATTTTTTCGCGGTCGCCGCCCTGGATAGCGTCGGACAGGGCGTAGGCCAGTTGCTCGATGCGAGCCAGCTTTTCAGGGGAAAGCGCGTGTGGCATTGGGTTTCACCTCATTCAAAATATTTCGGCTCTTCCGGCTTTGCCGGGGAAAAAGCTATATTTTGGGTAAATTATGGGGCTACGCCCCACAATTTTCCCAAAATATAGAAAAGTTCCCGCTTTTGGCGGCGCGCCCGGGTTGCGCTGCCCGCTATTCACGTCCACCACGTTAACAGACATGGCAGAATTATAGCCCATACCGCCGCGTTATAAGTGGATAAATATCCTCATCTGGTACTTATGCTTATCTTGCCTCCCCTTTACGAGCGTGATAAACTCTATCCATGCCACCAGTCTTGTATCTGATCGACGGCCATGCCCTGGCCTACCGCACCTACTTTGCCCTCACCAGCGGCGCAAACAACCGCTTCCAGACCCGCAGCGGCGAGCCGACCGCCGGGGTATTCGGTTTCACCAGCGTCTTGCTGCGCCTGTTCGAGCAGGAACACCCGGAATATATGGCGGTAGCCTTCGACGTGGGCCGTACCTTCCGGGATGATTTGTTCCCGGCCTACAAAGGCACGCGCGAGAAGATGCCCGACGAACTGGCGATCCAGATCGAACGCATCCGCAGCCTGGTGGATGCCTTTCACCTGCCCCGCCTGGAAGCGCCGGGCTACGAGGCCGACGACGTGCTGGGCAGCGTGGCCCGCGCCGCGGCTGCCCAGGGCTTCGCGGTCAAGATCATCACCGGCGACCGCGACCTGCTGCAACTGGTGACGGACCGCATCGTAGTCAGCCTGCCGGGCAAAAGCCTGTCCGACTCGAAAGACTATTTCCCGGCCGACGTGCTGGAATACCTGGGCGTGCGTCCAGACCAGGTGGTAGACTACAAAGCCCTGGTGGGCGATAAATCGGATAACATCCCCGGCGTGGCCGGGATCGGCGAAAAGACCGCCGCCAGCCTGCTGGCGACCTATGGCGATCTGGATACCATCTACGCTCACCTGGGCGAGCTGAGCGCTGGGGTGCAGAAAAAGCTGGAAGCCGGGCGCGAGGCGGCGGCCCTGAGCCGCACGCTGGCCGCCATCGTCACCAACCTGGATATTCCGTTCGACCCGGAAAGCGCCCGCGTCTTCGCCTACGACGCCGAAAAGCTAGAGACTCTGTTCCGCGAGATGGAATTCCGCAGCCTCTCGACCCGTCTTGCAGCCCTGGAAAAAATCTACGGTGTTGACCGCGGCGGCTTGCTATCTGCCAGCGCGCCGGCCGCTGCGCGCGCCAGCGCCCCGGCGGCCCCCGGCCAGCAGCTTTCCCTGTTTGAAACGGCCCCGTCTGAGGCCGGGCGCAAGGTCGAACACCCGGCCGCGCCGCCGGCCGAGCCACGCGTCTTCCCCGCCCCCAGCAGCGAGCGCATTACCCATGTGATCGACACCCCCAAAGCCCTGGCCGACTTGGCGGCAAAATTGGCCGCCGCGCCGCGCATCGCCTTCGACACCGAGACCACCGCTACCGACCAGATGAAGGCTGCCCTGGTGGGCATCTCGCTCGCCATTCAGCCCGGCGAGGGCTATTACATCCCGGTAGGCCACAACGAAGGCCCGCAGCTTCCCATCCCTCAGGTGATCGAAGCCCTGCGCGGGCCGATGACCGACCCGGCAATTGGTAAAATAGGCCATAACCTGAAATACGATTGGGTCATGCTCAAACGCTACGGGCTGACCGCCGCCCCGCTGACCTTCGACACCATGATCGCCGAGTGGCTGACCGACCCGGCCTCGCGCAACCTGGGCCTCAAGAACCTGGCCTGGGTGCGCCAGGGCATTCAGATGACCCACATCGAAGAATTGATCGGCAAGGGCAAGAAGCAGATCACGATGGCTGAAACCTCGATCCAGGCGGCGGCCGATTACGCCGCCGCCGACGCCGAAGTGAGCCTGCGCTTGCTGCCCGAACTGGCGCGCGACCTGGAAGCCTGCGGGGCCAGCGAACTGCTGCGCGCGATGGAGATGCCGCTGGTGGCTGTATTGGGCGAAATGGAGATGAACGGCGTGGGCCTCGACACGGCCTACCTGGGCGAGATGTCGCAAGCGTTAGGCCTGCGCCTGGCCGAAATCGAGCAGCAAGTATATGCAGGCGTAGGCGAACCGTTCAACCTCAACTCGCCCCAGCAGCTTTCCGCCGCCCTGTTCGACAGGCTCAAGATCAAGCCGCCCGACCGCACCGCCAGAACCGCCACCGGCTTCTATTCCACCTCGGCCGAAGTGCTGGACAGCCTGCGCGGCCAGCATCCGGTGGTCGATCAGGTGTTAGAATATCGGGAGCTGTCGAAGCTGCGTTCCACCTATCTCGACGCGCTGCCGATGCAAGTCAACCCCCTCACCGGGCGCGTGCATACCTCGTTCAACCAGACCGGCTCGGTGACCGGGCGGATCGCCTCGTCGGAGCCGAACTTGCAGAACATCCCCATCCGCAGCGAGCTGGGCCGCCAGGTGCGCCAGGCGTTTGTGGCCGGGCCGGGGCAGGCGCTGTTGAGCGTGGATTATTCGCAGATCGAGCTGCGCATTGTCGCCCATATGGCCGGGGATGAGGCCATGCTCAACGCCTTCCGCCAGGGCCAGGACATCCACGCCGCCACCGCCGCCGCCATCCTGGGCCTGCCCATCGAGCAGGTGAGCAAAGACCAGCGCCGGCGAGCCAAAGGGGTCAACTTTGGCCTGATCTATGGCATGAGCGCCTTCGGGCTGACCCGCTACACCGACCTGACCCTGGCCGAGGCCGAGAATTTCGTCAGCGCCTATTACCGCCAGTTCCCCGGCGTGAAAAGCTACCTGGATGGCATCCGCCGCCTGGCGGCCGAACAGGGTTATGTTGAAACCCTGCTGGGGCGGCGGCGCTACTTTCCAGGCCTCAAAACTACTCTCGACCGCAACCAGCGTGGCCGGGAGGAACGCGAAGCCATCAACGCCCCCATCCAGGGAACGGCGGCCGATATTATGAAAATCGCCATGCTGCGCGTGTCGGCCGCCCTGATCCAGGCCGGGCTGAACGCCCGCCTGATCCTGCAAGTGCATGACGAGCTGGTGCTGGAAACTCCGCAGGACGAGCTGGCCCGCACCGCTGCGGTGGTGCAGCAAGTGATGGAAAATGCCTTCCAGCTGGACATCCCGCTTGAAACCGAGGCCCGCTCTGGGCGCAACTGGGGCCAGATGGAAGTGATGCAGTCGTAGGAGCCGTTATGACCGGACGTCAAGACGTGTTTCAGCAAGCCATGAACCAGGGCCACTCGGCCGCCTGGGATCAGATGTGGGAACGAGCCGCCGCCTATTACCGCCAGGCCCTGGCTGAGTTCCCTGACAACAGCCAGGCCCTCAGCAGCCTGGGCCTGGCCCTGGTTGAGCTACAGGACTACGATGAGGCCATGCGCTGCTACCAGCGCTCAGCTCGCGCCAACCCTGAAGACCCCGTGCCGCTGGAAAAAATCGCCCAACTGGGCGAGCGCTTGGGCCAGCTCGACCTGGCCGTGCAGGTTTCGCTGCGCGGGGCCGAGCTGTATCTGAAAGCCCGGGACGCGGTTAAGGCCATCGAGAGTTGGGAGCGCGTCACCCGGCTAAACCCTGATAACCTGACCGCCCACTCGCGCCTGGCGCTGGTGCACGAGCGCATGGGCCAGAGCGAACGGGCGGCGGTCGAATACCTGGCGGTGGCCAGCCTGACGCAAGCCAACGGCGAGCCAGATAAAGCCATGCAGGCGGTGCTTCAGGCCATCAAGCTGGCCCCCAACAACGAAGACGCCCACAACGCCCTGGCCGCGCTCAAAGACTTCCGCCAGCTCCCCCGGCCCGCCCGGCCCAAAGGCGGCACGGCCCCCCTGCGCATGTCGCAGGTGCGCCAGTTGGAGGCCCCCCAGACCCCCGACCAGGCCGTTATGGACCCCATCTCTCAGGCCCGCCAGAAAGCCCTCACCATTATGGCCGGGATGTTGTTTGAAGGCTCGGACGAAGAGCGTGAAAACCGGCGCGGCCTGCAGGCCATCGTCACCGGAACGACCGGCTCGACCGGCATGCTCCAGCGCCCGGTTGACCGCACCCGCATGGTGCTGCACCTCTCGCAGGTGGTTGATTTGCAAACCCGCGGCGACTATAACGAAGCCATCGACGAACTGCAAAAAGCCATCGAAGCCGGGCTGGAAAACGCGGGAGCGTATTTCGATCTTGGCCTGCTGTTTGCCCAGGCCGACCGGGTGGAAAGCGCCATCCGCCACCTGCAAAGCTCGGTCAAACATCATGATTTCGCCCTGGCCTCGCGCCTGTTATTGGGCGACTTGCTGCGCAAAAAAAATCAGATCAAAGAAGCCTCGTTTGAATATCTGGAAGCCCTCAAACTGGCCGATTCTCAGGTGGTGCTGCCCGAACAGTCCAACGACCTGCTTCAATTGTACGACCTGCTGATCGAATCCAACCGTCATGAAAGCAGCCCGGAGCTGCAAACCCGCCTGTGCGACAATATCCGGGATATGCTGGCCCGCCCCGACTGGCGTGAACAGCTCCGCAAGGCCCGCTTGCAGCTCCCCAACCAGGACAGCAAAGGCCCGCCCATCCCACTGGCCGAAATTCTGCTCGAAGCCCGCAGCGGCCAGGTGATCCAATCGGTGTCTGGCATTTATGAGATGATCGACCGGGGCCAATATCGCACAGCCATGGAAGAAGCCTTGCGAGCCATCCTCGAAGCGCCCACTTACCTGCCCCTGCACGCCATCATCGGCGATATGCTGGTGAAACAGGGTGAGCTGCAGGCCGCTACGGCCAAGTACCAGGTCATCTCGCGGGTCTATGCTATGCGCGGCGACATCCAACAGGCCATCACCTACGCCCGCCGGGTGGTCGAGCTTTCGCCTACCGATCTCAGCGCCCGCGGCAAACTGATCGACCAGTTGATTCACTTCGGGCGGATTGAAGAAGCCCTCCAGGAATATACGCAGTTGGCCGGGCTATACTACAGCCTGGCCGACCTGAGCATGGCCCGCAAGACCTATACCGAGGCGCTGCGCGTCGGCCAACAGGCCAACGTCGACCGCGGCCTGCGGGTTAAAATCATGCATCGCATGGCCGATATCGACAATCAAAGCCTCGACTGGCGGCAGGCCATGCGGGTGTTAGAGCAAATCCGCACCCTCCAGCCCGACGACGCCGAAGCGCGCCTGCAATTGATCCAGTTGAACTTCCGCCTGGGGCAAGAACCGCAGGCCCTGGCCGAGTTGGACAACTATATCGCCTTCCTGAACAGCCACAATCAGACCGCCCAATTGAACAGCCTGGCTGAAAATCTGGAAAGCGAATATCCTGACCGCATCCCGGTGCGCCGCCGCCTGGTCGAGCTATATCAGCACATGGGTCGCCCCGCCGATGCAGTGCGCCAGCTCGATCAGATTGGCGATATGCTGATCGAAGCCGGCGACCGGGCCGGAGCGATCCAGACCGTTGAGATGATCCTGGCCCTCGACCCGCCCAATAAGGGCGATTACCAGTTGATTCTGGAACAACTGAAAAGCGCCTGAATATTTCGGGGTTTGCAGGGTGGGATAGGGCCCAGGGTCCCCCTCAGTAAACTGTGGAGGTTGATTAGCAAGCCACCGGCGAAGTTGCCAGTTGCCCAAATTAAAGAATCCGGGGGAGCGGCGCAGTTGCCACTGCGCCGCTCCCCCGGATTCTTTCTACACTACCACCAGATCCGGAAGGACGTGGTGGTTTCAGTAGTCAGGCTCTCGCGCTGGATGATAGCCCGGATCGACACAACCCCAATCTGGGTCGATTCGAACGGGAAGCTAAACTGGGTAATCCCCTGGTCGCTGGTGGGGGTCGGCGCGTCAAAGCGCATTTCCTGGCCGGACGGCAAGCGCACCACCAATGTCACACGGGCGTTCGCCACCGGCAGCAAGCGCTGGTCCTGCACCACGATGTAAACCGTCTGCGAGCCGCGCCGGGCGGTAACGGGCTGGGCCGGGTAGGCCCTGGCCCCCAGGCGAAGAATACCCTTGATGATGTCGCCGCCAGGGTCGGGCAGCAGCAGGCTGGGATTCTCGCGGCGCATGGAAAAATACTGGCGTCCCAGGCTGCCCAACGAGACTTTCTGCTGGGCAGGCAGATCGGGCCGCCATTCGAAACGGGCGCGCTGGAAATACTGTACCATGCGCCCATCCTGCAGCTCCAGGTTTGAGATCGGCGCGCCGAACTGGGCCAGGCCGCCGTTAGCATTATAAAACTCAAGGAAGCTGTAGCAAACCTGAAACCCGGAAGGGGCAAATGTACGGCAGGCGCCGGCGGCGGTAGGGTTGGGCAGGGGCGCGCCAGGCACGTACAGATATTCGCCCAACGGCGAGAGGCGCACCCGCTGGCCGGCTGGCTCGCCGGGATGCAGCTCGAAGCGGGCCTTTTCGAAATACTGGATCAGCAGGCTGGTGGTCGAGTCTTGAAACGCGTCGGTAATGGGGTAGCCGTACAACTGAAGCGGGTCGGAGGCGCGCCGATACATCTCCAGAAATTCGCCGGTCACGCGGTGACCAGTCTCCTGAAAATACTCCTCATCCGTTTGCAACTGGGCCGGATAAACCTGCCAGGCTCCCACGATCAGGGCAAGGAGCAACACGAAAACGAGCGGACGAGCGCTACCCATAATTCCATTATATGCCATTTAGTGGGTGGATTCAATAGTACCAGCCGGGCGGCCGGGCAAATTTACGCCGATTATACAAAAATGCCAGGTAGGTCGGCGGTAGACGGCAGGATCAGGTCGGCTCCGGCCCGGGTCAGTTCGGCCTGCTTGCCAAAACCGCAGAGTACACCCACGTTCTGGCAGCCGGCGGCCCGCCCGGCGCGCATGTCTACCGTGGTATCGCCTACCATCAGGCAAGCCGAGGCCGGTACGCCCATCTGCCCGGCAGCCCACAGGATGGGATCGGGGAATGGCTTGGTATGGTGGGTGGTCTGTCCGGTGGCAACAACCCTGAACAGAGGCGTCAGCCCGTTGCCATCCAGAAAGCGCAGGGTCGCCTCTTGCCCGCGGGCCGAAACCACCGCCAGCAGATAGCGGGCCTGGAGGGTCTTGAGCGCCTCCAACACGCCGGGAATGGCTCCTGGCGCTTTGCCCACAGACAGGCGGCGCGGCGGCAGGCGGTGGGCTACCTGTACCGCCAGGTCGTCCAGGCCCAGCCGGTCGATCCAATGCAGGGCCAGGTTGCCGGGGTCTTCGATTGCCATCACGGCCCGGCGGGCGGCGGCCTGCAGGTCGGTGTGGGGCATCAGAAACCTCAGCGGGTGAAAAAAGAGGCTCACGGCCCGTTCCACCCACTGGTCATCGGTGTCGCGCAGCGTACCGTCCACATCGAAACAAATCGCCTGCACGCGCGCAATATCAATCGGCATATAAACGACCTCTACCCCCAAAACATACCCAGGGCGGCAGCCAGGCTCAACAGGCTCAGGCACAGGCACATACACAGCGCCAGCGTCAGGCAGGAAAGTAAAACTCGGCGGGTGCGAGCAGTCACAGATCACTTGTCCCTTCATGAATTTTCCGGCCCGGCCGGAAGCCCCAACTTGCAGAGAACCCATTATAATCCAGCCAGGAGCAGCGCCTATGGACCTCAAGCCGATCAAATTCATCAGCGAGCCAATCGAGGTGCAGCACGACCAGCCGCCGGCCCTGGAAAAGATGCCCGGCCCGCCCAACCGCTTCCGCTGGCGCGACCAGGAGTTTGCCGTTCGCGCGGTGCTGATGGAATGGCATGACTATCAGCGCCGCGGGCGCATAGCGCGCAACATGCAGCCGCAGCATGCCGAGGCCGCCAGCCGGCGCGGCTCGTGGGGCGTCGGCCAGGATTATTACCGGGTGCGCACCGACGACGACCGCTTTTTCGACCTGTATTACGACCGGGCCCCTAAAGACGCTGACCGGCGCAAGGGCGGCTGGTTCCTCTACCAGGAATTGGGCGAAACGTAGCTTATTCCACCCGCTTGAGCAGGTTGCCGGCCAGCAGCAGAACCGCTCCGCCCACCACCAGCACGCCAATTCCAATCAGCAAAAGGTTGGGGCCACGCTTGCCAGCCGCAACCGCGCCGCCCAGGCCAGCCCCGCCCAGGTCGACCCCCTGCGTGGCGGCCAGCACGGCTGCCGCCGTCACCGGGGCGGTAGGGGTACGGGTGGGGCGCGGCGTGCGGGTTGGGACTTCGGTAGGCGTGCCTTCCGGCGTGTCGGTCGGTTGCTGGCCGGCCGGGCGGATTGTGATCTTCTGACCGGGCCGAATCAGCGAGGTGGGGTACATTCCGTTAATGGTCAGCAGTTCGTTGATGTCCATCTTGTAGATGGCGGCAATCGTCCACAGGGTCTGCCCTTCTTTGACCACGTGGATAATCGAGCCGTCTGGGTTGGGGGTAGACACCTCCACCGGGTTGTAGGCCACGGATGAGGTGGCCGCTGCACCGCCGGTTCCGGCCGCCGCCGGGCTGCCCGTGCTGACCGCCGGAGCCGAGCCGCCCACCACCACCCCCACATCGAGGGTGTAATACACAACCCCCCCCGAAACGGCCACCCCGGCCCCTACTTCAGTCTGGCGGGTGGCCAGCAGCGTGCCAAGATGCAGGCTATCGCCCTGCCACCAGCTAACCGCCTGCTGCGGCGAGGCGTTCATCCCGCTGTAGATATTCTCGATCACCGATACATCGGCCCCGCCGCCATATCCGGCGGCTAAGGCCCGGCTTTTCACATCCGAGCCGCCGGCCCCGCTGTGGGTAGCCGAGCCAATCGAAGCCTGATAGTTGCTGTGGGCCTGGGCCGCGGCCATCAGGGCGGCGTTGGTTTGAAACGGCGCCAGCCCATTGGCCGAGCGCACCGCGTTCACCGCCGCAATCACCGCCGAGGGGCTGGGGGCGTTGCCGCTGCCGCCCGAAGGGGTGCGGGTGGGCTTGGCGCGGGCCGGCGCAGGGGCC
>CAYQDU010000146.1:0-11201 GCA_964416275.1 uncultured Anaerolinea sp. | reverse complement strand
CATTGTGATCAAGAGCCGGTTGTATAACTCGTCACGGCTTTATGCCTGGCGGTGTGTCTTCCCACCCCTTCCGCCTGTGAAAACGCTTACCTGAAAGGGTAAGCGTTTCAATTTTAAGGCCCTTTCGGCTTGAGCGGGCGGTTTACTGGTACCACCCCATTAAACCGTGGAACAGGCATGGCGCTCTTCGAGCGCCTTCAAAAAGAGTCGTTCCGTGGATTTTGCCGCACGAAGTGCGACAAAATCCACGATTAAGCCTCTTTCCAGGCGAGCTTCGCTCGCCAAGCGAAGCTCGCCAATCACCTCCACCCCGGTTCAGTGGGGAGCTACCGGTTTACTATCCAATATCCCCCAAAATGGTATAATCGGCTTTGGGCCGACTGGCGGGCGAGAGGACGGATATTATCACGGTTGCCGCCAGGTGGGGATGACCGTCATCGAATTCGATTTACGTTCAGATCGTAAAGGAGATGTTCTATGGGTGACAAGAGTCCAAAAGACAAAGAGAAGCGGAAGAAGAAGCAGGATAAGAAACCGGCTGCGCTTCCCTCGATTGCGCCAAAGCCTTCAACCCCGGAGAAGAAGAAAGGCGGATAGCCTGGTAATCTGTTCTCGCGGCTGAATGGGCCTGCGGCATAAGATCAACCGAAGATAGAAAAGGAGGCTGGTTGCCAGCCTCCTTTTTGTTCGATTTCAGACGCCGAACGCGCCTAGACGCCGATCAGGATGGCGCGGGCTGGCGCTCCGTCGGCGCCGCCGATCTTGAGCGGCAGGCAGTACAGCGTATAGCGGCCCTGCGAAACCTCCGACAGGTTTAGCCCCTCAACCACCACCACCCCGGCTTGCAGCAGCACTTCGTGGGTCGGCGCGCCGGCCGCGAAGGGGGCAATCGAGAGATAGTCGATCCCTACCAGGCGTACGCCGTGATCGACAATATACTCGGCTGCGTCGCGGGTCAGAGCGGTAAAATCTTCCTGGAATTCACGTTCGCCGTTCTGCCAGTAGCGTGAGTTCCGGGTGCGAAAGAGCAGCCGCCGGGTGCGGGGGGGGATGTCGGCCTGTTCCAGCACCTGGGCGGTGATCCGGGTTACATCGTCGGGCAGGTGCAGCACGTAGGCCCGCCCGGTCAGCAGGTTCAGGGGCAGGTCTTCAACGGTAGCCGCGTCGCCGCCCAGGAAGTGAAACGGCGCATCGACATGCGTCCCCACGTGGGCGCTCAGGCTCAGGTGGGTGACGTTGCTGCTCGCACCTTCTTCCATTTTGGCTATCCGCTCCAGCTCGATCTTCGGATCCCCCGGCCAGACCGGAAAATCCGGCGTGATGGTTAAAGAAATATCGTAAGTGCGCATCGTTCCTCCCATTCGGCTACAGTATATCATAAAATATAGCATTGTATATGCGGCGAAGAAATAACTCTTGTTTTTCTTTCTGCGATGGAGGCCTGGCGACCCTACATCGGTTTCGTGGAGTGTCTGGCATTGCACCACCGAAGGCGATGAAATCGGAATTGCCTCTTGACTCTCCTGTTACAGGAGGTTGTATACTGCATCTCAGAACATCGGCCGATGTTGCAACCAGGAGGCAGAACGCTCCATGATTAAGATTGGCGACTTCTCCAAGTTAAGCCGGGTGACAGTTAAAGCATTGCGGTACTACGACGACCTGGGACTGCTGCGCCCGGTGCAGATCGACGAATACAACGGCTATCGCTACTACAGCGCCGAACAACTGCCGCGCCTCAACCGCATCCTGGCCTATAAAGACCTGGGTTTCTCGTTGGAGCAGATTCGCTCCTTGCTGGATGAGAACCTGTCGGTCGAGCAGATGCGCGGCATGCTGCGCCTGAAGCAGGTCGAGATTCGCGACCGGCTGCGCGCCGAGCAAGACCGCCTGGCTCGCGTGGAGGCTCGCCTCAAGCAAATCGAACAGGAGGACTCAATGGCTACACAGGCCGATCAAGCTTACGAAGTGGTTTTGAAGAAGGTGGCCCCGCAGTTGGTGGCCTCGGTCAGCGGGGTGATCCCCAACTATGATGAATCGGAGCCGATCTTTGATCGGTTGTTTGATGAGCTATACGACTATGTGTGTGGGCAGGGGGCGCGGGCAGGCAAGGGCATTGCCCTGTATCATCATACGGGCGAAGCCTCCGAGAAAGACATCCAGGTGGAGGCCGTTGCCCCGCTGTACAGCCCGCTCAAGGAGTATGAGCGGGTGCGGATATATGAGTTACCCGGCGTCGAGACGATGGCCTGTGTGGTGCATCACGGCCCATTTGCATCCATTACCCAGGCCTACCAGGCGCTGATGCGTTGGATCGAGGGCAATGGTTACACCATCGCCGGTCCGGGGCGCGAGCTGTATCTGCAATATGAGCGCGGCGGTGACCAGAGCCAATATGTGACGGAGATCCAGTACCCGGTGGCGCGGGCGTAATAAGGCGCCGGCTGGCCGGCATCCAGAGATTGAGAAAGCTCCATCGGCCCATGCGGTGGAGCTTTCTGACATTTAACAAGACTGGTCTAGTTCGATTGTACGATTTTACTGATCCTATACGGGTCTTGTCGGCGCGTTTCCTTGACAGGCAAGCTTCCTCACGTATAATGGGAAAGCATGGCTATCGGTGAGCTTTCATAGCCCTACAGAACGTTTGTGCCGCCAATAAAAAGCATTGCGTTCAACCGAATATATTGAAAGGAGGTGGTTCCCGCTCACCTGGCAGACTCGCTTTGTAACCCATCCGATCAATTTCTATGGAAGTCCGACTTGAGGAGGAGGACGATGAATCGCAAAATGCTGTACAACCTGTTCGCCGTGTTGGTGCTGTTCAGTATGGTGCTGAGCGCCTGCGCGCAACCGGCTGCCCCTACCCAGGCTCCTGCCCCGGCTAAGACAGAAGCTCCGGCTGCGCCGGCGGCCACTGAGGCCCCCGCTGCGGCAACGGAAGCCCCTGCCGCCCCGGCCGCTACCGAAGCTCCTGCGGCTCCGGCCGGCGAAAAGGTCTTCATCTTTGGCCGCGGGGCCGACACCGTGGGTATGGACCTGGCGATTGTGACCGACGGCGACTCGACCCGCACCGCCGGGCAAATCCTGGAGCCGCTTTACACCTTCGCCCCTGGTTCCACCACCCCCGTCCCGGCGCTGGCCGAGGAGTGCAAATCCAACGAAAACGCCACCGAGTGGACCTGCACTCTGCGCAAAGGCGTCAAGTTCCACGATGGGACCGACTTCAACGCCGACGCGGTGATCTTCAACTTTGAGCGCTGGAAAGACACCAAGAACCCCTATCACTTCGCCAGCCAGGTCTTTGAATACTACGAAGCCATGTGGGGCGGTTTCGATGACGCCAGCCTGATTACGAAGATCGAAAAGACCGACGATTACACCGTCAAGTTTACCCTCAGCACTCCCCTGGCCCCCTTCCTGGCAAACCTGGCGATGGACTTCTTCGCCATCTCGAGCCCCGAGGCCATCAAGACGAACGGCGAGAAGTACGGCACGCCCTCTGTGGGCGCGGTCGGCACCGGCCCGTTCAAGTTCGTCGAGTGGGTGGAGGGCGACCACATCACGGTTGCCGCCAACGAAGATTACTGGGGCGGCCGCCCGAAGCTGGATAAGATCATCTGGCGGGTAATCCCCGATGACTCGGCTCGCTTCCTGGCCCTCAAGGCCGGCGATATCCAGGGCATGGAACAGGCTACCTCCGAAGACCTGGCTGCGGCCGGCAGCGACCCCGAACTGCAGGTGCTGACCAAGCCCCCGCTGAACACCGCTTACCTGGCTTTCAACTTCAAGATCAAAGAATTCCAGGATAAGAAGGTGCGCGAGGCCGTGGCCCATGCCATCAACAAAGAGGCCCTGGTGCAGAACTTCTATGGCAAGTACGGCCAGGTTGCCAAGACCCTGATCCCGTCGTCCATGTGGGGCTTCAACGACGCCATCCAGGATTACAGCTACGATCCTGAGAAGGCCAAGTCGCTGCTGGCCGAGGCCGGTTTCCCGGATGGCCTGAACGAAGTTACCGTGGCTGAGGACATGGTTGACGCCAACAAGAACGTGGTCTTCAAGGCCGGCGATAAGCTCCCGCTGCGCCTGTACTACATGCCCGTAACCCGCTTCTACTATCCCAGCCCCAAGGAAATCGGCGAGGCCATGGCGGCCGACCTGGCGAAGGCCGGCTTCAAGGTTGAGCTGCAGCTCGAAGGCGACTGGCCGGCCTACCTGGCCGCCCGCCGCGACGGTCTGCTGGCTGGTCTGTACATGCTGGGCTGGGGCGGCGATAACGGCGACCCCGATAACTTCCTGGGCTACTTCTGGGGCAGCGGCAAAGAGCCGATCAAGCGTGAAGGCTGGTATCAGAACGCCACCGTTGCCGAACTGCTGCTGAAGGCTGCCGCCACCCCCGGACAGGACGTGCGCGAGCCGATGTACAAGGAAGCCGAGCAGATGCTGCACGACGACATTGCCCGCGTCTACATCGCTCACAACGCCACCCCCATCATCCTGCTGGCTACCGTCACCGGCTACCAGCCGCAGGCTGTGGACGCTGACAACTACGTAAATATCGAAGTTGCCAAGTAAGAGCTACTCCCATTGGGCTTGCTGCGGCCAGCCCCTGGTTACATAAGTTTTTTGCCAGGGGGACGGAGCCTTCCGTCCCCCTGGCTTGCAAGTGCTTATTCTATTTTGTTTGTCGCTGGAGCGTCCGGCGGCAAACAAAATAGAATAAGTCGATCCTTCAGGAGGTGGCGCGTTGTTCCGATATATCGTTCGGCGGCTGCTGTCAATGATCCCGACCCTGTTGGGGGTGGCGTTTGTAATTTTCATGTTCCAACGCCTGATCCCCGGCGACCCGGCCGTAGCCATGTTGGGCGAACATGCCTCGCAAGAAAACGTCGAGCGCATCCGTGAGCAGTTGGGCCTCAACCGCCCTCTGTTCCTGGATCGCGAAGCCCTCAAAAACGGCGACCTGAGCGGCTTTTTCGACAGCCAGTTCATCCGCTACCTGGGGCGCTTGCTGCGCTTCGACCTGGGCGAATCGATCCACCGACGCATTCCCGTAGCCGAGACGCTAGGCGAACGCTTCCCAGCCACGGTGGAGCTGGCTCTATGGTCGATGGTTGTGGCTCTGCTGATTGGCGTGCCGGTGGGCATTGCCTCGGCCGCCCGGCGCAACTCGCTGTTGGATAGCGTCACCATGATTGGCTCGTTGATCGGCGTTTCGGTGCCGATCTTCTGGCTGGGCGTGATGGAGATCATGCTTTTTGCCGTGATCCTGGGTTGGCTGCCCTCCGGCGGACGCCTGAGCAGCGGGATTACCATCACCCCGGTCACCAATATTTACCTGATCGATGGCCTGCTGACGGGCAATATCCCCGGCTTTCTCGATGCTCTTCGGCACCTGATTATGCCCACCCTGGCCCTATCGACCATCCCGACCGCTATCATTGCCCGCATGACCCGCTCGAGCATGCTCGACGTGATGCACGAAGATTACATCCGTACGGCCACCGCCAAGGGTCTCTCGGAGCGCGTTGTGCTATTCCGGCATGCCCTTAAAAACGCCTTCCTGCCGGTCATCACTACCATTGGCTTGCAGGCTGGCTCGCTGCTGGCCGGGGCTGTGCTGACCGAGACGATCTTCGCCTGGCCGGGAATTGGCAAATGGGTGTATGACGCCATCCTGGGCCGCGATTACCCAATTGTGCAGGGCGGCACGCTGCTGATTGCGCTGGTCTTCGTATTCATTAACCTGTTGGTAGACCTGTCGTATGCCGCGCTCGACCCGCGCATCCGCTACGATTGAGGCGATTATGTCACAAGTGACGATACCCGATCTGGAGACGACCGATTTCGCCGTGCGCGAGCACCGCTCGCTGTGGCTGGATGCCTGGCGGCGGCTGATTTCGAGCAACACCAGCCGCCTGGGAATGTTCATCGTGGCTGTGTTCATCCTCTCGGCGGTCTTTGCCCACTATTTTTGGGTCTACGATCCCTCGATAGATTTGGACTATACCCTGAAGCTGAAACCGCCCAACCTGGTTGCTAACGAGCAGGTGCCTTCGGTGCATCCGTTCGGCACCGATAAGCTGGGCCGCGACATCTTCCGGCGTACCGTCCACGGCGGCTGGAACTCGCTGCGGGTGGGGCTGGTGGCCGTGGTGATCTCGCTGTTTATCGGCGTGCTGCTGGGGCTGCTGGCCGGATTTTACGAGAGTATGCCCATCACCACCCTGGAGCGTTATTTTCTGCAAGTGGCTGTGGGGCTGGCCTTGGGCCTGCTTTCGGCCTGGATTGCCTCTCAGTACTGGCAGATGCTCCTGTTCGGGGCGCTGGGTTTTGTCTCGGTGCGTTACTATCGCTTCCTGGCAGGGCAGCCGTCTCGCCCGGTGGTCTTTGGGCTGGCTGGGCTGATCTTAGGCGGCGTTTCGGGCCTGGTGGTAGGGCCGATGGTGGGGCTGGTGTGTGGCGCGTGGGGCCTGCTGACTGGGCTGGTGCTGGCTACCCCCATGAACGGCAAATTCCTGTCGAACATCATCATGCGCCTGATGGACATTGTGCTGTCGTTCCCCAGCTACCTGCTGGCAATCGCCATTGTGGCCTTCCTGGGGCCGGGGCTGGAAAAGGGCATGATTGCCATCGGCGTGGTGGGCATTCCGGCCTACGCCCGGCTGGCTCGCTCGGCAGTGCTGTCCGTGGCGCAGAAGGAATATGTGCTGGCGGCCCAGGCCGTAGGCGAAGGTCACGGTCGGACGATCTTCCGGCACATCTTTCCCAACATTTTGTCGCCCATTATCGTGCAGGCCACGATGGGCCTGGCGAGCGCCATTCTTTCGGCTGCCGCACTAGGCTTTTTGGGCCTGGGGGCCATCCCGCCTGAACCGGAATGGGGCGCCATGTTGGGCGATAGCTACAAATACCTGGCTTCTGGCTCGTGGTGGGCGGTGCTGTTCCCCGGCCTGGCGATTATGCTCAGCGTGCTGGGCTTCAACCTGCTGGGCGACGGCCTGCGCGATGCCCTGGACCCGAAGATGAGAATTTAGAGACGAGTCTGCTGATGAATAAAGAACCCTTATTACGTGTAAAAGCGCTGAAAACCGAATTCCACACCGAAGACGGCGTGGTGCATGCCGTTAACAGTGTTACCTACGACATGCAGCCCGGTGAAGTGCTGGGCGTAGTGGGCGAGAGCGGCTGCGGCAAGAGCGTACATGCCATGTCGATTATGCGCCTGATCCCTGAACCGCCCGGCAAGATCGTGGCCGGCGAGGTGTGGCTGGATGGGCGCAACCTGCTTAGCCTGAGCGAGCCGGAAATGCGCCAGGTGCGCGGCCGGGATGTAGCGATGGTCTTTCAAGACCCCATGACTTCCCTCAACCCGGTTTACACCGTGGGTTTTCAGATTATGGAAGCCCTGATGCTGCACAAAGGGATGGACGATAAGGCCGCCCGCGAGCGGGCCGGCGAACTGCTCAACCTGGTGGGGATCCCCGGCGCGGCCAGGCGCCTGGACGATTATCCGCACCAGTTCTCCGGCGGTATGCGCCAGCGGGCTATGATTGCCATGGCCCTGTCTTGCGAGCCAAAGCTGTTGATTGCCGACGAACCCACCACCGCCCTGGATGTGACCATCCAGGCCCAGATTGTGGCTCTGGTGCGCCGCCTACAGGAAGAACTGGGCATGGCCGTGATGTGGATCACCCACGACCTGGGCGTAGTGGCTGAACTGGCCGAGAACATCAACGTCATGTATGCCGGGATGATCATCGAGCGCGGCAACGTGCATGATGTGTACAAACGCACCCGCCATCCCTACACCCTGGGGCTGCTTGGGTCGCTGCCGCGCATCGATGAAGCGCCTGGCACTAAGCTGGTTTCGATCCCCGGCCTGCCGCCCGATCTGGTGGCCCTGCCCAAAGCCTGCCCGTTTGCAGCCCGCTGCGTATACCGAATCGAAAAGTGCCTGGAAGAGCGCCCACCTTTGATAGAGACGGATACCCTGGGGCATATCGCTGCCTGTTGGCGCTGGCAAGACCTGGCCGAGAGGAAGTCGCTATGACGAGTGAACCGATGGTTGCCAAGACTACGCCGCCTACCGCGCCCGAGCCGGTTCAGGACAAAAAACCCCTGGTGCAGGTGCGCCGCCTCAAGAAATATTTCCCCATCCGCAAGGGGGTATTGGTGCAGCGCCACGTGGGCGATATCAAAGCCGTGGATGATGTGAGCTTTGAAATCTACCCTGGCGAAACCCTGGGGCTGGTGGGCGAAACCGGCTGCGGTAAGACGACCGTGGGACGCACCCTGCTGCGCCTGTACGAGCCGACCAGCGGCTCGATCTTGTTCGATGGCATCGATCTGGCCGACCTGCAGGAAGGCCCACTGCGCCACATGCGCGCCCGCATGCAGATGATCTTCCAGGACCCCTACGCCTCGCTCAACCCCCGCATGACGGTCGGTTCGATCATTGCCGCCCCCCTGGAAGTGCATAACGTCTCGGCGGGCAAAGAAAAGCGCGACCGGATCGACCAACTGTTGCGCATGGTGGGCCTGAACCCTGACTTCGTCAATCGCTATCCGCACGAATTCTCCGGCGGGCAGCGCCAGCGGGTGGGCATCGCCCGCGCTCTGGCGGTGAACCCCGACCTGATCGTGTGCGACGAGCCGATCTCCTCGCTCGACGTGTCCATCCAGGCCCAGGTAGTGAATCTGTTGGAAGAATTGCAGGATAAATTGGGCTTGACCTATCTGTTCATCGCCCACGATCTAAGCATGGTGCGCCACATCAGCGACCGCATGGCCGTGATGTACCTGGGCAAGGTAATGGAGCTGGCCGACCGGGACGAAATCTATCTGCACTCGCTCCACCCGTACACCCAGGCGTTGATGTCGGCTGTGCCGGTTCCGGACCCCGACATTGCCAAGAAGCGCAACCGGATCATTCTGGAAGGCGACATCCCCAGCCCGGCCAACCCGCCGGTGGGCTGCAACTTCAACACCCGCTGCCCCTTTGCCAAAGATGTCTGCTTCAAAGATGAGCCGGAATACCGTGAAATTCGCCCCCGCCACTGGGTGGCCTGTCACTTTGCCGAAGACTTTTTGCATTAATATGGCGCTTCCGCCTTTTGATGAGTTTGCAGATGGCGTAGCCATCTGCAAACTCATCAAAAGGCGGAAGCCGAAAGACCCACAAGATAGAAGAATCTGAGATGTGCGGGCAGAAGCCCGCACATCTCAGACATTAAGACGCTGCGATGAAACGTTTATGGATTGGATTATTGTTGATCGTTTGGATGATCGCCGGGTGTGGGCGGCTTGCACCTGGCGAAGTGCGTGAAACGCCCGTCCTGGTCACGCCGGCCAAACCCGCCCAGTACGCCCCGCCCACCGTTGCCGCCGGGGCCGGCGCGCTCACCCCGCCGCCGGCGCCTACCGCCGCCCCCGCCCGCCCCACCCCGCCGCCCGATTTCAAACCTCAGGCGGTGCAGGCCGCAGGTTGCAGCTATGGGGGCGAATTCCAGACCATCGAAGCTCTGGATGCCTACACCGTGCGCTTCAGCCTGTGCGCCCCCGACGTGACCTTCCTGAGCAAGATCGCCTTTCCCGCCTTCGCCATCTATGCCCAGGAGTGGCTGGCCCAGGCCGGGCAGCCGGGTTTTGAGGTCGATCAACCGGTGGGGGCCGGGCCGTATCGCCTGGAGGCCTGGACCCGGGGCGAGCGCCTGACTTTCCAGGCGTTCGATGGCTACTGGCGCGCCCCGGCTCCCCAGATCAGACGGCTGATATTCCGCTGGAATCTGGATTCTTCCGCCCGCCTGGTCGAACTTCAGGCCGGGACGGCCCAGGCCATCGACAACCTGAACCCGGACGACTTCGCCACCGTGCGGGCCGATAGCTCGCAGACCTTGCTGCCGCGTCCGGGCCTCAACGTGGCCTATTTAGGGATGAATACCCGCCAGACTCCGCTGGATGACGAGCGCGTGCGCCAGGCGATTGGCATGGCAATCGACCGGCGCAGCCTGCTGGCGGCGGCTTTCCCGGCCGGGTATGAGCTGGCCGATTATTTTGCCCCGTGCAGCCTGCCCTATGCCTGCGCCGGAGAAGCCTGGTGGCCCTACGACCCGGCCCAGGCCCGCGAGCGGCTGGCCCAGGCCGGGTATGCCCAGGGCTTCGCCATCGACCTGAATTACCGCGATGTGGTGCGGGCCTATCTGCCCCGGCCCGACCAGACTGCCCAGGCCATCCAGGCCCAGTTGAAGGAAAATCTGGGCCTGACGCTCAAGCTGCGGGCGATGGAGGAAACCCCTTTCTATACCGCCCTGGACGCCGGCGAGCTGCCCGGCCTGTATCTGCTGGGCTGGGGAGCCGATTATCCCGACGTGAGTAATTTCTTTGACCCGCATTTCGGGGCTAAAGCCTCGCTCCAGTTTGGCGGCCCGTTCGAAGATGTGTTGGCGGCGGTGCAGCGCGGCGCCTCGACGATTGACCCGGCCGTGCGGCAGGAGGCCTACGCCGCCGCCAACGCCGCCCTGCGCCAGCACGCTCCGCTTGTTCCGCTAGCCCACGGTGGTTGGATTTCGCTCGGCTCGCAGGCTGCTGCTTTCTCGGCCGCGGTGCGGGGGGCGCAGGCCAGCCCGTTGGGCCTGGAAGACTTCAGCGCCCTGAGCCTGACCGACCGGGACGACCTGACCTGGATGCAGGCTTCCGAGCCGCAGACCCTGTACTGTGGGGCGGCCCTGGATGTTGAGACCCTGCGCGCCTGCCAGCAGATCGCCACCGGGCTGTATCGCTACGCCCCCGGCGGCGCCCCCGAACCATCCCTGGCCGAAGGCTGCGCCCCCGACGCCGCCCTGCAAGTTTGGACCTGCACCCTGCGCCCTGGCCTGGTCTTTCAAGATGGCTCGCCGTTGGACGCCAATGACGTTGTGACCTCGTTTGCAATCCAATGGCAGACTGGCTCGGCCCTGCACAGCGGCCCGGATGCCTTCGGCTATTTCCACCAGTTCTTCGGCCCTTTTCTACCCTGACTGCGTATAGCTGAGCGGCTGTGGCGGCGACCCTCTGCGATTGTGGGTTCGCCGGGCGGCAAAGCTGCCTGGCGAACCCACAATAGCTTTAATTTCCTTTACATTCTGCTAAGCACGGAATACAATGGAGAGGCATCCTACACCGCGATCTTCTGGAGGAAGAATGGGCGCCTGGCCTGG
>CAYQDU010000145.1:0-11214 GCA_964416275.1 uncultured Anaerolinea sp. | reverse complement strand
GGGGCTGCGCATGGGCGCAGACTGGCTGCGCTGGCGGTGCAAGCCGGTGCTTTCGATAATGGTTGCCCCATGAATGCCTACCTGCTCCCAGGCTTCCAACAGATCGTCCAACTGTTCGGGGCTGTTCAGAACGAAGAAAATGATGTGCATAATGTGCTTTCCTCTGGCTCGCTAAGTTAATTGGGGGCCTTTCGCCACAGGCCGGGTTGGATCTATGGTGGGGCAAGTTGGGCGGCGCAACGCAGCAGCACCGCCCAACTTGCCTCCCAATAGAAATTTTCCCGGCGCAGCCGAAAGAACCTAATGAGTTTATTCTAGTGGAAAGCGAGGGGAACGTCAAGCAAGGGGAGGTTAAGATGTTCCGGTATTAGCCAGGGGCAACCCGGGGCGGCCGAGCGACAAGAGCGCTGGCCGGATGGATGCGTCTGGCTGACCGCTAGGCAGGCTGGCGGGTGCACAGCTCGATCAGGGCGGCCTGGTCGCTCTCCTGACTGATAGCCGCCAGCACGTCGCCGGGCTGGAGGATCGTCTCGCCGTGGGGGATGATGACCTGGCGACCGCGGCGCAGCGAGGCGATCATACAGTCGCCCGGCCAGTCGATCTCGCGAACGCGCTTCCCGGCGCACGGCGCGCCGGGTTGGATGACCACCTCCGAGACGCGCAGGCGTTCGGGGGTGGCGGCGTCCAGGCGGGTCTGCTGGGCGCGGTGGCGGACGGCAGCCCGGCGGGCCAGGGCGATGTCGTAGGCGCGGATGGCGTCGGAGCGGCGCAGCACGCCCACCAACCGGGTTGGGTCGTCGCGCCCCACCACCGGCAGGCGGCCCAGATCACGGGCGCCCATGCGCTGTAAAGCCGCGCCGATCGTTTCGTCTGGGTAGGCGGTGATCAGCCGCCGGGTGCATACCTGCCCCACCTGCAGGCTGGAAAGCTTCACCGGGTCGGGCGGGTCGGCGGCTTTTTCCAGGTCTTGCAAAGTGCAGATGCCCACCAATTGGCCGTCTGGGTTCAAGACCCCCAGGCCGTGGCGGTGGGTGCGCTGAAACAGGGCCGCGGCCTGCTCCAGGGTGTCGGCTTCGTGCAGGGTGACGACATCGCGGTTCATTACTTCTTCCACCTGGATCGAATCGAGCAGGTCTACGTCGCGCCCGCGTTCCAGGCGGACACCCTTGCGGGCCAGCCCCAGCAGATAGACCGAATCGCGCTCCAGGCGCTGCGAGAGCAGCAGGCTGACCGCCACAGCGAACATGAGCGGCAGGATGATGTGATAATCGCGAGTCATTTCGAACAGCAGCAGGATGGCGGTCAGGGGGGCGTGAACCGCCCCGGCTAACACTGCCGCCATGCCCACCATTGCGAAGGCCGGGGCGCTCAGCGTCAGGCCGGGAACCAGGCGCTCGACTGCTATCCCATAAGCTCCGCCCAGGGCGGCCCCGATGTAAAGCGAAGGGGCAAACACCCCACCTTTGAAGCCTCCGCTCAGGCTGAGGGGGGTCAGAATCAGCTTGGCAACCAACAAAGCCAGCAGCAGCCCCAGGCCCAGGTTTCGCCCGTTTAAGATGCCCTCGATGGTGGCGTAGCCCACCCCAAACACCTGGGGCAAGAAGATGCCCACCAGCCCCACCAGTCCGCCGGTCAGGGCGGTTTTCAACCCAGCCGGCAGGCGAATGCGCTTGAACAGATCCTGGAAAATATAGAGCAGGCGCACGTACAGGGCCGCCGTAGGGCCAGACAGCGCCCCCAACCCCAGGTACAGGGGCAGCTCCCAGGCCGAGTAGAACGCATAGGGTGGGACGCGAAAGGCGGGCTGTTCGCCCGAAACCGCCTGGGTGAAGGCGGCTGAAACCACAGCCGTGATGACCACCAGCCCAAAGGCGCTGCCGCCGATTTCGCCCAGGATGACTTCCAGGGCGAAGAATACGCCGGCAATGGGGGCGTTGAAAGCAGCGGCGATGCCGGCCGCCGCGCCGGCCGCTACCAGGGTGCGCATGCGCTCGTCGGACAGGCGCAGCCGGCTGCCCACCAACGACCCCAGGTTGGCGCCAATCTGCACCGAGGGGTCTTCCGGCCCGACGGAAGCCCCGCTGCCAATCGAAATGGCCGAGGCCAGGGCTTTGGCCGGCATGCGGGCATAGCGCAGTCGTCCGCCGGCCAGGGCTACCGCTTCCATAATTCCAGCTACCCCATGATGGCGCTCTTCACCGATCCAATGGGCGGCGATCCATCCCACAATTGCCCCGCCCAGCACAGGGATCAGGGCTACCGTCCAGTTGCCATGCGCATCGCCCGCGGCCGCCCTCAATATATGACCCAGGTCTTCGAAGGCCAGGCGATAGACCAGGTCGATCATCTGTTTGAACAGCCACACGCCTGCCCCGCTGGCAATTCCTACCACCAGGGCTGCTCCGCCTAGCAGCAGGGTCTCGGATGTTGCCCGTTCCAGGAGCCGCGCTCGCCAGCCTGCCAGGGCCGGTTTTCCTTTACGTGGAGGCGCTTTCGTTTTCATATCCCGTTTATCGAGCCGGCGGTGGACGCGCGCACCAATAGATGGGCCTGCAGCTGGACGCGCCGTTCGCTCATGGATTCACCTTTCAGGCTGGCGGCCAGAATAGCCACCATCTGGCGAGCGATTTCGTAGAGCGGCTGCTGAACGGTGGTGAGCGGCGGTTGGGTGTGCGCCGAAGGACTGATGCCGTCGAAGCCGCTGACCGCCACATCGCTGCCCACCTGAAACCCCAGCTCGTGGGCGGCGTGCAGCGCGCCCATGGCGGTCAGGTCGTCGATGCAGGCAATGGCTGTGGGTGGGTGCAGGGCAGATAAAAGCGCCGTCCCGGCCCGGTAGCCGCCCTCTGGGCTGAGGTCGCTTTCGACTACCAGGCTGCGATCCAGCCCCAGCCCGGCCTCTTGCAGGGCCATTTGGTAGCCGGCAAAGCGGTCGGCCTGGATGCGCAGGCTGGCTGGGCCGCCCACATAGGCGATGCGCTGGTGGCCCAGCCCTACCAGATGCTCGGTGACGCTCTTGAAGCAGTCTCGATTGGCAATTCCCACCGATGGGTAGTCCAGGGTATCCTGGGCGCGGTTGAAGGTTACAAAAGGCAATCCCACCTGGGTTAGATAGCTCACTCGCCAGTCTTGCAGACGGATGCGGTTCAGCAAAACCCCCGCCACTTTGCGTTTCAGCGCCCACTGGCGGTAGATTTGATGTTCCTCGGCGCTTTCGGCCGGGGCGGAGGCTACCAGCAGGTCGATGCGCCGGCTGGCGGCTTCGTCGCCCAGGCCGGAAAGAAATTCCGCAAAGAAGGGGTCGGAAAAGCCGTTTACCGCCCTGGGCAAGATAAACCCGATGGCCTCGCTGCGTTGACGGCGGAGCTGGCGGGCGGTCGGGTTGGGGGCGTAGCCCATCTCGCTGGCTGTTTCGATTACCAGCCGGCGCGTCGGTTCAGCCACATCGGGATAGCCGTCCAGGGCGCGCGAAATGGTAGTAATCGACAGATTCAACCGTTTCGCTACATCTCGGATGGTGACCATTTTCTCTGACATAAGCCGCCCGACTCTCCAAAACGTTTTGGCTAACAGTATTGTAATGGAATTTCAGACATGAGTCAATTAAAATCTTTTTCCCGTGCGATAGAATAGTTTTCATTAACATTGATGAATACAATTTGATTACACTTTTTGCGGATGCAGGTTGAGTGGACGCTCGAAGAGCGCCATGCCCGCGCCACGGTTGCGTGGGTGGGCGCCTTCGATTGGACGGAGCGCAGTCGGCCCCGTCAAGGATAAGTGAATGAACTGGCAGAGTAAACCTGGAAAACTGATGACTCGTTGGGCGCAGACCGTCACGCCAGAAAACGCCTGGCGCGAATATCCCCGCCCGCAGATGATCCGCCCGGAATGGCAAAATCTGAATGGGTTATGGGATTATGCGGTTGCGCCTTGCGCCCAGGGCCGCCCCAAGTCTTACGCGGGTAAGATCCTGGTCCCGTATCCGTTGGAAAGCGCCCTGTCGGGTGTGGAGCGCGCCTTGCATCCTGACGAGCGCCTGTGGTATCGGCGCGCTTTCCGCTGCCCGCAGAACTGGAACGGACAGCGTATCTTGCTGCACTTCGGCGCGGTGGATTGGGAAACCACGGTCTGGGTCAACGGCGTACCGGTGGGCGCTCATCGCGGCGGCTACCTGCCCTTCAGCTTCGACATCAGCGCCGCCCTGCAGGAGGGCGAAAACGAACTGCTGGTGGCCGTGTGGGACCCCACCGACGCCTTCTGGCAGCCGCGCGGCAAACAGACGCTGCACCCGCATTCGATCTGGTATACCCCCGTCTCTGGCATCTGGCAGACAGTATGGCTGGAGCCGGTCACCCAGCTGTCGATCGCCGGGCTGCGCCTTACGCCCGACATCGACGCTCAGCGGGTCTTGATTGAGGCCGATCTGCGCGGCGAGCCGACCTCCGACCTGACGGTGCGAGCCTGGGCTGGACGGCAGGGGCAGATGATTGCCCAGGGCCAGGCCATTCCTGACCAGCCGTTGACGCTTTCGATCCCTACCCCCAGCCTGTGGAGCCCGGATGCCCCGGAACTGTACGATCTGACGGTGGAGGTCCTGCAGGGCGAGTGTCCCATCGACCGGGTGGAGAGCTATTTTGCCATGCGTAAGTTCAGCCTGGGCAAAGATGACCAGGGCCGCACCCGGATGTGCCTGAACAACCGGCCCCTGTTCCAATACGGCCCGCTCGATCAGGGCTACTGGCCCGACGGCCTGTATACACCGCCCTCAGACAAGGCCATGCGCTTCGACCTGGAGGCCATCAAAGACCTGGGCTGTAACATGCTGCGCAAACATGTCAAGGTTGAGCCGGCCCGTTACTATTATTACTGTGATCGAATGGGCCTGATCGTCTGGCAGGATATGATGAACGGTGGTTGGCCGGCGACGGAGGAGATTGGCGCAGATACGATGTTGACCGGCGTGGGCCGCCCGGATGGGCCGGCCGAATACAACCTATCGGGTCGGCAAGACGCCGCCTCGCGCCAGGATTACTGGCGCGAGCTGACCGGTTTGATCGACCACCTGTACAGCTTTGCCTGCATTGGGGTCTGGGTTCCATTCAACGAAGGCTGGGGGCAGTTCGACGCGGCCTCCGTGGCAGCCTGGCTGCGTTCCTACGACCCTACTCGTTTGGTGGATCACGCCAGCGGCTGGCACGACCAGGGCGCCGGCGATCTGCGCAGCCTGCACATTTACACCCACAACCTGGCGCGGGTTCCGCCTGAGCCGCAGCGGGCGCTGGCGCTTTCGGAGTTTGGCGGTTATGCAATGCCCGCTCCGGGCCATTTGTGGTCTCCCGGCAGCGAATTTGGCTACCGCCATTACCAGACTTCGGCCGCCCTGACCGACGCCTACGTAGACCTGATTGAGATGCAGTTGATGCCCTGGGTGGAGGCCGGGCTTTCGGCCGCCGTGTATACCCAGACCAGCGACGTGGAGACCGAGTTGAACGGCTACCTGACTTATGACCGGGAAGTGATGAAGCTGGACATGCGCCGGGTGCGCCAGACCCACCAGCGAATGCTGCTGCGTGCGAATGACGCGCCGGCTTTTTCATCTTTTGCATTGCAGGCGACGTAAAAATTTCAAAAATGTCAGGCAAGCGTATAGGAAGCGTAGGTCAAGCGTATAGGAGTCGTCAAGCAAGGAATCGCCGCCTCTGGTAAGATAATCATCGAAGGGCGATTTCTCTTCTTCTCCTCCTTAGAGAGAGCCGGGGGCGGCGTACCCGGCTCTCGTCGATTTAAACCGCCTGCATCCGCAGGCGGTTTTCTATTTGGAGAGTTTGCGGGTGACGTAGTCACCCGGGTACTACCCCATTAAACCGTGGAATAGGCCTGGCGCTCTGCAAGCGCCTTCAAAAAGAGCTGTTCCGTGGATTTTGTCGCCCGAAGCGCGACAAAATCCACGAGTAATCTTCTTTTCACTATACCTGAAGATAGCGGAAGCAATCCACCGTATGATCGTTGACCATGCCGGTGGCCTGCATGTGGGCGTATATGATGGTTGAGCCGACGAAGCGGAAGCCGCGCTTGAGCAGGTCTTTGCTCAGGGCGTCCGATTCAGACGTGCGAGCGGGGTAATCGGCCAGGCTGCGCAGGGCGTGGCGGATGGGCTGCCCACCGATGAACCCCCACAGGTAAGCATCGAAGCTGCCAAACTCGGCCTGGGTGCGCAGGAAAGCCTGGGCGTTATCGACTGCGGCGCGCACTTTCAGCCGGTTGCGCACGATCCCGGCATCGGCCAGCAGAGCGGCGATTTTGGCCTCGTCGTAGGCGGCGATCTTATGCGGGTCGAAGCCGTCGAATGCCCGGCGGAAGTTTTCGCGCTTATACAGGATCGTACGCCAGCTCAGCCCGGCCTGGAAGCCTTCCAACAGCAGGAACTCGAATAACAGCCGGTCGTCGTGCAGCGGCGCGCCCCATTCCTGGTCGTGATAGGCCAGGTATAACGGGTCGTTCAATGGAACCCAGGGGCAGCGTGGGATGGATGATTGGGAATTGCTGATTGATGACTGCATGTCCATAAGCGGTTTTGCCTCTGATTGTGCGGTTTGCTCTCTGCATGCGATCGCCCCTGAAATCGGAGATAGAAGCTGGCGTTAACACGTTGCACCGCATGCCAGTTCCGCTCACCGCGAAGTGGGGCGCGATCGATCTGCACGAGCAATGATCTTTAAATACTCACTCTCCAACCCTCAGCCGATAAATGGGCCGCTTAGGCTGGCGGGCGACGACGAACTGGAAACCGGCCTGCTCGAACAGGCCGGGCAGACCGTGATACAGATTCGGCGCGCTGACTTTTTCGGAGGCTGGCAGGATCGGGTAGCCTTCGATCAGGCGCGCCCCATGCCGGCGGGCGTAATCGACGGCCGCCTGAAGCAGCGGCAGGCTCAAACCCTGGCGGCGGAACTTGCGCCCGATGAAGAAGCATACCACCGCCCAGATGGTTGGGTCGCTGGCGGGTTCGTCGTCCAGCGGCCGGGAGGCGACCGACCGATACAGGCGAGGATAACCTGGCCGCGGCCCCATCGACACCCACCCGGCCGGCAGACGGGCGGCCGGCGCGCCGGGCCGGGGGCGCGGTTCGTCGGCGTAGGCCAGCAGGCCGGGGACCAGCCCGGCCTCGATCAGGGTTTGCATGGCCTGGCGGCGCTCTGCGCCGCTCTGGCGGTTGTAGGCAGCCTGGTTAGGGGCGCGCCAAAACATGCACCAGCAGTTGTCGCACGCCCCGTGCAGGCCAAACAGGGTTTGCATATCCAGCCAGCGTTCGGCCGTGACCGGGTGGATTTCAAGACCAGAGACCAGGCTGCGCCTCCGCGGCGTGTGGGCCGCTCCAACCAAAGCGCTTGAGATCGACCCGCTCGCGCTCGTCGAAGACCACTCCTTCGTCTTCCAGCAGTTCACGCTGGCGATTTTCGCCGCCGCCGCGCAGGCTGATCTTGCCCTGGGCGTTGATGATGCGCTGCCAGGGGACATCATCCGGGCAGGCGGCCATTGCCCCGCCCACCCAGCGCGGCCCAAAGGCCCGGTAGTCTGGCTCAGACATACCTGACGGCGCGCCCACCCAGGCTGCGATCTGTCCATAGGTGGCGACTTTGCCTTCGGGAACCTGGCGCACCAGTTCCCATACTTTTAGCTTATATCCCATGGGGTCGGGTGGGGATGAAAAGGACGGCATATACTCCCTCCAGTTCGTTCGATAACTTCTATCGAGATTAACTATACACGAACGGATGTTCGATGTCAAGAGGCTGCAATTGGCGGTAGAATTAGGCCGCGATGAGCGAAGCCAATCCTGCTAACCGTCAAATTGCCCGCGCCGCCGGGGTGGTGATGGCTGCCTTTGTGTTGGGCAACCTGACCGGCCTGGCGCGCCAGATTTTGGTCGCCAATGCCTTTGGCACCGACGCCGCCATCGATGCCTTCAACGCCGCCAACCGGGTGGCCGAAACGCTGTTCAACCTGGTGGCGGGTGGGGCGTTGGCTTCGGCCTTTATCCCGGCTTTCACGGCTCTGATGGCCCAGGAGCAGCGCCAGCGGGCCTGGAAGCTGGCCTCGGCCATCGCCAACCTGGCTGTGCTGGCCCTGATCGCGGCCAGCCTGTTCTCGGCCATCTTCGCCCCCTGGATCGTGCGCCATGTGCTGGCTCCCGGCTTTGCCGCTAACCCGCAGCAGGAAGCCCTGACGGTCACACTGCTGCGGATCATGCTGCCCTCGGCGGTCATCTTTGGCCTGAGTGGGCTGGTGATGGGAGTGTTAAACTCGCACCAGGTCTTCTTGTACCCGGCTCTCTCGCCGTCTATGTACCAGGTGGGCATGATTATCGGGGTTACGCTGCTGCGCCCGTGGGGTATCTACGGGCTGGCCTGGGGGGTGGTGCTGGGGGCGCTGCTGCACCTGTTGGTTCAGCTTCCTTCACTGCTGCGCCTGCACGGGCGCTACTGGCCTGGCCTGGGCCTGGCCTCGCCCGACGTGCGCGATGTAGCCCGCCTGATGGGGCCGCGCCTGTTGGGGGTGGCGGTGGTGCAGCTCAATTTCTGGATCAACACCCGCCTGGCCTCCCAGTTTGCCGAGGGCAGCGTCACCGGCGTGACGCTGGCCTTCAGCCTGCTGCTCACGCCTCAGTCGATCATTGCTCAATCCATCGCCATCGCCGCCATGCCCACCTTTTCGGCCCAGGCCGCCCTGGGCAAGTTCGACGAGATGCGCCGCTCGCTGGCCGCCAGCCTGCGCGGGGCGCTGGTCCTGTCGATCCCGGCCAGCGTGGGGCTGATCGTGCTGGCTCACCCGCTGGTGGCGCTGTTGTATCAGCGGGGCGAGTTCACCGCCCACTCGACCGATCTGGTAGCCTGGGCGCTGGTGTGGTATGCGGCCGGGCTGGTGGGCCACGCCCTGGTGGAAATCCTGTCGCGCGCCTTCTACGCCCTGCACGACACGCGCACCCCGGTTCTGGTGGGCATCGGAGCGATGAGCCTGAACGTGGTCTTCAGCTATGCCGGCGCGGCCCTGTTCGCCCGCCTGGGCTGGGCGCCGCACGGCGGGCTGGCCCTGGCAAATTCGCTTGCCACCGGGCTGGAGGCCGCCCTGCTGCTGTGGCTGATGCGCGCCCGCCTGCACGGCCTGGAAGGGCGCCGGGTGTGGGCCGGGGTAGGGCGCTCGCTTCTGGCGGCCGGGGTGATGCTGGCCGGGCTGCTGGCCTGGCTGGCGGTTTCTGCCGGGCAGCCGGCCTGGCTGCAGGCTGGGGCGGGTGTGACCCTGGGCATGGCGGCCTATGGAATTGCCGCCCTGCTGCTGCGGTTGGATGAAATTGACGCCCTGCTGGGCGCATTGAAACGGCGGTTGGCTGGATGAACCCTCTCCGGCGCGACCGGCGGCCCGATCTGCGCCGTGATTTGCAGCGCACCCGGCCTATCCGGCGGGTGGTTGCGCCGGAGGCGGCCCATCCTCGTTCCTCTCGCCGGCCTCCCAGCCTTGAGGATCGTCTCAGAGTTCCGCGCGAAGCGCGCTTTTGGGTGCAAGTGCCAAAACTTACCAAAATTTCCCTGGTCGTCCTGGCTTATCTGGTGGTTGTCCTGGCCTTCCTGGCCCTGGCGCGCAGCGCCCGCATTCCGGTGACGCTGCAAGACGTGCGGGGGTGGTTTGCCCGGCCTACTGCTACACTCTCGGGAACACTCACCCCTACCCCCGCGCCTACCTTGCCGCCTACTCCCACCTACCTGCCCACGGTGGCCTGGCTGCAGGCAGACACCAATACCCCGATCCTGAGCGACCCATCCGCCGACGCCGCTACGCTGGCAATTTTGGAGGCCGGCGAAACGGCCCTGGTGGTGGGGATGAGCGCCGATCAGCAGTTCTGGGCCATCCCGATGCCATATTTCGAGAGCGGGCAGGGTTGGGTTTCGGCTTCGCATGTACTGGTGCAGAACGCCGGCAAGGTAGACGTGATCGGTGGGGCGATTGGCGATCCGCAGGCCCTGCCCACCGAGCAGCGCCCCATGTTGGTGACGAATACCACCGTCAACGTGCGTAAGTTCCCCGATATGAATTCGCCCCGCATGGATGTACTGGAACCCGGCGCTATCGTCCCGGCCCTGGGCAAGAGCGAAGATGGCGAATGGTTCTCGATTCAGATGCCGGGTTATACCGCCTGGGTCTCGAAAGACTACGTAACCGCCCGCAACGCTCAGAATATCCCCGTGGTCACGCCGGTCCCGGCCGCCTCGAACCCCGGCGTGCCGGCCCCACAGGCCGACCAGCCCTCGCTGATGGCCTCCTGGTCGGTGAACTTGCGAGCCGGGCCGGGACGCGAGTATCAGGTGGTGGGGACGCTCCAGCAGGGGCAGATCGCCACCGTAGTGGGGGTAAGCGAAGATGGCAACTGGTGGGCTATTGCCTACCCGGCGGCCCAAAACGGCCGTGCCTGGGTGGCGGCCGACTACGTGCAGGTGAAGCACGTGGAGGGCGCTCCGGTGCTGAAGTAGATCGCCGCCGGCAGATGCCGGTCTACTTCAGGCGCAGCGTTTGCGCGATGCGGGCGATCTGTTTGCGGTGCGGGCGCTCGTGGATCGCCAACCGGCGGGCGTAACTATATACGCTCCGCTCGAGCGGCCGGCCGGCCCCGACTACGGTGGCCGTGCGTTCCCAGTCGGTGGGGGTCAGGAGATGTAAAAACGCTAACAGCTCGGCCCGCTGGGCGGCGAAAGCCTGCAGCGAAGCCTGGAATTCCTGTTTCCGGTAATCGGTTCGCTTGATCCAGGTGCGCGGGTTGATCGCCCGCAGGGTGGGATGATCTTCTGCCAGGGTGGCCCGCAGGCTGCCGCCCCACATATCGGCGCAGGCGCGCAGATGGGCCAACACCTCGTTCGCCGACCATTCTTCCGGCGTGGGCGGGGTTTTTAGCTGGACGGGCGTAAGCCCGTCGGTTAGCGAGGCGATATGCTGCGGCGCTTCGGCCAGCAGGCGCAGCGTTTGCTCTACAGTCAGCGATGAGTCTGACATCCACGACCTCCATTCAGCGCTGGCGACGCGGCCGCCCTTGATCCCCCTGCCGCCTCCTGTAGAGGCGGGCTTTTACCACACCCACCAGGTGATCTGGGCCACCGCGATGCCCAGCAACGTCCCCGCCACCGCTTCCAGAGGGGTATGACCGAGGACTTCGCGCAGTTGCTC
>CAYQDU010000144.1:0-11338 GCA_964416275.1 uncultured Anaerolinea sp. | reverse complement strand
GCAGTGCGGTCAAGAAGAGCGAGTCGATCTGCCAGCCCCACAGCAGGCTGCCGATAGCCGTCAGCGCAAAGACGATGCCGATGTCGTGCACCATCGCCAGGATGGCGCACAGGCCGTAGCGCAGCGAGTGCTGCACGCCCCGGAAGGCAAAGGTCATGTAGACGGTCACGATAATGGCCGCCACCGCCACCGCCAGGGCCGCCCGTTGGGTCACTTCTTTACCCACCGTCGGGCCGACGTTCTCGAAGCGCAGCACGGTCACGTCGCTGTTGAACTGGGTCTTGAGGGCGTCCACCATCTTGGCCCGCACCGCTTCTTCCATCGCGCTGGAGCGGATCACATAGGTGCCTTCGCCGGTGGTCTGCACCAGCGTGTCTTTGATGCCCTGCTGGCTGTACAGGTTGATGATGTCGGCCGGCTGCGGCTGGGCCGAAGCGAACTTCACTTCCAGGCGGCTGCCGCCGGTGAAATCAATCGATAGAGGCAGCGTGCCATTGGCCGCCTCGATTCCCAGCACTACCATCCCGGCAATGATAATCGCCAGCGACAGGATCAGAAATATGTAGCGTTTCCCAATGATATCGATCATCTCGATCAACCTCTTAGATGCCAAACCACTTGGCGTAATCTTTCGACTTCAGATTTTGGAGCAGCAGCTCCATCAGCAGCCGGCTGACGACCAGGGCCGAGAACAGGCTGACCAGCACGCCCAGGGCCAGGGTAATCGAGAAGCCCTTGACGATGGTGGCGCCATAGTTGCTGCCAAACCAGAACAGGATGGCGCTGGTGATGAGCGTAGCCGCGTTTGAGTCGCGGATCGACGGCCAGGCCCGCTTCCAGCCCAGGTCGACCGACTGGCGCAGGGTCTTGCCAGAGCGCAGCTCTTCTTTAATCCGCTCGAAGATGAGGATGTTGGCGTCCAGGGCTGAACCGATGCTCAGCATCAAACCGGCGATGCCCGGCAGGGTGAGCGTCACCGGGATAAAGCGGAAGATAGCGAACGTCACCAGGCCGAAGATCAGCATGGCAATGTCGGCCACCACGCCGGCCGCCCGGTAGTAGATGCCCATGAACAGCATGATAATGGTAAAGCCGATCAGGCCGGCTACCAGGCTGCGCCGCAGCGAGTCTTCGCCCAGGGAAGGGCCAACCGTGCGGGCTTCGACCACCTTGAGCGGGATCGGCAGCGAACCGTAGCGAAGCTGCACGGCCAGGCTGTTGGCCCGCTCATAGTCGAAGTTGCCCGAGATTACACCCTTGCCGTTGGGGATTTCGCTGTTGATGCTGGGGGTCGAGATGACCCGCTTATCGACCACAATCGCCAGGATTTTGCCCACGTGGCTGCGGGTGAAATCGGCAAAGGTCTGCGCGCCCTTGCTGCTCAGCACGAAGGAAATCTCGTACTGGCCGGTCTGGGTGGTGTCCACCGCCACGGTTTCCAGGTCGGACCCGGTCATCACGGTGGGGAAGGTCTGGGTGGCGACCACGGTGGCCGTGATCGTCTCGCCGGGCGTAACCGCCGGGCCGAGGTTGGTATTGATCCTGGTGTTGACCAGGTTGAGGGCTTCTTCGGCCGAAATGCTCGACATATCTACGAATTCGAGCAAGCCGGTCTGCTGAACGGTCGCCAAAGCCTTTTCGGGGTCTGTTTCGCCCGGCAGCTCGACCACGATGCGATTCTCGCCGGCCTGCTGCACCACGGCGTCGTTCAGGCCCAGGCCGTTGACGCGGTTCTCGACCACGCCCACCGCCGCGCTCATCGCTCCCGAGTCGATGGGCGTGCCGGCCGGCAGGTCGGCCTCCAGCAGCGCCTGCACGCCGCCGCGCAGGTCCAGGCCCAGGCGGGTGTCGAATTGCTTATCCAACCCACCGATATGGATGCCTGGGCTGTTGGGCCAGACAATGTAAGCAGCCAGCAAGACAATGACTGCCACCAGAATAGCTAGTTTTACGATGCGTTCTGACATTCCAGTTGCGACCTCCGGTTTTTTTGGATACCGGCAAGTTTGGCCCTGTTTCAGCTTTTGCCGACAAACCAGGCAGGCAAGGTTTGTCGGCAAAAGCTGAAACCATCCAGATGGGATTCGGCCAGATTACCGGGCGAACTACGCAAGGGCCGATTATACCACTTAACTTATTTGTGGGAGTTTGTTGGGCGGTTTCACCGCCCAACAAACTCCCACAAGGATTTTACGGTTCTTCCAGCCTGGCCGGGAGAGAGGCGCTATTTCGCTGGCATGGCGCTCATAGATGCACATCGAGGAAGGCCAGGACTTGCTGCAAGACCTGGGCCGGCGAGAGATCATCGGTCTGCACCACCAGGTCGGCGTGCTGGCGGGCGTGGCGCAGGCGGTAGAGCTGCTCGGCGTATTCAGCTTCCGTCCAGTTCATCCGCCGCCGGGCGATGGTCTGCGAGTAAGAAACGTCCAGGTAAATGAGGAGATCGGGGTGGGTGAGGCGCTGCCACATATTCGCCACATACGAATGTTCCTGGGCGATGTGGCGCACCCGGGCATAGCCGTGGTCTTTCAGACCCGCAATCAGGGTGGTCTTTCCCGCGGCGCAGGGGCCAACAACGCCAATCAGCGTCTCGCCAGGCTGGCCGGGGGCGTGGCCCGGAGATGGCTCAAGCGGAGAGCGATCAACCGGGGCCGGGGGCATGTCAGGATTTCAACGGCAGGCGCACAAACATGCGCCGCACTTCGTCGGGCGCGGCCGGCAGTACGCTCACCACCACAATGCTCACATCGTCCACCGGGCGGTTCTCGTCCAGCCTCAGGGCCTGCTCCAGAAGCGAATCGGCGATCATCTGCGGCGGGGCGGGCTGATCGGCCACCAGGGCCTGGAGGCAGGCCGCCACATCCAGGCTCTCGCCGCAGCGCTCGCCGGCATGCACCAGCCCGTCGGTATACACCACCGCGTGCAGCCCCGTCTCCAGCGGCACTTCGGTGATCACCGGGCGCGTGCCGCGGTAGATGCCCACCGGCTGGCTGGAATCTTCCAGCACCTTGATCTCCTCGCCGTAGGCCAGCATGGCCGGGGCCGGGTTGTTGCGGGTGATGACCATCGTCTGAGTCTGCTGGTCGATGGAAATGATGTTGAGCGTGGCCGAGACCTTTCCCCCGCGCTCGGTATACAGGCTGTCGGAGGCGGCCCGCGCCGCCGCGCCATCTCGCACCCCTTCGGCCAGCAGGGCGATCACCTTGCGCACCACCAGGTTCGAGACGCTCTTGGCCCCCCGCCCAGAGCTTTGCCCGTCGGCCATGACCACCGACAGCCCGCCCTGCGGGCGCTCGACCACTTCCACCGTGTCTCCGCTGTTGCTGGTGGCATATTTGCGAACTTTGGCGACGGCAATCTGCACTTCCATAGCCGATATTCTAACTCGCTTTGGCGGGATGTGCAATATAGGTTCTTCCGGCTTCATTCTTCAATCGTGGGGGCTGGCGAGCTTCGCTAGGCGCCGCCCGCTCCACCGGGTCAGGCAGGCCGGGCGGCGGTGACGATTAACGCCACACTAGCCCGCAGCGGGCGGCGCTCTACCTGCACCTCGAACCCCGCCTGGCGGTAGCGCTCCAGGTACGGGGTCAGCCAATCGTCGCCGGCCAGCGTGGCCGATTGCCCGGTCAGGCGAAACAGCAGGGCCGAAAACCGCTGCGCCGGGCTGCGCCCCGTCACCCAGGCGTCGGGCAGGATCACCCACCGCCCGCCGGGGGTCAGCACCCGCCAGACCTCGGCCAGTGTGTCGGGATGGATGGCGTATTCGGTGGGGAAGGTCGAGAACACCCGCTCGAAGGTTCCGGCCGGGAAGGGCAGGGCCTGGCTCTGGCCGCGCGCCAGGCGGGCCGGCTGGCCCGCCTGGCGCAGCCGCCTGGCCGCCTGGCGGCCCATCTGGGCGCTGCGATCCAGCCCAAACACCGCCTGGCCGCGCTGGGCCAGCGCGGTTTGCAGATGCCCCGGCCCGTAGCCCAGCTCCAACAGCCGCCCGGTTGATCGATCCAGGTCGGGCAGGATGGCCGCGATCCAGTCTTGCCACAGCCCGGCCGAAACGAAAGCCGCCACCCAGTCATACGTCCAGGCCAGCGGCTGGTAGAGCAGATAGAAGAACAGCCGGAACAGCGCTCGAATCACGACTGACGCGGCTCGCGGCGCACGGCGGGTTTGGCGGCCGTGGCGGGGGTCGATCCGGCCGGGCGCGGCTCGCCCGGCTTTTTCGGCCCGCTGCCAGCCGGCTTGGAAGGCGGCGCCGGGCGCGAGCCGGCCGGGTGCGGTCGGGCCGGTTTGGCCGGTTTGGATGGTTTGGATGGCTGGGGGTGGGCCGGGCGAGCGATTGGCTTGCTGGCCGGCGCGCTAGCTTTGGCCGCCGGGCCGCCTTTGCTCGCGCCGCCCTTGGAAGGACCGCCTGCAGCGTTGCGCGCCAGCCGGAAAATGCCATCGGCCTCCGCCCGCGCCGCGGTGGCTAACTGCCCGCACCCGGCCTGGATGTCGATTCCGCGCCGCATGCGGATCGTGCAGGGAATGCCCGCCGCCTCGAGGATCGCCTTGAAGGCCTCGGCCCGCTCGCGGGTGGTGGCTTTCCCGCGATAGCTGCGGGTCGGGTTGAGCGGAATCACGTTCACGTGGCACAGGGCGGCCCCGCCGCGCAGGAACGGCTGCAGCCGTTCTACCAGCCGGGCTGCCTGTTCGGGCGTGTCGTTGACTTCGCGGATCAAGGCCCACTCGAACGTGATGCGCCGCCCGGTGGCTTCTACGTAGTCCTGGCAGGCCGCCAGCAGATCGTTGAGCGGGTATTTGCGGTCGATGGGCAGCATCGAAGCCCGCAGCTCGTCGTCGGCCGCGTGCAGCGAGATCGCCAGATTCACCTGGCGCTTCTCGCTGGTGAAACGCCGGATGGCCGGGATCAGCCCGACGGTCGAAATGGTGAAGCGCCGCGCCCCCAGGTTCAGCCCTTCGGGGTGGTTCAGGCGCTCGATGGCCGCCAGGGTTTCGTCGTAGTTGTGGAACGGCTCGCCCATGCCCATCACTACGATGTTGGTCACCTGCTCGCCGGATTGGGCCAGCTGGCGGGCGTAATACAGCACTTGCTCCACAATCTCGCCGCTGGTCAGGTTGCGCCGGAAGCCCATCTGCCCGGTGGCGCAGAACACGCAGCCCATGGCGCAGCCCGCCTGGCTGGAGATGCACAGCGTGCGGCGCTTGCTGTAGCGCATCAGCACGGCCTCGATTGCCAGGTGGTCGGCCAGGTTGAACAGGGTCTTGAGCGTCCCCCCGTCGCTCGATTCGAGGGTTGCGGCCGGCTGCAGGGCTGAAAAGCTGAAGCTGTCTTCCAGCCGCAGGCGCAGGCTGCGCGGCAGATTGGTGAACTTTTCCGGGCTATCCCACAGGCGTTTATACAACCCCTGCCAGACCTGCAGCGCCCGGTAGGATGGCTCGCCCCAGCGGGCCAGGGTTTCTTCCAGGGCCGGCAGGTCCAGATCGTAGATCAGGGGCCGAATCTCGCCGATTTCGCTGGGTTGTTGGATCAAGGTTGGCCCCCTATCCGCGCCATGCTGCGCACCTGCCCGGCGATGGCGGTCAGGTCGGGCGCAATCAGGGTGGGCGGCGGGGTCCAGGCGTAGGCCTGTTCGGGCGGGGTCACGCCCGAAAGCACCAGGGCTGTGGGGCAGCCCAGGGCCTGCGCCCCGGCGATATCCGTCTCGATCCGGTCGCCTACCACCAGGGTTTCGTGAGCGGCCGTCCCCAGGCGGCGCAGCGCCGCCCGGTACATTTCTGGCCCCGGCTTGCCCGCAATCAGCGGCGCGACGTCGGTGGCCGCCTCGAGGGCCGCCAGGATGGCCCCCGCGCCCGGAACCAGTCCGAAGGGCAGGGGATAGGTGCGGTCTGGGTTCGAGCCAACAAACAGCGCCCCCCGGCGGATGTACTGCGTCGCCAGGCTCAGCTTGGGGTAGCTGATGGCCCGGTCCATCCCCGCAATCACCGCCACCGGCTGCTCTGGCCCGGCCTGCGCTCCGCCGGGGACGACCGCACCCGGCGGGTTGAGCGGGCGGAAACCGCGCTCGCTCAGCGCATCGTACAGCCCTTGCTCGCCCACCACGAACACCGGCCCGCCCTGCGGGAAGCGCTCGGCCAGCATTTCCGCCGCCGCCAGCGCCGAGTTGACGATCTGCCATCTCTCCAGCCGCACCCCAAAACGGGCCAGCTTATCCAGGTATTGCTGAGGCGTTTGGGTAGCGTTGTTAGTCGCCAGGGCCGTCTTCAGCCCGGCCTGCTCGAAGGCCTGGAAGATCGCCGGCAGGTCGCCCAACGGCTGATCGCCGCGCCACAGAACCCCGTCCATATCCAAAATGAGGGCCTTGATCGTCGGAAGGGGGAATGTATCGTGTGTGTGTACCATCGAAGCTTGTCGTTTCTGGAAGGGCTGTCCCGGCTTCAGGCCAGGGCAGCCCTTCCATCCATTCAGTTGACTTACCGCGGGCGGCAGCCATGCACGACCCCCGCACCGCCAGCCAAAGCCAAACGCCAGATCAAAACGCCGGTTTTTCTGACGGCTACTTCTTATGCCCCGGCAGATCCATCACGTGATCGACCAGGCCGTAGTCCACAGCCGCCTTGGCATCCATATAGAAATCGCGGTTGGTGTCGCGCTCGATGATTTCCACCGGCTTGCCGGTGTGCTTGGCCAGGATGTTGTTCAGGCGATCCTTCAGGCGCAGGATTTCGCGGGCCTGGATTTCGATGTCCGAAGCCTGGCCCTCGGCCCCGCCCAGGGGCTGGTGCATGTGGATTGTGGCGTTGGGCAGGGCGTAGCGCTCGCCTTTCGTCCCGGCGGTGAGCAGCACGGTGCCAAACGAGGCGGTCATGCCCATCGCCAGGGTGCGGATGGTGTTAGGGATCATCTGCATCGTGTCGTAGATCGCCAGCCCGGCATAGACCTGCCCGCCGGGCGAGTTGATGTACATCGAGATCGGCGCTTCGGGGTCTTCGCTGCTCAGGAACAGCAGTTGGGCCACGATCAGGTTGGCGCTCTGGTCGCTGATGGGCGTACCGACGAAGATGATCCGGTTGCGCAGCAGCAGCGAGAAGATGTCGAACGCCTTTTCGCCCCGCCCCGATTCTTCGATCACGGTTGGCACGAATAAAGCGCGCGGGTCAAGCTTCGAGAGATTAGGTTGCATCATCGGTTTCCTCCTAAAAGAAACACTCGTTCAGGTAGATACGAGCTTGCCCCTATCTCGTATCGGCGTTATTCAGGGGTCTCGCCGCTGGTCGGCTCCTCTACCGGGGCCAGGGGCGTTTCGGCGGCCGCGGCCTGGGCGGCCGAGGCGGCTTCTTGCCGCCCGCTCGCCAGGTTGCGGAAGCTCTCCATCGCCCGCTTCGAGAGCATCTCGGCCAGGACGTTGTTTACTACATTGGTGTATACGTCGCGCTCCGAAAGCTTGCGGGTTTCTTTTTCTGGCAGGCTGTTGTACAGGTAGCGCATCGTCTGGATGGCTTCCTTCTGCAGCTCTTCGGGCTGGACTTCGATCTGGCTCTGTTTGCCATATTCCACCAGGAACAAAGCCCGCTTGATGCGGCTTTCGGCCACCGGCCGGACCTCTGCGCGCAGGGCTGCTTCGTCCATGTTGCGCGTCTTGAGGTACAGCCCCAGGTCCATGTTCTGGTGTTCCAGGCGGTGTTCCAGGTCGTGGATCACGGTGTCGATTTCGCGTTCAACGATCTGCGGCGGGTAATGATAGGTAGCCTGGCTGATCGCCTCTTCCAGGATCGCGTCGTCGTAGCTCTGGTCGTAGGCCTCGCGCGACTGGCTTTCGAGCATCTGGCGGATGTCTTTGCGCAGGCCGGCCATATCCTCGAAATCGCCCTCCAGCCCGGCGGCAAACTCGTCGTTGGCTTCCGGCAGGATGCGGGCCTTGACGGCTTCCAGGGTGGCCTTGAAATCGGCGGTGACGCCGCGCAGGTTCTCCTGCTCCGAGTCTTCCGGCCAGGTATATTCCGTGTTCAGTTCGTCGCCGGCCGATTTGCCGATCAGCAGGCTGCTGAAGCCGGGGTAGGGCCATTCGCCGGCCGCGTCGGGGTCGTCGGCGGTGTAGACCACCAGCGGCATCGAGCGCTCGCGGATCAGGGTCAGGTCTTTCGGGGCGGTTTCTTCGCCCTCGGCGGTTTCGGCTTCGGCCTGGGGGCGGCGCACGGCGGCCATGCGCACCGTCGCCAGGTCGCCGGCCTGGGCCGGGCGTTCCACTGGCTCGATCATTGCCTGGCGTTCCTGCAGATCGCGCACCACCCGCTCTACGTCTTCATCTGTAATTTCCTGTAATTCGTAGGATTTGCGAATCGATTGATAATCGCCCAGGTCTATCGTCGGCTCCAGCGGAACCAGGAATTCCAGGGTCACCGGGTCCATGCTGCTGATGTTTTCAAGCTGTCCGGCGGCATAGGGGTGGATATCGGCTTGCTGGATGGCCTCGGGGTAAATTTCTTCCACCAGCATCTCGACCGCTTCTTCCACAATCGACGCCTCGCCTACCTGGCGAACGATGACGTGATAGGGGGCCTTACCCGGGCGGAAGCCCGGCACGCGCACCTTCCGGGCGATCTTGGCGGCGGCGCGCTGCTTCAAGCTTTCCAGGCGCTCGGCCTCCACTTCGACGGTCAGCTTGGCTTGATGATCTTCACGGATTTGAGTTTCGATTTTCAAGGTGTTGCAATCCTTCTGCAGAAAGAGAGATGAATGATAGCCAGATACGCTAAGCCCAGCCCGCAAGCTCACAATCGGGCCGGATGAATCGTTGCATTATATCATGCGGGCAGGGGGGCTATTGTTAGATGAATATATGAAAATGTGGGCAGTTTGCCCCACTTTCGAAGGGCAACCCGCCCACAGGCCAGTGGGGAAGGCGGGGCTCGAACCCGCACGCCTCGCGGCACATGATCCTAAGTCATGCGCGTATGCCAATTCCGCCACTTCCCCGGCGGGGGGAATTATAAGCCACACCCTGATGGGAGTCAATTGGCGTTCGCAGATGCGCCGCGGAAGTTCGGTGTTATAATCGTCGTCCGTCGTCCATAGTTCGTCGTCTACTGGAGGTTTTGTTTGGGACGCGTTATCAATCCTGATTCTGGCAAAGAAAAAACCCAACTGGTGCGCAGCGTGGTGCTGGCCCTGCGCGAGCTAATGCGCCAGACCGAAACCAGCGCCGAAACCCGCGACCTGGCCGCCTACCTGTCGCTGGCCCTGGGGACGATCCATGCGGGGATCGAAACATCGGTCGAAGCCTGGGAGAAGCGCGGCTACTGGCTCAAAGCCGACCGCTATCGCATGGAATGGGCCTGGACGGGCAAGACCAGCCAGGCCATCCGCCAGGCCCTGCTGGCCGAAGACTGGCCCACCATTGCCCTCAACGCCGCCCAGATCGCCGAAAAGCTGCACGCCGTAGACGTGCCGAAGCGTCACAACCTGGGCGTTCCCTGGGTAGGGGCCTTCGAGCGCTTGAAAAACCAAAAATAGCGGTTAAGTGGGGAGCTAGCGCCTGTGCGGATGCGCCGCACCTTAGAGATACGACAGCTGGTAGGGCGGGCGGCGTCCATCCAGCAAAATGAACGGCAGCGCCCGCTCGGCCTGGATACCCAGGCGGCGCAGATCGTCCACGCTGGTCATGCGGGCCTGGCGGCGGGCCGCCAGGATGGCCGCCGCGCTCTTAGGCCCAATGCCAGGGATGCGCAGCAGATCGCGCGGCCCGGCCCGGTTGATCTCCAGCGGGGCCTGCTCGAAATGCTGGCGGGCGTACAGCAGCTTGGGGTCGGCCGCCAGGGGCAGGTCGCCGCTGGGGGTGAAGGGCAACTCTTCCAGGCCAAAACCGTAATCGCGCAGCAAGAACGACGCCTGGTACAGGCGCTGCTTGCGCGCCGGGTGCGCTGCAGGCTGGTTCTCGAATGGCGTATCGACGATGGGGTGGAAAGCCGAGAAATACGCCCGGCCCAGGTGCAGCCGCCGGTGCAGATAATCGGTGGTTTGCAGCAGTTCCAGGTCGCTTTCGCCCACCGTGCCCACCACAAACTGAGTCGTCATCGACGGCCAGCGGCCGCGCCAGCCCAGCCGCTCTGGCCGGGTGCGGCGGATCTCGTCCACCCAGCGCAGCGGCTGGAGCAGCTCGTCCAGGAAAGACTTGCGCGGGGCCAGGCGCTCCAGCCGGGCGGTGTTGGGCGCTTCCAGGTTGAGCGACACCCGGTCGGCCAGGCGCATAGCCTGCTCCACCTGGGCCTGCTCGGCCCCCGGCATCAGTTTCAGGTGCAGGTACCCCTCGAACCGATACTTGCGGCGCAGCAGCTCGCCCACCGCCAGGATTTGATCCTGGGTGCGGATCGAGCCGCCTGCCACCCCAGAGCTGAGGAACATCCCCTCCACCAGCCCGGCCCGCTGCATCGCCATAAACAGCCCGGCCATCTCGTCGGCTTTCAGGCTGGCCCGGCGGAAATCTCGCCCGGCCCGAAACGGGCAGTAAAAGCAGTTGCGCTCGCAGGCCGAGGTGAGCAGGGTCTTGAGATAGGCAATGCGCTTGCCGTTGGGCAGTTGGGCGTGGCTCACATTGATCCCGTCCTGCTGGCGCGGGCTGAGGCGCGGGCAGCCGTAATCCTCAGCCGGCTCGAAGGTCGTCTCGGTAGAAAGCTGGCGCAGTTGGTCGATGGGAGCCGTCATCCCGAACCCCTTTCCTGGTGAAACTATTATAGAATACATGTTCTGATTTGTCAATCTGGATTCCAGCGCGGGTGAACGCTATAAATGAAGGCCCATTCCGACGTCTGGCTGGAGGGCTTGACCGCGCCGCGCGCCGCGCGCCGCGCATGGTTCTGCCAGGCAGATTGCAGGCTGCCACCGGGTTAGTACTGAAGAACTGCGTAAAATTTCCATTAATTATGATAGTATTAGTCTGATGTAGACCCGATTGGGGGACGCCGGGCGGATTAATGTTTCAACCGGAGGTGGTTCGTCAACTATTTAGGATGACTTGCCGAAATCGGCCTGTTCGTTTGGCGTAAAATTATCTTGCATTCTTGTAAGAAACGTCGGAAAAGCACAGGCCATTGTATAATTAAACTGATCTTCATTGTCTCGACCGTTGAGAAATGGCGAGAATTGGTTTCTTATTTGTCGGAGCAGGAGGCTACTGTGTTTCATTCATCTGCAAGAGTTCTCAAGTTAATAGGCTCCATCAGCCTGGCGCTGCTGCTGACCGCTGGTTTTCTGGCGATCCTCGCGCCCCAGGCGACTCCGGCGGCGAAGCTGGCGACCCCAGGTTCGACCGTTTCGGATTTCGCTCAGGTGATCGACCACCTGAACGCT
>CAYQDU010000143.1:0-11470 GCA_964416275.1 uncultured Anaerolinea sp. | reverse complement strand
CTAGCTCCCCACGCAACCGTGGTGGAGGCGACAGGCGAGCTTTTCCAGGCGAGCAAAGCTCGCCTGGAAAGAGGATTAATCGTAGATTTTGTCGCACGAAGTGCGGCAAAATCCACGTAACATCTCTTTTTGAAGGCGCTTGAAGAGCGCCATACCTGTTCCACGGTTTAATGGGATGGTATCGGGCGCACGGAGTACGCCAGGATCCCCGGTTAACCCTCTTTCTACGGTTGAGTAAGGAGCTACCAAATTTGCGCCAATTGCAGCAATTTGTGGTTCAATAGGCGCATCGACAAAACGCTAAAGGATATTTTTATGAAACCTCATTCTTGGCTCAAACGCCTGGCGGGCCTGGCCCTGCTGTTGATTCTGATCCTGGCCCTGGCGACGCCCGCCCAGGCGTTCACTCCGCGCGGCGGCGAGCAGGTTATCATCGCTGCGGGGGAAGTGGTGGATGACGATCTGTATGCCACAGCCAGTACGGTGGTGGTGCGGGGAACCATCCAGGGCGACCTGGTGGCGCTGGGCAGCGCGGTCATCATCGAAGATACGGGTATTGTTACCGGCGACCTGCTGGCCGCCGGGCAGGGGGTGGTCATCCGCGGCCGGGTGGGTGATACGGCCCGCATCGCCGGGGCGGTGCTGTCAATTGGCCCGCAGGCCGTTGTAGGCGGCGACCTGGTGGCGGCCGGGTATAACCTGGATGTGCAGAAGGGTGGCCAGGTGACGCGCGACCTGGTGGCAATTGCTTCGGGGGTGTTCCTGGGCGGGCAGGTGGGGCGCAACGCACGCGTGCAGAGCGAGGGGTTGACCCTGGCCGGCGCGGTGGATGGCGACCTGAGCGTCTCTGTCAGCCAGTCCAGTGAAACCCCGCCGTTTAACCTGATGGCCTTTTTCCCCGCCCAGGCGGCCCTGCCCGCTCCCACGGTAGTCATGGGGGGGCTGCACATTGACCCAGGGGCCAGGGTGGGCGGCGGCCTGGTCTACACCGCCCCGCAGGAAGTCTCGATTCCGGCCGGAGTGGTGCGCGGCCCGCTGGCCTACGCTCCGCCCCCGCCCGAGCCTACCAGTCCGCCCACCCCGCCCGAACCGACTCAATCTGAAAAGCTGTTGGATTGGCTGACCGACCTGCTGCGCAGCCTGGCGACCCTGCTGTTGATCGGGCTGCTGCTGTCTTACACGCTGCCCAATCTTCTGCGCCGCAGCGCCGACATGCTGCAGCAGCGCCCGTTCCTCAGCCTGGGCTGGGGCGTGCTGACCTATGTGGGCCTGTTCTTCCTGCTTTCGCTGGTCATCGCCGCGGCGGTGATTCTCTCGATTGCCCTGGGAATGATGACCCTGAACGACCTGCTGTGGACTACCCTGGGCGTAGGGTCGATGGCGTTTATGACCCTGACGGTGGTCTTTAAGATCGCCGCCTCGTATTTGTCGAAGATCGTGGTGGGCTATGTGTTGGGGCGGCTGCTCTTGAGCCGCCTGGGGCCGCGTATGACCAACAACCGTGTCTGGCCGCCTGCGATTGGGATCATTCTGTTCGTTCTGCTGACTCAGATTCCGGTAATCGGCGGAATCTTGAACTTCATCGGTATTCTGCTCGGTCTAGGGGCGCTGTTCCTGCTGGCGCGACAGCTTTATGAACAATACGTTCGCCCGGCGGTATTAGAGGCGGCCTGAGCCGGGCGGGCATCGAAAGGGAGCGGTTGTATGGCTGCACGCCATACAACCGCTCCCTGAATGAGCGCCTATGCCGCAGGTCAGGCGATCTGGCTCAGAAAGCTCGTCCCATAGAGCGGCGGTTCCAGGTGGAAAGCTTCAGCAATCGTGGCGCCTACATCGGTAAAACATTCCCGCGTCCCCAGGTCGACGCCCGGCTTTAGCACCGATCCTTGTTCGGCCCCAAACACCAGCAGCGGGGCGTATTCGCGCGAGTGATCGGTGCTGGGTGTGGTGGGGTCTACCCCGTGATCGGCCACAAACATGCCGATGTCGCCGGGGCGCATTCGGCGGCGCATTTCGGGCAGAAGCTCATCCACCCGCTGCAGGGCGGCGGCGTAGCCGGGAGCGTCGTTGCGGTGGCCGTAGGTCATGTCGAACTCGATCAGGTTGGTGAAGATCAGGCCGCGGAAGTCGTCGTCCAGCAGGCGGGTAGTGGCCCGCATGCTTTCCACGTTGTCGAGGGTGTGGTTTTTACGAGTAAAGCCGCGATGGGCAAAGATGTCATCGATCTTGCCCACCGAGGCCACTTCCAGTCCGGCTGCCACGGTCTTTTCGAGGATGGTTTGCACCGGCGGCAGGAGAGGATAATCCCGGCGATGGTCGGTGCGCTTGAAGTCCTCTGGCGTGCGGCCTATGAACGGGCGGGCAATGACCCGCCCAACGTTGTGGGGTGGTTCTTGCAGCATCTCACGCGCCTGCAGGCACATCCAGTACAACTGGTCGATGGGGATGACCTCTTCGTGGGCGGCGATCTGGAAAACGCTGTCGGCTGAGGTGTAGACAATGGGCCTGCCGGTCTGCATATGCTCCACGCCCAGCTCTTTGATAATCTCGGTGCCGGAGGCAGGTTTGTTGCCCAGCACTTCGCGCCCCACCCGGCGGGTAAATTCGGCGATCACTTCCGGCGGGAAGCCGTTGGGATAGGTGGGGAAGGGCGTCGCCAGGCGTACGCCCATCAGTTCCCAATGCCCGGAAATGGTGTCCTTGCCGGCCGAGCGCGGAGTCAGCTTGCCAAAGTCGCCCTGGGGCTGGGGGGCCGGCGGCACGCCTTCCATCGGCGTGATGTAGCCCAGGCCCAGCGCGCCCATGTGGGGCAGCTTCAACCCGCCCACCACCCTGGCCGTGTTGGAAAGCGAATTGCTGCCCACGTCGCCATAAACGGCCGCGTCGGGCGCTTCGCCCGCCCCCACGCCGTCTAATACAATCACAATGAAACGGTTAATCTCTTTCATACGATCACTCCCTTGTAATGAAAATCATAACACAGAGTGTTGTATAATCACAACAAGTTCTCATCCAACCAAATGATGGCTCTTCCGCCGAAGGCGGAATTTGATCTCTCTACGGGAAAGTTGGGCGTTGGAACCGCCTGACTCCCTCATAGAGAGCAATTTTCCCGGCGAAGCCGGAGTACTGGTAGCGCTCCACGGTTTAATGAGGCGGCGCCAGAGTACCTAAATGAGGAATTTTTTATGCCAAAATTTTTTGGGACTGATGGAATTCGGGGGGTGGTGGGCGAGTGGCCGATGCTGCCATCCTTTGCGCTGCAATTGGGGCAGGCCGCCGGGCGGGTGATCCGCGGCGAGCGGCGCGAGGCCACAGTGGTGATTGGGCGCGACACGCGCCAATCGAGCGCCATGCTGCAAGAAGCCCTGGATGCCGGGCTGATGGCGAGCGGCGTGCATGTGATCGACCTGGGGGTGGTACCCACGCCGGGCGTGGCCTGGCTGGTGCAGCACTCGCACTTCGACGCCGGGGTAGTCATTTCGGCCTCGCATAACCCGGCCGACCAGAATGGAATCAAGTTCTTCAATCAGGATGGGCGCAAGCTGCCCGAAGCCCAGGAAGAAGCCATCGAATCTCTGCTGCCTGCGGCGCCCGACCAGCCCGGCCCGGCGTTTGACATTCACGCCCGCCTGGGCCACGTTCATAACGGCGAGATTTTTCAAGAGATGTACGCTCGCAGCCTGCTGGCCGAACATCCCAACCTGCAGGTGGATGGGCTGAAGGTAGTGGTCGATTGCGCCAACGGGGCGGCCTCGTTTATCGCCCCAGAGACGTTAAGCCGCCTGGGGTTGGAGGTGGTCGCAATTCACGCTTCGCCCAACGGGCTTAACATCAACGTAGACGGCGGCTCGGAACATGTACGCCGCTCGACTGAGGAGATGCGCCTGCTGATCCAGCATCACCGGGCCGACTTTGGCCTGGCCTTCGACGGCGACGCCGACCGGGTTGTATTCGTTGATCAACAGGGTGGGCTGATCGACGGCGATCACATGATCGGGTTTCTGGCCCGCTATTTCGATGCCCGCGGCTGCCTGCTGGCTCGCTCGGTGGTCACCACCGTCATGCGCAACAGCGGCCTGAAGACCCGCCTGGAAGCAGCCGGGATCAAAATGTACGAAACCCCGGTGGGCGATAAATACGTCACCGATCAAATCTTCGCCCTGCGCCAGTCTGAATCCGACAGCCGGCAGATCGGCGTGGGCGGCGAGCAGGCCGGGCATATCCTCATCGTGGACGACGACCATCCTACCGGGGATGGGCTGCGCACGGCCCTGTACGTCATCCGGGCGTACGTCGAATCGGGGGCCGGGTCGCTGGCCGAATTTGCCGCCGGGGTGGGCAAGACGCCCCAGATCATCGCCTCGGCCTACGTGGGCCGCGGCCCGCGCCTGTCCAAAGAAACCCTGGCCGCCCTGGAGCAAGAGACGCTGGCCGCGCCCGGCCTGGTGCGGGTCAACCTGCGTTATTCTGGAACCGAGCCGCGCTTCCGGGCCATGCTGGAAGCCGACCGCCGGCTGAGCGAAGCCGACCTGGCCCAGATCGCCGTGCAAGTGTGCCGCCAGGTACAGCAAACCGCCGGAGTGGGCCGGGCCGAGATTGACATCCTCAACGCCACCCGCGGCGGGGTGATTGCCGTACAAGATTAGGCGTTATCTAGGGCTGCGCCAGGGGCAGCCGCCCCTGGCGCAGCGTTTCCTCCGGTTCTTCCCAGACCCCACGGTAGACCCGCGCCACCGGGCCAGTCATGTAGACCATCTCATCGGCGGCAAAGTTGACCTGGATCGTCCCACCGGGGTTATGGACGGCGATGGCCGAGTCGCAATAGCCCAGTTTGCGGGCCACGCTGGCCGCGCCGCAGCTGCTCGATCCCGAAGCCAGGGTATAGCCCGCCCCTCGCTCCCAGATGAAAATGCGGATATTGGCCCGATCCAGCACCTGCAGGAACTGAACGTTGATGCGGTTGGGGAAGCGCGGCTCGTTTTCGATCAGCGGCCCCAGGCAGCGGGCCAGGGCCTCGCTGGTTTCATCGCACAGCACCACGCAGTGCGGGTTGCCCATGCTGACGGCGCAGTAGCGCAGCGTCTGCCCGTCGATGGTCATCGTCTCGTCGATCACCTGGCGCGGCGGCCCGGCCACCGGAATGCGAGTGCTATCAAAGGTGGGCCGGCCCATCGCCACCCGCACCATGCAGCCATGATCTAACACCTCAGCCTGCACCAGCCCGCCTTTGGTCTGGATGCGGCAAGGCTGCGACGCGCCGGGCTGGACCGGGTCGGGGGCCAGCAATCCCCGGTCCCACAGGGCGCGGGTGAAAATGCGCAGCCCGTTGCCGCTCTTTTCGGCCTCGCTGCCATCCGGGTTGAAGATGCGCAGACCGAAGTCGGCGCTTTCGCTGACCAGCGGGCCGAGCAAGATCCCATCGCTTCCGGCCCCATAATGCCGGTCGCATACCTGGCGAATCTGCTCTGGGCGCAGGTCTGCGCCCCAAACCTGCGGGTCGCACACCAGGTAATCATTCCCCAGAGCTTGATATTTGATGAATTCCATCGTGAAGCCTCGAAGTTTTTTGATTTTTCCGACCAGGTCGGAATAGAGAAAATAGGCAGCCTCAGGCGACGGCCTGGCGCGCCAGCCATTCGTGGATGGTCTGGGCGATCTCGGCCTGGTTGCGCTCGTGCATCAGGTTATGCCCGGCTCCTTCGGCCACCAGCAGGTCGGCCCCATAATGGGCTGCCGAGCGGCGCTGGCCGTCGAGCGAGACGACGGCGTCCTTTTCGCCTGCCACCCATAGGATGGGCGTATGCACCTGGGCGGGCGGGTACCAATGGGGCGGCATGTGCTGCATCGTGATTAGCGATGATTCAGGCCCCAGGCGAGCGTGCAGCCATTCGGGGCTGACCCCGGCGTTTGGCCCCAAGAGCAGGCGGGCGGTCGACTCGGGGCTGCGTACCAGGGCCGTGGTCGACCAGTCGGTAAAGATGCGCAGCACGCCCACCGGATCGGCTTTGAGGAACAGCAAAAAGGCGTTCGTCATGGCGTTGTCATACACCCAGGGCGCCACCAGGACCGCCGCCGGGAGGGCGTCGTCTACATAACGGAAATACCACTGGGTCAGTGCGCCGCCCATGCTGTGGCCCATCAACACCGGCTTGCGTTCCAGGCGGTCTACCTCGGCTTTGTAGAAGGCCAGGTAGTACTCCAGGGTACACAGGCGGATGGGGCGCTGGGTGGGCGATTGGCCGTGACCAGGCAGGCTGTAGGCGTGGCTTTCCCAGCCCCAGGCGGCAAACAATTCTTGCCAGGGCTGCCAGCACCAGGCCCCGTGCCACATCCCATGGGTCATCAGGATGGGCGTTTCGAAGCGGCGCTGCTTGGGGGTGTAGACGATACGTTCGATGCCATCCTCAAGCGTATGCGTCATCGTGTAGACTTCGGTTTCATCTCGCCCCAGTTCGATTCGCTCCATGGGCTGGGCGGCCTGCGCGCGAGCATGGCGATGTTCGGTCAGCATGCGCGGTACGCTGGCCTCTTGCAGCCGCCGCCAGGCGAAGGCCTGCTGGTACAGGACGTACCCGGCGGTAAAGCCTGCTCCCAGGCCCAGAGCAAATTTGGCAAATGGAGAGTTGTCTTTCATCGCATCCTTCCTTTGGCTCTTATTTTTGGCGGTTTGTCGAAAGCAGATTAGAACTCCATCCCTTGCTGGCGGAACTCCTGACGCAGGTCGGCGGGCAGGCGCTGGCGGAGCAGGTCGGCCCGGCGCAGCACGGGCCGCAGCCAGTGACCATCAGGCAGGAGGGCCTCAGCTTCGAGCGTGGTGGCCCAGCGCAGTTCGGAATGTTCGGCCTCCAGGCGCACCTGTTCCGGCGCGTCGAGCGAGCAGCCGTACAGCACGCCCAGCAGTTCATTCTGGGGATCGGGCGCGCCGCGGTAGAAATGGGTCACGCCGATCAAAAACTCGATCCGGGCCGCCACGCCGATCTCTTCCAGGATTTCGCGTTGGGCGGCCTGCGTGTAGCCTTCTCCCTGCTCCACCCGCCCGGTGACGCACTCCCAATCGCCGCTCAGAAAGTCTTTTTCAGCCGAGCGGCGCAGCAAGAGATAGCGCCCGGTTTGCACGTCCCAGATCACGGCCGCAATGCCGCCTAGAAAATGTCCAATCGTCATGCTGCCCACCTTGTCTAGCCGCCGCTGGAAAAACGTACCCGCAGGGCGTTGTAGATCATGTTTTCCCACAGCGGATACATGACTGTGTAGGGAAATGAGTGGCTGCTGAAGGTTTGCAGGGTAAGCTGGCCGTTCCGGCAGACCGCCAGCGTGGCGTCCTGGCCCTCTTGTTGGGGATCGGTGCCGATCAGCAGTTGGGCGTCGCCCTGGCCGGTGAGGGCCATCTGCGAACCCAGATCGTAGCTCCACAGCCAGGTATCGCGGGCTTGCGTGAAAGACAGGCCGCGATTTGGCTCGTTCAACACCGGGTGAGCCGAACCGCCGGGAAGTGGGTACATCACGACGTCGTTGACGCTGCCCGATCCGGGGACATACGGATATACTGTGACCCCGCACTTGCTCAGTATCGGGCTGATCTTGCCTTCCGATACGTCGTCCAGGTACCAGGATTCCATGATGACGGAGGTACCCTGGTTCAGGACGTCGGTCAGATAATCGAAATACTCGCCCGAAACCTCGTCGCGCGACTCGGCCGCGATGATGACCAGGTCCCACGGCTTGCCGTTGGGGCTGCTCAGCAGGTCGCTCTTGAACCAGCCCATGGCGTTTCCATCCCACTTGACGTTTTTCAACCCCATGCTTTTCAGCGTGTCTTTGACGTACAGCGATTCGGTGGGGTCGGTAACCATATCCTCGTATACCAGGATGGCCGCGCCCGACATCCAGGCGTTCAGGTCGGCCGCAGATGGCGGCGGCGGGGTGGGCGGCTCGGATGGGGGCAGCGTGGGCTGGAGGGGCGTTTCCACCATGATCGGCTGCGGGGCAGCCGGTTCCTGGGCCTGGGCGGTGGTAGTGAGCTGCGCCGCCAGGGCGGCCGAGGTGGCGGCAAAATCGACCGACGGCCCCTTGGTGGTGAGCGGAATGGGGGTAGGCCCGCTGGTATGGGTGGGCTGAATCTGGGCCGCCAGAGAAGTCATCTGAACGGAGATGGCGGTTTGGGTGGGGCCAACCGAATTGGCCCCAGAGCCGGGCAAGTTCAGGTTGCAGGCCAGCATGGCCGCGCCGAGGGTCAGTATTGGAATCCAGGCCAGGAGTGGCCGGCCGCGCTGCGAAAACAGGTTGGATAGCATGGTTTCCTCTTGAGATATTTCGTTCTAGCTGCCATAGATATGAACTTCCGTTTCTAATCGCGTTCCCAGCGCTTCGGCGGCCCGGTCGAGGTCGTAATCGTTTTGCAGGCCCATCCAAAACTGTGGGCTGACGCCAAAATAGCGAGCCAGGCGCAGGGCCGTGTCGGCGCTGATGCTGCGCTTGCCCAGAACAATCTCATTGATTCGACGGGTGTGAACGCCGATGCTCAATGCCAGGCGATTCTGACTCAACCCCAGCGGTTTGAGAAATTCTTCCAATAAGACTTCGCCGGGGTGAATGGGGGGCAGCTTTTCTTCCACTGGGAATTCTCCTACAGATTACCTACAATCTCAACCTGTTCGACCGACTGATCGCCCCAGATAAAGCAGATGCGCCATTGTTCGTTGATTCGGATGCTGGATTGTCCGGCCCGGTCGGCGGCCAGCTTTGCCAGGCGGTTGGCCGGGGGGATGCGCAAATCTTGCAGGGTTCGCGCATTATTCAACATGCGCAGTTTGCGCAAAGCTGCCGCTTGGATTTCAATGGGCAGCTTTCTCGATCGCTGGCGATGAAAGATTCTTTCTGTCTCTTCGTCTGCGAAAGACTGGATCACAGATAGATTATATAACGCCACGCGCTAAACATCAAGCGTTATACGAGCCAGGAAAAATCCTGTATTCGAAAATTCCGTCCTCAGAAGGCCAATATAGTATAATATCCAGTCAAACTTTAGAAAGCGAGGACCCTATGGTAGAAAATACTCCCCCCATCCCCACCGACTTCATCCGCGAAGCCGTAGCCGAAGACCTGAGCAGCGGACGCTACCAGCGGGTCCAGACGCGCTTCCCGCCTGAACCCAATGGCTATCTGCACATCGGTCACGCCAAGGCTTTTGCCATTGACTTCTTGATCGCCCGCGAATTCGGCGGCAAGTGCAATTTGCGCTTCGATGACACCAACCCGGTGAAAGAAGATGTCGAATACGTGGATGCCATTAAGGAAGACATCCGCTGGCTGGGCTTCGATTGGGAAGACCGCGAATATTACGCTTCCGACTACTACGAGCAGTTGTATCAGTGGGCCGTCGAGCTAATCAAAAAGGGCAAAGCCTACGTCGATGACCTGTCGCCGGAGGAGATGAAAGAATACCGCGGCCCGTGGACCGAGCCGGGCCGCAACAGCCCCTGGCGCGAGCGCTCTGTCGAGGAAAACCTGGACCTGTTCGAGCGCATGCGGGCTGGAGAGTTCCCCGACGGGGCGCGCACGCTGCGCGCCAAGATCGACATGGCTTCGCCGAATATCCTGATGCGCGACCCGGTTATGTACCGCATCCTCCACGAGCCGCCCCACCATCGCACCGGCAAGGCCTGGTGCATCTATCCGATGTACGACTATGCTCACGGCCAGTCGGACAGCATCGAAGGCGTGACGCATTCGCTCTGCTCGCTCGAATACGAAAACCACCGCCCTCTATACGAGTGGTTTCTGAAAGAACTGGGCATCTACGCCCCCCGGCAGATCGAATTTGCCCGCCTGAACCTGAACTACACGGTGATGAGCAAGCGCAAGCTGATTAAGCTGGTGAAAGAAGGTCACGTGCGTGGCTGGGACGACCCGCGCATGCCCACCCTATCCGGGATGCGGCGGCGCGGCTTCCCGCCCGAATCGGTGCTGGAATTCATCACCCGGGTGGGCGTTGCCAAGAACTACAACGTCATCGACGTATCTTTGCTGGAGGAAATTGTGCGCGACCGGCTGAACTGCATCGCCCCGCGCAAGATGGCGGTTTTGAAACCGCTCAAGCTGGTGATTGACAACTACCCCGAAGACCTGGTGGAGGAGATGAGCGCGGTTAACAACCCGGAAGACGCCTCAGCCGGGACGCGCCCGCTGCCCTTCAGCAAGGTGCTTTACATCGACCAGGACGATTTTCGGGCTGAACCGCCGCCCAAATATTACCGCCTGACCCCTGGGCGGGAGGTGCGCCTGCGCTATGCCTACTTTGTCACCTGCACCGGCTTTGAGACCGACGCGGACGGCAACGTAACCATTGTGCACGCCACTTACGACCCCGCCACGCGCGGCGGCGACGCCCCGGATGGGCGCAAAGTCAAATCGACCATTCACTGGCTGTCGGCTGCCCACGCGCTGCCGGCCGAGATGCGCCTGTATGACCGCCTGTTCATGCGCCCCAACCCGGAAGATGTGGACGAAGACAGCCAGACCTTCCTCGATTTCATCAACCCCAATTCGTTGGAAGTCCTGAATGGTTTTGTCGAGCCGGGGCTGAAAGACGCCCAGGTTGGCGAGCGCTTCCAGTTCGAGCGCCTGGGTTACTTTGCGGTGGATAAAGACAGCGCCCCCGGAAAGCTGGCCTTCAACCGCACCGTGTCATTGAAGGACAGTTGGGCGAAGATCGAGAAATCGGCCGGCTAGGCCAGAATCAAAAAACTGCGGGAACCTCCCGCAGTTTTTTGATTCTGGTTGGCTCTTCCGGCGAAGTCGGAAGAGCCACACCTTTCCTGACGAGCAAAGCTTGCCAGTCACCCCCACCACGGCGGAGTGGAGAGCTATCTATTCGCGAAGATCGGCGCCCGTGGATTTTTAAAGCGCTTCCAGCCGGGCGATAGCGTTGTATACCCGCTGGAGCACTTTCTCGCGCCCAATAATCTCCATACTCTCGAACAGGGGTGGGCTAACCTTCTGCCCGGTGACGGCCACGCGCAGAATGCCAAACAACTGCCCCGGCTGCAAGCCCAGTTCTTCGGCCAGGGCCCGCAGGGGCGGCTCGGCGGTTTCTAGGTCGATCTCGGCCAGGCCCGCCAGGATAGCGTAGGCCCGCCGGGCGGCGGCAGCCGATTCGGCCGCGCTCATCTTAGCGCCCACCAGTTCCTGGGCCTCCGGCTGCACCTCATCACGGAAGAAGAAACCGATCCATTGCGGGGCGTCGTCCAGCGTCGCCAGGCGCTCGCGCACCAGGGGCGCGATGCGCTCCAGCGTGTCCAGGTCGGCGGCATAGCCGGCCTGCTGCATGAACGGCTGGATGCGCCGGGCCAGGTCGGCGGCGCTCAGGCTGCGGATGTGCAGCCCGTTGAAGTAATCCAGCTTGGCGAAGTTGATCGCCGCCGGGGCCGGGTTCAGGCGTTCCAGGCTGAACTTCTCCAACAGGTCA
>CAYQDU010000142.1:0-11607 GCA_964416275.1 uncultured Anaerolinea sp. | reverse complement strand
AAGGCATTAGCTTCCCAAGCTAACATTCGTGGGTTCGAATCCCATCACCCGCTCTATTTCCCCCCGACGACGGGCCGGGGCGCGTTACGCAGCGCCCCGGCCCGTCGTCTTTGCGCCAAAGCCGGGCTGGCGGCTGGCGGGCGTAAAAAAGCAAGAATCTTGCACGAATGATAGGGCAAAATCATTATTCGATTAAAAATTGGTGTTAAAATAGAACCAAATGTCCGACCTATATCCTGAAGCCCCAAACACCACGATCCTGTACGTCGAAGACAACGTGGACAACCGCACGTTGGTGCGGCGCATTTTGATGGCCGAGGGTTTCCGGCTGATCGAAGCCCCCGACGCCGGCCAGGCGTTGAAGTTTCTGGAAAGCCAGACGCCCGACCTGATCTTGATGGACATCAATATGCCCGACATCGACGGGTACACCCTCACCTCGCGGCTCAAAGCCCTGCCCGGCCTCCAAAACGTGCCGATCATTGCCATGACCGCCAACGCTCTCAAGGGCGACCGCGAGCGCAGCCTGGAAGCCGGCTGCGACGGCTATATCCAGAAACCGATTGACGTTGATTCCCTGCCCCGGCAGATCATCCGGTTCCTGACGATGCGTAAAACCAGTACATAGCGAGTTGTGATGAACCCAAACATTGGAAGCCAAAACGATGCCAGCCAGTCCATCTCCAAAGGAACGACCGTGCTGGTGGTCGAAGACAACGTAGCCAACTTTGTGCTGATCGCCCGCTTGCTGGGATACATGGGAATCCACTGCGAATGGAAGACCTCCGGCTATGAAGTGGTGGAATATGCCGACACCCTGCCCCAACTGGACCTGATTCTGATGGACATCCGCCTGCCCTACGAAGACGGGTATGGGGCCTTGCAAAAAATCCGCTCGGCCGCCTCGCTGAAAAAGACGCGCGTCGTGGCCGTCACCGCCGAAGCCAGCCCGGAACAGATGCGAAAAGCCCGCGAGTCCAGTTTTGACGGATTCATCGCCAAACCCCTCGACCCGGATCAGTTTCCTGACCAGATCCGCCGCATCCTGGCCGGGGAACCGGTATGGGAGTTGGGTTAAGTGGCTGTAAATTCGGCTGTCAATTCTGTCAGAAACCCCTCCCAATTTGCCAACGGGGATGGATAATCCCTAACATAGCGGTTTAGAGCCGAATCCCGACCAGGAGAGCCTGCATGTCGCCGGTTCCATCTGAATTTCCTGAACGAGCCAGCCAGCGCGCGGCCCGTGTTCTTTTTCTAGCCATCTGGGCGGTATCCCTGCTGTCCGTCTTGCTGCTGGCCGGCCTGGGCTATGGCCTGTTTGGAGCGCCCCTGCGCCAGGCCCCACTGGAAACCCAACGCCTGGCGCTGGCCGCGGCCGGCGGCGTTGTCGCGCTGACGGGCCTGCTGGCCTGGCTGGTGAGCCGCCGCCTGGCCGCCCCCCTCGAGGCGCTGGCCGCCAGCCTGACCCGCTTCACCCAGGGCGAACTGGACGAGCGCGCCCCCGCCGACCGGCCAGACGAACTGGGCCTGCTGGCCCGGCGCTTCAACCAGATGGCCGACGAGATCAGAGCCGCCCGGCACAGCGCCTCGCTGCGAGCCGCTGAAAGCCCCAGCCTGAGCCAATCGCAGGCCCTGCTGGGGCTGGCCTACCTGGTCGAAACCGCCCCCAATCCCAGCGAACTACAGCGCGGCGCGCTGGAACTGATCGTCAAGCAATATGCCTGCACCTTCGCCGCCCTGTACCGCATCGAACGCAGCCAGCCGGTCGGCGCCAGCTACGCCGCCCTGCTCCACACCGCCGGCAGCCTCGAAAGCCTGCCGCCGCGCCTGGCCCGCCGGTTCAACGAACCGCGCGTCAACCTCGACCTGACCCCCACCCTCGATTGGATGGTGAGCAAGACCCTGGCCTCGCGCCGCGCCCAGAGCGGCCCGGCCGAAGGCGACCCCAACCTGGCCGAAGCCAGCCTGCCGCTGATCCGGCGCAGCGAAAGCGGCGAAGAACGCCTGATCGGCATCCTCGACCTGTACGCCGCCAGCCGGGTCAGCGACAGCCGCCTGGGCCCGTTTTCAGGCCGGGCGCTGACCGAGCTGCAGGCCATCGCCAGCCTGCTGGCCCTCAGCGAAAACCAGCCGGCGGCGGAAAGCCAACGCCCGGCCGAAGAGGCCCGGCCGGCCGCCTCGCTGGCCGCCCCCGGCCTGACGCCCTTCGTAGGCGCCAGCCAGGAAGTGGTCTTCAAAGCCGGGCGCAAGCTGGCCCAGATCGAAACCATCGAGCAGGCGCTGCAAACCGTGGGCGAAGCCCTGAAAAGTTCGCCCTTTCTGCATGCGCTGCTGCTGCAAACCAACCAGTTCCAGCACGAAGACGCCCCCAACAGCCTGGAAATCTTCGATTGCCGCGGCGAGCCAACCTCGATGCGCCCCCAGGCGGGCAGCGCCGGCCTGGACGACCTGCCCATCGCCCCGCTGGAAAGCTTCTTCGCCGCCCGCCAGGGCGAGCTGCTCGTGGTGGAAGACGTGGGCGCCAGCCTGCAAACCGCCCGCCAGGCGGCCGCCGACCCGGCCCGCCAGCCCACCTCGGCGGCCCTGGAAAAGCTGCTGGAAGTGGCGCACGCCATTGGCTGCGAATCGGCGGCCTTTATCCCCGACCTGCTCGGCCAGCAATTGTTGGGCCTGCTGGTGGTAGGCCGCCCACCCCGCCCGGCGCTGCGCAACCTGGAGGCCCCCCCGCTCCACCCGGCCCTGCTGGAGCCGCTGCGCGGCCTGATCCACCTGACCGACGTCGCCATCGAGCGCGTGTGCAACCAGGGCCGCACCGAGCGCCGCCTGGTAGAGATGGAAACCGTCTGGCAGGTCAGCCAGACGATTGCCGAAGGCAGCTACAGCGGCGAAACCAGCCTGGAAACCATCTACCCCCTGCTGCACCAGCAGGTCGAAAAAGTCATGGGAACGTTCAGCTCGTTTGCTGTCTTGCTCTACGACGCTGAAACCAACCTGGTGCATGCGCCCTACATGGTTTCGGACGGCGATGTGCGCCAGGTGGCCCCCTTCGCCCTGGGCGACAGCCTGAGCGGGCATGTGATCCGCACCCAGCAGCCGCTGCTCTTGAAAAACCGCCAGGAAGTGGAAGCCATGAGCGCCCAGGTTGGCTCGGTGGTGGTCGGCCAGGCTTCGCTCTCCTGGCTGGGCGCGCCGATGATGTTTGCCGGAGAAATCCTCGGCGTCATCGTCGCCCAGGATATTTACCAGGAATATCGTTTTGCCGATCAAGACCAGCGCCTGCTCGCCACCCTGGCGATCCAGGCGGCAGTGGTGGTGCATAACGCCCACCTGCTGGAAGCCTCTCGCCGCCAGGTAGAGCAGGCCCAAATGCTGAACGAGATCACCGCCCGCATCCGCCGGGCTGTAGACATCCAGAGCATCCTCAAAACGACGGCCGAAGAACTAGGGCTGGCCCTGGGCGCGCGCCGGGCGCACATCCGCATCCAGCCGCCCAGGGCAGGCGATGACAGCGCCCCCCAAGAGCCGCTGGCGGAGGCTGAACGATGAAACTTTCGATATTCAGTATGAACCGGCCGGCCAATCCGGCCCCTGGCGGGCCTCCGCCGGAAGAGCCGCTTGCAGACCAGGCCGCCACAGAACTCCAGGCCGCCATCACCCCGCAAGAACTGCGCCAGCAAGTGCTGGAGCGCATCCTGACCGCCTCCAGCGCGCTGGGGGTTTTGATTCTGGCCGCCAATCTGCCTGGCCTGCGCAGCGAATCGCCCCTCCGAATGGGCATTTATCTGGCGCTGGTGGGGCTGCTGCTGCTGTGCAAATTCAACCGCCGCCTGGGATACACCCTGCGAGCGGGCGCGGTGATCCTGGTCTTCTACGCGGTGAGCGTGGTGATCCTGCTGAGCGACGGCCCCTTCGGGGTCGGGTCGATCCTGCTGATCGCCGTCCCCATCTTTGCCAGCCTGTTGGGCGGGGCCAGGAGCCGGATCAGCGGGGTGAGCCTCAGCCTGCTCACCCTGGCGGCGGTGGGCCTGTCGATGGGCTTTGGCCTCATCCCCACCCCGCTGCCAAACCTGAACACCCCCAACGCCAGCCTGGTGTACTGGATCACCGCGCTGATCTCCTTTGCGGTGATGGCAATCGCCGCCACCGTCGCTTCGGGCATTATCCTGGATGGGCTGGAACACAGCCTCGCCCGCCAGAACGCGCTGACCCTGGCCCTGCGGCGCGAGCGAACCGCCCTGGAAGAACGGGTGCAAGAACGCACCCAAAACCTGGAGCGCCGCCAGCTTCAAATCCGCACCGCGGCCGAGCTGGTGCGGGTCATCAGCCGCGAGCTGGACATCGACCAGCTACTCCCCCAGGTGTGCGAGCTGATCCGCCAGCGGCTCAACCTGTACTATGTGGGCATCTTCCTGGTGGAAGAGGCGCGGCCCGGCCAGCCGCGCTATGCCAACCTGGCGGCCGGCAGCGGCGAAGCCGGGCGGCGCATGCTGATCGAAAAACACCGCCTGCTGGTGGGCGGCGATTCGATGATCGGGTGGGCCACGGCCAACCGCCAGGCCCGCATCGCCCTCGATGTCGGCAAGGAAGCCGTACACTTCAGCAACCCCCACCTGCCGCGCACCCGCTCGGAACTGGCCCTGCCGATTATCGCCGGGCAGAACGCCGACGAGCTGACCCTGGGGCAGGCCAAAACAACCTCGGCCGAGCCGATCTGGGGCCAGAGACGACTTGCCCCGGCCACCCCCGGCCTGCCCGATAATACCGGGCGGGTGATCGGCGCCCTCACCATCCAGTCCGAAGCCGAAGCGGCTTTCGACCAGGACGACATTCTGCTCCTGCAAGGCATTGCCGACGCCCTGGCAAGCGGGCTGGAAAACGCCCGCCTGTTTGCCGCCACCCAGGAGAACCTGGAAGAAGTGCGCGCCCTGCACCAGCGCTACCTGGAAAGCGCCTGGGCCGAGCAAATCGAAGCCAGCGGCGAGATGTCCTACACCTTCCAGGCGGGCGGCGAGGCGGCCGAAACCCAAGCCCCTCCAGGCCCGGCCTGGGAAGTTCCCCTGCGCCTGCGCGATGAAGTCATCGGGTCGTTGGCGCTGGAGCCAGCCGGCGCCGGCGGAGCCTTTACCGCCGACCAGAAAGCCCTGGTGGAAGCGGTGGCCCAACAGGCCGCTCTGGCCCTGGAAAACGCCCGCCTGCTGGAAGAAACCAGCCGGCGGGCCGAACAAGAACGCGCCACGGGCGAAATCACCGCCAAGTTGTGGACGTCCAGCGACATCGACGCCATTCTGCGCACGTTCTTGAAGGAGATGAGCAGCCAGCTCAGCCTGAGCGACGGCTGGCTGGAACTTTGGCCGGAAGACGAAGCGGCCGGCGCCGCGCTCGCCAGCCCTATAGCCAGCCCCAACCAGCCCGACAGCCCGGAGGCCAGCCATGCTGACCATTAACCTGCTATCTCAGTATGCCTGTTGGCTGATGGCCCTGCTGCAAGGGATCATCGGGTTCTACATCCTGCACCTCAACTGGCGCTCTCTGGGCGGGCGGCTGGCCGCCGCCGTGCTGCTGGTATCCACAGCCAACTTTTTTGGGCTGGGCGCCCTGCTGGACGCCAGCAGCGTCCAGCAAGCTCACCCGCCCGCCCTGCTCATCGCCGCCAGCAGCGGGGCGCTGGCCCCGCTCATTTTGCTGTCTGCGGTTTCTCTGCTGCGCCCGCAGTGGCTGCGCAGCGCCAACCGCCTGGGCCGCTGGGAGCGCCGGGGGCTGGCGCTGCTGACCAGTGTAACGCCGCTGCTGACCCTGATCGACGCGCTGTTCGAATCGAAGCTCTATTACAATTGGGGCAACCCCGCCGCCTACCGGGGCGGCTTTATCCACCCGGCGCAGTTCCTGCAAGGCGCGCTGGATATTCCCGTGAAGCTGATGGTCTTCGCCATCCCCGGCACGCTGGTGATCCTGTTCCTGCTCTATACGATCCTGATCGACCGCAATTGGCCCACCATCCAGCGCCGGCTGGCCAGCATGATCTTAATCAGCAGCCTGCTGACCCAGGCGGCCTATATCTTCTTCCAGACAGAAACCGCCTTCATAGTGACCTCTCTGCTGGCCGGGGCGGAACTCCTGGGCGCGTTCTCCTACGCGGCCTACAACGAAGTCATCTCCGAACGCCTGCCGGGCCTGGGCGAAAAGACGGGCAGCCTGGTGGGGCGCATGATCGGGGTTGTGTTGATCGTCTCGGTGCCGTTGATCGCCGCGATGGGGCTGTTTCTGACCAACCAGGCCCGCCGGCAGTTGGAGCAAGATGCAGTCACCTCGCTGGCCGCCTCTAACCGGGCCGCGCTCGAATCGGTCGAAGTCTGGTTGTCGTTCAACGTGCGGGCGCTGAAAAACCTGACCCTGGACGATAACATCATCCGCATGAACCCGGCCGAGCAAGAAGAGGTGCTGCGCACGTTTGCCGCCAACTACCCATACATCTATCTGGCAAGCACCACCAACCTGCACGGCATCAACGTGGCCCGCAGCGACGGCGGCCTGATCACCGATTACAGCGACCGCGCCTGGTTCCAGCAGGTGGCGGCCGGGCAGCCGGTCAGCTATCAGGTGGTAACCGGGCGCACCAGCGGCTCTCCGGCCCTGGTGGTGGCAATCCCCATCCGCAACAACCAGGGCGACCTGGTGGGGGTCGGAATGTTCGCCAGCGAGCTGACCCAACTGGGCCAGCTCATCGCCAAAACCTCCTTCACCCGCAGCGGCGAAGCCTTCCTGGTTGACGAGCGAGATTACGTGCTGACGCACACCAACCCCAACGTCCGGGCCAACACCTATTATCACGATCAACCGGCGGTGCAGCAGCTGCGCCAGGGGAAGATCGGCCAGGTGCAGTTCACCGACGCCGAAGGCGAAGCCTGGCGGGCCGAGGTGAACGTTCTGACCAACGGCTGGGGGCTGGTGGTGCAGCAGAAAGAAGAGACCCTGCTGGCGCCCATCCGGGCCTTCATCACCCTGGGGATCATCGCCATGCTGATTGGGACCGCGATTTTGCTGCTGCTGGTCACCCCGGCCATGCGCCAGGGGCTGCGCCCGGTGCGCAGCCTGACCGAAACCGCCGCCGCCATCACCGGCGGCGACCTGGCCCGCCTGGCCCCGGTCGAAAGCCAGGACGAGCTGGGCGTGCTGGCCGACGCCTTCAACTCGATGACCGCCCAACTGCGCGACCTGATCAGCGGCCTGGAGGCGCGCGTCTCCGAACGCACGCGCGACGTAGAGCGCCGGGCCGCCCAACTGCAGGTTACGTCGGAAGTCGCCCGCGAAACCGCCGCCATTCACGACCCCGAACAACTGCTGACCGATGTGACCCGGCTGATCTCAGAGCGATTGGGGCATTACCACGTGGGCATTTTCCTGATCGAAGGCGGGCGCGAACAATTCATCCGGCCGGGCGCATCTGCGGAAAACGAAGGCGGGTACGCCGTGCTGAAAGCCGCCAACTCGGAAGGCGGCCGGCAGATGCTGGCCCGCGGCCACCGGCTGAAAGTGGGCCAGGTGGGCATCGTGGGCTACGTGGCCTCCGCCGGCCGGCCGCGCATCGCCCTGGATGTAGGCCGAGACGCCATCTACTTCAACAACCCAGACCTGCCCCTGACCCGCTCGGAGATCGCCCTGCCGCTGAAGGTCCAGAACCAGGTCATCGGCGTGCTGGACGTCCAATCGAAGCGCGCCCAGGCTTTCAGCGAAGACGATGTATCGATCCTGCAAATTCTGGCAGACCAGGTGGCCCTGGCAATCGAAAACGCCCGCCTGATCGCCGAAAGCCGCCAGACGGTGCAAGAGCTGGAAAGCCTGTACGGCATGCAAGTGGCCGAAGGCTGGCAGCGCCGCCTGGGGCATCGCCCGCTGCGCTACCGGCTAAGCCCGCAGGGCATTACCACCGAGGAAACCCGGCTGTTCCCCGAGGCGCAAACTGCGCCCGCCCCCAGCGAGGAAGAGCAAACGGTTGAAATGCCGATTGCGCTGCGCGGCCACCCCCTGGGGCGGCTGCACTTGAAACGCAGCCCGGCGGCCGGGAACTGGACGGCGCAAGACCGCGAGCTGCTGCGCGCCACCCTGGCCCAGTTGGCCCAATCGCTGGAAAACGCCCGCTTACTGGATGAGATTCAGAACCGCGCCCGCCAGGAAGAGCAAGTCAACCAGATCGTAGCCCGCGCCCAAAGCTCGCTGAACCTCGATGCAGTCATGCGCACGGCCGTCCAGGAGCTGGCCCATATCTTGAACGCCTCCAAAGTTCAGCTGCAACTGGGCCAGCAGACCAGCCAGGGCCGGAATGGGCGGTCTGGAGGGGCAGCCGCCCCCGAGCAGGAAGAGGAAGGAGGCGCAGCATGAGCACCTACCTGGGCGGAAATCACCTGCCCCAAGAACCGGCTGCCGCGAATAAGCGCCCGGCTTCCAGGCCGCGGCCCCCGGCCAGGGCCGGTTTTGTTCGCAAAAGCTCGCTGCGGCAGGTGATGGCAATCGTACTGACCGCGATCATCCTCCTGGTTGTAACCAACAGCGCGGCCGGAATCTGGTACGCCTATCAATCGGGGATCAAGGTGCGCCAGATGCGCGCCGCGGCCGCTCAAAGCTTTCAGGTCTCCGAAGTGCAGTTGAAGTGGCTGGCGGTGGTCGGCACGCTGGAGAGCCTGGCCGTCAACCGGCCCAGCAGCCCGGCCTCATCCACCCAGATTCAACTGGAACTGGACAGCAAACTGAACGATTTGGAAGCCAGGCTGGCCGCCCTGTCTGAAGCCGACCTGGGCCTGACCCCGGAAAACATCAGCGCCAACCGCCAGATAGCCGAAAGCCTGAAACAACTGGGCGGCGACATGCGCAAACTGGCCGGCGAAGTCTACGACCTGACCGTGAACAACCGCTGGAGCCAGGCCATGACCCGCCGCCAAAACGGGCTGGCCGAGATGGAAAAACGCCTGGATAAAGACCTGAACAGCCTGAACAAAAATATCCAGGCCGACCTGGAAACCAGCAGCAACGAGATGGAACGCATGCGCCGCCTGACGAGCAGCGTTTCCAGCCTCATCGCTGGCCTGTCTTTCCTTTTTGCCGGCCTGGTGCTGTGGACGGGGCGGCGCGTCATCATCAGCCCCATGCAGGTGCTCACCCGGCAAGTGCGCCAGGTGGCCCAGGGCGATTTCAGCCCCGTCCAACCGCTGAAGCGCCAGGACGAGATCGGCGAGCTTTCGCAAGCAATTGCCCTGATGACCGACTGGCTGCGCGATTCGTATGAGCTGATGGAACAGCGGGTGGTCGAGCGCACCCAGGAAGTTGAGCGCCGCCGGGCCGAGCTGCAAATCTCGGCCCAGGTAGCCCGCGATATCGCTTCGGCTCGCAACCTGGAGGCGCTGCTCAACCTGGCGGTTAACCTGATCCGCGACCGGTTCGATTTCTATCACGCCGGGATCTTCCTGAACGACGACCGGGGCGAATACGCGGTGCTGCGCGCCGCCACCGGCGAAGCCGGGCGCGAGCTGCTGGCCCGCCAGCACCGCCTGCGCATCGGCAGCAGCCTGCTGACCGAACGTTCAAACGAAGGCATTGCCGTCGGGCTGGTAGGGCACGCCGCCCAAACCGGCGATCCGCAGGTGGCCCTGGATGTCGGCCAGGACGCCATCCACTTCCGCAACCCGCTTCTGCCCAATACCCGCTCTGAAGCCGCCATTCCGCTCAAGACCGGCGGGCGGATCATCGGCGTGCTTGACATCCAGAGCATCCAGGCCAATGCGTTCGACGCCGAGACCCTGCAAATGTTCCAGGTGATGGCCGACCAGCTGGCTACCGCCATCCAAAACGCCCGCCTGCTGGAAGAAGTGCAGCAAAACCTGAACGAGCTGCGCACCGCCTATGGGCAGGTAGACCGCCAGGCCTGGGAGCGCTTTACCCGCGCGGCGCCGTTGTTGGGCTACCAATACGATGGGAACACCCTGCTGCCGCTCACCCAGCGCGAGCCGGCCCCGGAACCAGCCGAAGGTGAAGCGTATTCCGTATCGCTGCGGGTGCGCGGCACAGAGATCGGCGCGCTGCAAGTCTGGGGGCGATCCGGCGGCCTGAACGAGGCCGAAACCCGCATGGTCTCTAACCTCAGCGGGCGGCTCAGCCAGATTCTGGAAAGCGCCCGGCTCTACGAAGAAGTTCAGGCGCGGGCGGCGCGCGAACAGATGATTAACCGCCTGACCGCCGACCTGGCCCGCTCGCTAGACACAGAAGGCGTGCTGCGCACGGCGGCGTTCCAGCTAGGCAACCTGCCGTCTGTGATCGAGGCCACCGTCTCGCTCAACGCCAACCCGCGCGAAGCGCACCCCACACCGCCAACCGCCTCGCCCGAGCAGCCAGAGGCAGACGGCGGGAATGAAATCGGAGGCGGAAATGGTCATCGTCCGTAAATTGCTGCTGCCTACGATTGGTCTATTCGCCGCCATGTTGATTGTGTTGGTAGCCTATTTTGCCATCAACAATAGCAACAACCTGCAGAGCGAGGAAAACCGGCGCCTGGTCAACCTGGGCCAGGTGTTCGAGCAGAATCTGCAATCGCGCACCACCCTGGTGATGGCCCTGGCCAAGCAAGTGGCCGAGAACCCGGAAGTGGTGCAGGCCTTTGCCAAACACGACCGCCTGCGCCTGATTAACCTGACCTTTACCGCCTTTCAGAGCATCCAGCCGCTGTACGACCTGAGCCAGCAGCAATACGTGCGCAGCCCGGCGACGGTTCTGCTGCGCCTGGAAGACATCAACCGCTCTAACGACGATCTATCGGCCAGCCGCCATACATTGGTCGACGCCAACGCTTCGAACAGCGACGTATCGGGCCTGGAACTGGCCGAAGACGGGCTGAGCCTGCGCGGGGTGGCGGTTATGGAAGACGGGGCGGTCGACGGCGTGGTGGATATTGGGATGGCCGTCAACCAGAAGACCCTGGAAAATCTGAAGTTCCAATACGGCAGCGAGTGGCAGATTTCGCTGAAAGACGATGCCCGCCAGGCAGCCAAGTTCATCGGCTCAAACGGGCCAATCAACCCGGCGGAACCCAGGCTGCGCCTGATGGCCTCTACCCTCAACCAACCCATCTACTCCACCCCAGCCGCCTATCAAAAAGCCCTGGGCGGCGAGACGGTTATCCAGCGCATCCAATTGGACCAAAACGCCTACGCCATCCTCAGCATGCCGCTGAACGACTATTCGGGCAAAGTGATTGGGGTGGTAGACCTGATTTCCGACCGCACCCAGGTTCTGGCGGCCATGCGCGGCCGGGAGCGTTTGGCGATCGTCTCCGGGGTGATCGGCATCCTGTTGGGCGGGCTGCTCTTGGGTTGGATCACCCGGCGCACGCTGACGCCCGTACGCCAGCTTACCGATGTGGCCCAGGCGTTCGCCGCCGGCAACCTGCAGGCCCGCCTGCCGGCCAGCCTGGAACAGCGCCTGAAGCGCCGCCGGCTCGACGAGATCGACCTGCTGGCCCAGGGGTTCAGCAGCATGGCGACCCAACTGCGCCGCCTGGTGGGCAACCTGGAAGAACGGGTGAATGAACGCACCGCCAACCTCGAGCGCCGCACCACCCAACTG
>CAYQDU010000141.1:0-11608 GCA_964416275.1 uncultured Anaerolinea sp. | reverse complement strand
CTGATGGTTTAATCCCGGCTTTCTCGGCTTCGGCGGAAGAGCCAGATCATTCAGGCCGGTTCACCAGTTGGTCAACCTCGTCCAGGCGCAGTGAAAGCACCTGGCTGGACGAATCACGCCCCATGGTGACGCCATAGATCACGTCAGCCGCCTGGACGGTATTGCGGTTGTGGGTCACGATCACAAACTGGGTGCGCTCGCTCAGCTCGCGCAGCAAGTCGCGGAAGCGGCCCACGTTGGCCTCGTCCAGCATAGCGTCCACCTCGTCCAACACACAGAAGGGGGTGGGCGAAACCTTGAGCAGGGCAAAGACCAGCGAGGCGGCGGTCAGGCTGCGCTCGCCGCCAGAGAGCAGCGAAAGCCCCTGCATACGCCGCCCCGGCAGGCGGGCCTCGATGTCGATCCCGCTGATGTTCAGGTCGTCCGGTTCGGTCAGTAGCAGGCGGGCCGAGCCGCCGCCAAACAGGCGGGTGAAGATCTGGCGGAACTCGGCCGCCACGGCCTCGAAGGTGCGCCGGAACTCGCGCTGCATAATCCCGTCCAGTTCGGCGATCACCTGGCGAATATCCTGCTCGGCCTTTTGCAGATCGGCTACCTGGGTGGTCAGGAACTCGTGACGCTGCTTGACTTCCTGGTATTCGGCCTGGGCCTCGGGGTTGATGGCCCCCATGCGGCGCAGTTGGGCCCGCTGGCGCTTGATATTCTCCTCAATGTCGGTCGAAAGCTGTTTGACCGCCGGAAGCTGCTCGACCATCCCGGCCATCGGCAGCGGGGTGGGGCCAGAGACCTGCTCTTCATATTCAAAAGCCACCAGGCCAAAATCTTCCTCGATCCGGCGGCGCAGCGACTGCAGAGCCTCCTGGCGGCGAGCCAGGACGATGCGGGCCTGGGCGTGGAAATGCTCGGCCATGCTGACCGCCTGACGGGCAGCCGTCTCGGCCTGCTGCTGCTGTTCCTGGCGGGCTTCCAGATCGGCCAAAGCGGCCTCAGCCGGCTCGATCTGGCCGTTGAGAGCCTGGATTTGCCCGTCGATAGCTTCGCCCTGTACGTACAGATCGGCGCGCTGATCCTGCAGCTCGGCGAGCGATTCTTGCAGGCCATCCAGGCGGGCCGTGAGGGCAGCCTGGGTGCGCTTCGAGCGCTCGAGGGCGGCCTGGCGCTCCTGCAGCCGCAGGCGAGCGTCGCCGGAAGCGCGCTCGGCCACCGCGGTGCGAGTAGACCAGTGGGCTGCCTGGGCCTGGAATTCGTCCAGGGCCAGGGCTTCCAGGCGGGCGTTATGCTGGCGCAGGGTTTGGCGGGCGGCAGACAGGCGGGCCTCCAGATCGGCCAGCTCTTTGGAAAGGCGGGCGGCCTCGCCTTCGCTGCGGGTCAGGTCGGCCTGCTGGCGCTGGCGCTGTTCCTGCGTCCACCGGGCCTGGCGCTCGGCCGCCTCCAGGGCGGCCCGGCCCTGTTCGGCGCTGCGGCTGTGCTTTTGGGCCTCCTGGCGGGCCTGGTCGGCGGCCTGGGCCAGGCGTTGGCCCTCGACACGCAGGCTTTTCAAGCGCTCGTCCAAATCGGCCAGGCCCTGGTCGATAGCCGCCAGGCGCTCCTGAGCCTGCTGGCGCTGTTCGGCCAGCTCGCGGCGCTGGCGGGCGCGGCCCAGCAAGGTCTGCGCGCCGGCGCTCTCGCCCCCACCCCCGCCCACCACCGGGCCGCTGGCGTGAAACACCTCACCGCGCAGCGTCACCGCCCTGGCCCCATCCGGCTGTCCTTCCAGCGCCCGGCGAGCGGCGGCCCGGTCGCGGGTCACGATCACCTGGCCCAAGAGTAAATCTACCAGCGGGTGCAGGTCGTCTGGGGCGCGCACCAGGTCGGCGGCCAGGCCCAGCACGGCCTCGTCGGCGGTGGGTGGCTTCAATCGGCGGGCGGAAGACAGGCGCGCCAGCGGCAGCAGCACACCCCGCCCGGCTTCGTCTTTGAGCAAATCCAGGGCCGGGTCGGGATCGGTCTCCACGATCATCGCTTCCAGGAATTCGCCCAGGGCGGCGGCGATAGCCCGTTCCAGCTCGGCCGGGGTTTCGATGAAGCTGCTCAGCGCGCCGCGCGCCCCACCCAGGCGAGCCTGGCGAGCGGCCTGCAGCAGGCGTTTAGCCCCGCTGGTATACCCGCTGAGAGCGGCCTCGGCCTGTTCCAGCACATCCAGTTGGGCTTTGAGGCGGGCCAGATCGGCCGCTGCGCCCGAACGCTCTTCCTGGGCCTGGCGGCGAGCCTGCTCGGCCTGGTCGATCTGCTGGCGATGGGTCTTGTTAGCCTCTTCAGCGGCCTGCTGAGACTGCTCGGCCTGGCGCGCCGTCTGACAGACGGCCTGATAGCGCTCGTCGGCGGCCTGGCGCTCCTGCTCGGCCTTTGTCACAGCCTGGGCGGCCGAATCCAGAGCCTGGCGAGCGCGGGCAGACTGGGCCTGGCTTTCGCTCAAACGAGCCTGGGTCTGGCCCTGGCGGGCGTTCAGCCCACTCAGCTCTTGCCGGGCCATCTGGATCAGCTTCTCCACCCCGGCCCGCTCGCCCTGGCGAGCCGCCAGGGCTTCTCGCGCCGCCTGCACCTGGGCGCGGGCATCTTTTAGCTCAGCTTCCAGCCGGCCAGCCTCGGCCTGGGCTTCAGTAATCTGTTCCTGGTGAAAGCCCATCTCGTCAGCCAGGCGGGCCAGTTCGCTGCGGGCGTTTTCCTGCTGGGTCTGCACCGAACGCTGGCGCTCTTCAGCCACAGCCAGGTCGCGCCGCACAGCCTCCCGGCGGGTGTGCAGGTCGGCCAGGAATTTGTGCCACACATTCAGGTCGGCTCGCACAGCCGAAACCTGCTCGCGCAGGGCATTCAGCCGGGCGTCTACTTCGGCCTGGGCAGCCTGTTCCTGGGTCAGGCGGGTCTCCTGGGTCTGGGCGGAGGCGCGGGCCTCGGCCAGGTCGTGTTGGGCGGTATGCCAGTGATAACCGTACCACTCACGCAGCATCACCTGCAGGTCGGCCCGCACCTGCTCATACTCGATAGCCCGGCGGGCCTGGCGCTCCAGGCTGGTCAGGCGTGGTTTTAGCTCGGCCAAAATGTCCTGCACCCGTTCCAGGTTGCGCAGGGTGGTGTCCAGACGGCGCAGAGCTTCCTCCCGCCGGGCGCGGTGTAGGCCGATCCCGGCGGCTTCCTCGAACAGGCGGCGGCGCTCATCGGCCTTGAGCGCCAGGGCCGCATCGACCAACCCCTGGCCGATGATCGTATAGGTGCGCTCGGCCAGCCCAGATTGCGCCAGCAGTTCGCTCACGTCTTTCAAGCGCACTCGCTGGCCGTTGACCAGATATTCGTTAGCCCCGTCGCGGTAAGCCCGGCGGGTGATAGCGACTTCGCTAAAGTCGATGGGCAGCCAGTTATCGCTGTTATCGAAGGTGATGGTGGCGGCAGCCATGCCAGCGCGCGGCCGGCTTTCCGAACCGGAGAAGATCATGTCTTCGGTTTTTTTGGCCCGCAGCAGGCTGTAAGACTGCTCGCCCAACACCCAGCGCAGGCTGTCGGCAATGTTCGACTTGCCGCTGCCGTTCGGCCCGACGATAGCCGTCACCGTGCCGGCAAACTCGAAAGCGGTGCGGTTGGCAAAGGTCTTGAACCCGTGCAGTTCAAGCGATTTCAGGCGCAGAGGCATGGCGGCAGGCTACTCCTGGTCATCGGATGGACTGGGGAGAGGGGCGGCCGGGCTGTCCGCCGGCGGGGCGGATGGGTCGCGCCCGTTGGCAGGCGCGTCGCCGGGGTCTTCTTGCAGCGACTGGGCCAGCAGCTTGCCGGAATGGCTCTTGAGGTTGACCGGCAGCGGCTCCATATCCAGGCGTTCTAACCCGGCTTTGGCGGCAGCCTTGGCGGCGGCCTGTTTACTGGGGCCGCTGCCGCGGGCATACACCTGGCCGTCTACCAGCAGATCGACGTGAAAGATTTTGTTATGCTCTGGGCCGGAGGTGTCGGCGGTCTGGTAGCGCGGCGGGGGGTAGCCCAGGGCCTGGACGCGCTCTTGAAAGACGCTCTTGGCGTCCTGGTCGCGGTTGGTAATCAGGATTTGTTCGGAAGCCGAGCGCATCAGCGGGCCGATGAAGCTAGTGACAGCCTCCAGCCCGTGATCGAGGTACAGCGCCCCCACCACGGCTTCGAACGTGGCGCACAGCAAGGCGGCGCTCTGCCGCCCGCCGCCCTGGCCTTCGCCGCGTCCCAGGCGCAAGGCCTGCCCAAACTCCAATTGGGCGGCGAATTCGGCCAACTGCTCGGTGCGCACCAGAGCCGAACGCAGGCGGGTCAGCTCGCCTTCCCGCATCCAGGGGAAATGATTATACAACCACGAGCCAACCAGGAAATCCAGCACGGCGTCGCCCAAAAATTCCAGGCGCTCATTATCTTCCAGCGCCTCGTCGGGGTGTTCATTGAGGTACGAACGATGGGTCAGCGCACGGGCCAGCAGCGCCAGGCTGTCGAATTTCAGGCCCAAACGACGAGCAAAATCTTCCGGGGACTCATTGTCCACGGCTCCCTGAGAGAGGGTGTCCATGTAAACCTCCAATTGTTGGGGAACCCAGGGAGCGTCAGCCACCCCACTCACAGGCCGAGTGGCTGGCGATCCATCAGTTCCAAGGGGATAAGACGATGAAAGTATATCATAACTCCCGCCGTGCGGCGCAAAGCGCCGCACGGCGGGAGTTATGATTGCTTCGCTAGTGTGGGAAGCGTCGAGATTTGTTATCCGGTATATCGCCGCAGGACCAGCACGGCATTATGACCGCCGAAGCCAAAGGCGTTGCTGAGAGCCACTTCAACCGGCTGCTGGCGGGCCTGGTTGGGGATGTAATCCAGGTCGCACTGCGGATCGGGGGTCTGGTAATGGATCGTGGGCGGCAGGCAGCCGGTGCGCACAGCCTGAATGCAGAAGATGGCCTCCAGGGCGGCGGTTGCACCCATCATGTGACCGGTCATCGACTTGGTGGACGAGATCGGGATGCGGTAGGCCAGGTCGCCAAAGGCGCGCTTGATGGCTTTGGTCTCCGAAAGGTCATTCAATTCGGTGGCCGTGCCGTGGGCGTTAATATAGCCCACCCGGGCGGGATCGAAGCGGGCATTTTCCAGGGCCAGGCGGATGGCGTCTGCCCCGCCAGCGCCATCTTCGCTCGGCGCGGTGATGTGAAAGGCATCTGCGGTAGCGGCGTACCCGGCCAGTTCGGCCAGGATGACCGCCCCGCGCCGCCGGGCCAGGTCTTCGCGCTCCAATACCAGCACCGCCGCCCCCTCGCCCATCACCAGCCCGTCGCGATGCAGGTCGAACGGAGCCGGCGTGTGCGACCAATCGGCGCTGCGGCGCGACATGGCTCCCACCCGGTCGAAAGCGGCCACGCCAATCTCGGTGAGCGGGGCTTCACTGGCCCCGGCGATGGCCGCGTCGATTACCCCGGCCTGGATCATCAAGGCCGCCATTCCAATACCATCCGCCCCAGAGGCGCAGGCCGAGGCCACCGACAGGCACGGGCCACGCAGCCCGTGGTCGATGGCGCATAACCCGGCCGCCCCGTTCGACATCAGCATGGGGATGGTGAACGGGCTAACCCGCCGGGGGCCGTCTTTGTGCAGGGTCAGGATGGACTCCTGGTTGGTAGCGATTCCGCCGATGGCCGATGAGATCACCACCCCCACCCGCCCGGCGTTGGATTCGTCCACCGGCAAGCCCGCTTGAGCCAGGGCCTCCTGGGCGGCGGCGGCCGAAAACTGCTCGAAGCGATCCCGGCGGCGGGCTTCTTTCGGGTCCAGGTAGGCTTCGGGCCGGAAGTTCTTGACCTCAGCCGCGATCTGCACCGTCAAGCGCGAGGCGTCGAACTGCGTGATGCGCCCTACGCCCGACACACCATTCAGGGCATTGTTCCAGCTTTCGTCTACGCTCAACCCCAGTGGGTTCACCGTCCCCATCCCTGTGACGACCACACGTTCCATAACGATCCTCCATATAAAAAATTATGGCTCTTCCGCCAAAGGCGGGAATTTTCTATATTTGGGGGAAATGTGTGGCTACGCCACACATTTCCCCCAAATATAACCTCTTTCCCGGCCAAGCCGGAAGAACCAGAATTAAGAGCTTTTCCGCCGGAGGCGGTAGCTCCCCACTCACTGGACGCTTTTTACCGGGCGCAGATGGGGGCGCACAGCACCCCCGCCCCAGCCGATAAACCCCGCCTGTCTATCAACATAGTGTAACCCCATCCAACCGATTGGGTCGCGATGAAATCTGGCCGGATGTTCGCCCGATTATTAAGATCATTACGGTCTTAAATGCTATAATTAGATCGGGTCAGCATGCCGGTATTCTTTTTACAGGGAGGTAAATGGCGGTAGGTCTCCACTCAACCGGGGTAGAGATGACTGGCGAGCTTCGCTTGGCGAGCGAAGCTCGCCTGGAAAGAGAATTAATCGTGGATTTTGTCGCCCGAAGTGCGACAAAATCCACGGAACAACTCTTTTTGAAGGCGCTCGCAGAGCGCCATGCCTGTTCCACGGTTTAATGGGGTGGTATCGACCGCTAACCGCCGCCCGCCTAAAAATAAATGGGGACCTTCCGGCTTCGCCGGGAAAATTTTTATCTGTGGGGGGTTGCGGGCAACGTAGTCACCCGCAAACCCCCACAGATAAATCAAATCCCGCTTTCGGCGGAAGAGCCATAGCGGTTCAGCCGTACTTCAGCCCGGAACCGGTCAACACCACGGCCACCGGGTCGGGCAGGTCGGGCAGGGTTTGCTGGAGGGCGCTCCAGACGATGGCTGAGGTCGGCTCGACGTAAAAGCCCAGGCGGGCCAGGGCCTCCCGGCCGGGCAAGATGTCTGGCTCGTCCACGGCGGCCAGGTGGCCCTTCTGTTCGGCGATAAGCTGCATCACAGCATCGCCGCGCGCCGGATGGCGCACGCGCACGCCTTCGGCCAGGGTCTCGCCCTCGACCACCATACCCAGCCCGGCCGCGCCATACTGGAACAACGCCCACAGCGGGGCGCAGGCCAGGGCTTGCACGCCCACCAGGGTGGGCAAGCGCTCGATCAGACCGGCCTGGCGCAGGCTGGCAAAGCCGCGCCCAATGGAGAGCAGTAAATTACCCTGCCCGGCCGGGACGACCACCGCCCCCGGCGCGCCGCCCATCTGCTCATAGAGTTCATAGGCCAGGGTGGCGTATCCAGCCAGGCCGTGCGGCAGGTAGGCATGGCTGGCATACACCGCCCCCTGCTCCACGGCCCGCAAAGCGGCCTCGGCGGCATTGGAGCGCGGCCCGGCCACGGGAACAATCTCGGCCCCGTAGGCTGCGATCTGGGCCCGCTTAGGACCGGAGGCGCTTTCCGGCGCGAACACCCGCGCCGCAATCCCGGTCGCGGCGGCGTACGCCGCGAACGAGGCCCCGGCGTTGCCGGATGAATCTTCCACCGCCGCCGTTGTCCCACGTGAGCGCAGAAAGCTGGTCAGCACGGCGGAACCGCGGTCTTTGTACGAGCCGGTGGGGTTGAGGAATTCCAGCTTGAAGGCCAGCCTGCGCCCCAGGGTTTCCCGCCAGACCAAGGGTGTATTGCCCTCGCCAATCGTCACCAGCGGCGCGGCGATGGTTAAATTCAAAGCATGGCGGTAGCGCCAGATGCCCGGCTGATTGGAATCCACCTGGGCCGGGTCGTAGACCGGCAAGCCGGCAAAATCGAACAGCCCGGTACAGGTGGGGCAGCGATAAGGTGCGCCTTCGTCCGGATAGAGCCGGCCACAGTTGGTGCAGCGGATGTTAATCATGTTCACCTGGCAGATAATCGCCCTCCACCCAGGTCTCGCCCTGCGGGCCGACCTCTTTCTTCCACACCGGCACGATCTCTTTCAGCCGGTCGATGCCATAGCGAGCGGCCTCGAACACGCCCGTATCGCGGTGAGCGGCGGTGCAGGCGATCAGCACCGTTGGGGTCATGGGATAGAGTTTGCCGATGCGCTGGACGATAGCGATGCCCTGCACCGCCGGCCAGCGCTGGCGAATCTCAGCCGCCACCTGGCGCATCTTAGCCTCGGCCATGGGGGCGTAGGCTTCGTATTCCAGGTAGGCCGTTTCGTGCGGGTCGCCCCGGTGGGTGACGCCGCGCACCATGCCGGTGAAGATGCAGGCCGCCCCGTCGTCGGGCCGGGTGATCTGCGCCAGCAGATCGTCCAGGTTCAGCTCGGCTTCGGTGATGGCAAACACGGTCGGCAAATCGGCGCTGCCGCCGCTGACCGGCGGGAATACGGCCACCTCGGCCCCCTCCGGCAGCGGGTCGGCGTCGAAGGCAAACTCCTGGTTGACCGAGATCAACATCGAGCCGCTCGCCCCAGCCAACGCAGGGAAATCAGCCAGCAGGTGGGCTTTTAAATCGCCGACTGTGGCCCCTTCCGGCAGCCTCACCTCCGCTCGCCGCGTTCCGGTGCGCTCTTTAAAGGTTGCAAAAAATAAAACAGAAATGTTCATCTTGAGTATTTAGGGTTGCAGATCAGGGGTTGCCATCTGCAATGCTCAATCTGCAATCAGATCGCTCTTCCCGCCGTGTTTTTCTACCAGGCGGATGTTGTGGATGCGCATGGTCTTTTCGACCGCTTTTGCCATGTCGTAGATGGTGAGGGCGGCTACCGAGACGGCGGTGAGGGCTTCCATCTCCACCCCGGTTTTGCCGGCGGTGCGGGCGGTAGCGGTGATGCGCACACCGGGCAGGGCCGGGTCCAGCTCAAGCTGCACGTCGATGTGATCCAACGGCAGCGGGTGGCACAGCGGGATCAGCTCGCTGGTGCGCTTGGCGGCCATCACCCCCGCCACCTGGGCCACCGCCAGCACATCGCCCTTCTTCATCGCCCCGGCCTGGATCAGGGCCAGGGTTTCGGAGCGCATCAGCACTTCGCCGCGCGCCGCCGCCGTGCGCCGGGTGGGCGACTTATCGCCCACGTCCACCATGTGGGCGCGCCCGGTTTCGTCGATATGGGAAAGTTGGTCAGGCATGGGGTGAATTATAATGGATGAACCAGAGGTAACCGATCTGAAATCCGGATGAGCAACATGGCAAAATTTCGAGCAACGGTCGATAACCAACCTGGGCGGCACAGCGTTGTCTTGCACAACGGCGCTCAAAGCCGCAGTCTGGAAATAGCGCCCAAACCCGATGGCTATGGTTCCAGCCTGAGCGGCGGCGAGCTGCTGTTCCTGGCCCTGGCAACCTGCTACTGCAACGACATCGATCGCGAAGCAAACAAACGCGGTATTCTGGTTGAATGGGTAGAGGTAGAGGTTGAAGGAGATTTCGAGCGTGAGGGTGGCCCCGCCAGCAACATCGCCTACCGGGCGCGGATGAAGGCCCAGGCTGGGCGGGTATTTTTTGTAGATAGAAAACCCTTTCAGGTAACCAGCCAGAATTCACATCAGAATAGGTGTTTTTCCTATTGACCCGTCTCCGCGCGCCCGTTATGATGTTTGGGGAGGAAATTTAAGCGATGCCCTGGATCATCTTTACCCCCGACGAGGCCCAGGCCCCGCTGATGCGCCTGCCAACCCTGGATGGGTCAATGGTTGACCTGGGCGACTTCAACGGCAAGGCCAGCCTGGCCCTGTTCTTCCCCCACCGGCTGGACTGCCCGGCCTGCTGGGAAGTAGCCCGCCGCATCGACGAAGCCGCCGGGACGATCCGCGTCCAGGGCTGCGAGGCGCTCGTCATCCTGCCGGGCCTCCCCGCCCAACCGCCCAACCTCCAGCACACCCCCGTGCTGATAGACGAAACCGGCGAATTGACCCGCCGCTATCACGCCATCTTCGAATTCGACACCACCGGGATGCCGATGGTGTTCGTCCTCAGCCAGTACGGTATCCCTTTCCGGGCCTGGGTGGATACGGAACCCGCGCCCGACGAGATCATGCGCCGCCTGCTCAAATACCTGGAAGCCGCCTCCCTGCTCTGCCCGGAGTGAACCGGCCGCTAACCGCGCGTCGCGCGGTAATTCAATCGGGGGTATGGATTTTGACGGACGAACACAGATTTATGGAGACGTAGATTGAAGATTTGCAAATCCCCAATCTACAATCATCAATCTCACAGAGGTTCAATGATGGAGAACGAATTAGAGACTTTCCGCCGCCAGAAGGACGAATTCTTTGCCCGCGATGCCCAAAGCCCGCTGACCAAAGATCAGAAAAAAGCCTTCACCGGCCTGCGCTATTTCCCCGAAAACCCCGCCCTGCGCTTCGAGGCGGGTCTGGAGCCGTTCGAGCCGCAGGACGAGATCGAGATGCAGACTTCCACCGGAGACATACAGACCTATACCCGCCTGGGACAGGTACATTTCAGCGTGGACGGCCAACCGGCCGCCCTGACGATCTACCAGAACCAATGGGGCTATTTTCTACCCTTCGTGGATAGCCTGGCAAACATCGAAACCTATCCCGCCGGGCGCTATCTGGAACCCGAACCGCTGGACGGCAACCGCTTCCTGATCGACTTCAACCTGGCTTATAACCCCTACTGCGCCTACAACGAGCGCTGGTCTTGCCCGCTGACCCCGTTCGAGAACCGCCTCAAACTGCCCATCCGGGCCGGGGAAAAGCTGTTCCATCCCTGAGGATTTGCAAGACCCCGCCAGCGGCGGCCCGCAAATATCAAACAAATTCCTGCATTCACGTTATAATAGCGCCCGTTGTTTGTCACTCTTCCGAGCGAGGGCGTTATGGCGACTTTTTTCGGCAAATGGAAAGATGGGCTGGCAAAGTCCAGCAAGGCAGCCTTCGGGCAGATTGCGGCCATCCTGGGGGCCAGCGAAATCACCCCCGACACCTGGGACGATCTGGAAGCCCTGCTGGTGCAGGCCGACCTGGGCGTAGACACTACCGACGTGGTGCTGGACGCCCTCGAGCAGCGGGTGGATACCGAGGGCCTGATCCTGGCGAGCGATCTGAAGAAAGCCCTGCGCCAGGAGCTGCGCAAGCTGCTGATCACGCCCCCGCCCATCGACTTCAACCAGAAACCCACCGTGATTCTGATCGTGGGCGTGAACGGATCGGGTAAAACCACCAGCATCGCCAAGCTGGGCCAGCGCTTCACCCAGGAAAATCGCAGCGTGCTGCTGAGCGCGGCCGACACCTACCGGGCCGCGGCGGTCGATCAGCTTGAAATCTGGGCCGAACGCCTCAAGCTGCCGGTCATTTCCGGGCAGATGGGCGGCGACTCGGCCGCCGTGGCCTATGACACCGTCCAGGCCGCCCTGGCCCGCAAGTCGGATGTGGCCCTGATCGACACCGCCGGCCGCCTGCATACCCGCTTTAACCTGATGGAAGAACTGAAGAAAGTCCACCGGGTGGTGAGCAAGGCCCTGCCCGGCGCGCCGCACCATGTCTGGCTGGTGATGGACGCCACCACCGGCCAAAACGCCTTGCAGCAGGCCCGGGCCTTCAAAGAAACGGTCCAGGTGACCGGCGTGATCCTGGCCAAGCTCGATTCGTCGGCCCGCGGCGGGATGGCCTTCGCCATCCAGCGTGAGCTGGGCCTGCCCATCCTGTTCGCCGGGCTGGGCGAAAAACCCGAAGACCTGACGCCCTTCGACCCGG
>CAYQDU010000140.1:0-11658 GCA_964416275.1 uncultured Anaerolinea sp. | reverse complement strand
TCGAGCAGGGCCAGACCGGCCTGTCGGTGGCCTTCGACCTGCCCACCCAGATCGGCTACGACGCCGACGACCCCATCGCCGTAGGCGAAGTGGGCAAGGTGGGCGTGTCGATCTCGTCGCTGGACGATATGGCCCTCCTGTTCGATCAGATTCCGCTGGGCAAAGTCTCGACCAGCATGACCATCAACGCCCCGGCCTCGGTCTTGCTGGCGATGTATATCGCGGTCGCCAAACGCCAGGGGGTCGAGCCGAACGCCCTGCGCGGCACGATCCAGAACGACATCTTGAAAGAATACATCGCCCGCGGCACGTATATCTTCCCGCCTACGCCCTCGATGCGCCTGATCGCCGACGTGTTCCGCTACTGCCAGGCCGAGGTGCCGCACTGGAACACGATCAGCATTTCGGGCTACCACATCCGGGAGGCCGGATCGACCGCCGCCCAGGAAGTGGCCTTCACCCTGGCGGACGGCATCGCCTACGTGCAGGCCGCCATCGACGCCGGGCTGGATGTAGACAGCTTCGCCGGACAGCTTTCGTTCTTCTTCAACGCCCACAATAACTTCCTGGAAGAAGTGGCCAAGTTCCGCGCCGCCCGCCGCATGTGGGCCCAGATCATGCGCCAGCGCTTCAAAGCCCAGAAACCGGCTTCGTGGATGCTGCGCTTCCACACCCAGACCGCCGGTTCCACCCTCACCGCCCAGCAACCCGAAAACAACGTGGTGCGGGTAGCCCTGCAGGCCCTGGCGGCAGTGATGGGCGGCACGCAATCGCTGCACACCAACTCGATGGACGAAGCCCTGTGGCTGCCCACCGAGAAATCGGTGCGGGTGGCCCTGCGCACCCAGCAGATCATTGCCCACGAATCGGGCGTGGCCGACACGATCGACCCGCTGGCCGGGTCGTATGTAATCGAGAACCTGACCGACGAGATCGAGCGCCGGGCGTGCGAATACATCGCCCGCATCGACGAGATGGGCGGGGCGCTGGCCGCCATCGAGCGCGGCTACATCCAGGGCGAGATTCAAGACGCGGCCTACGCCTTCCAGCAGGCGGTCGAACGGCGCGAAGAAACCGTGGTGGGCGTCAACGCCTTCCAGGTGGACGAGAAGATCGAACTGGAGCGCCTGGCGGTTGATCCGTCGATTGAGCAATCGCAGCGCGCCCGCCTGGCCGCCCTGCGCGCCCGCCGCGACGCCAGCAAAGCCGCCGAGCTGATGGGTCGCCTGGACGCCGCCGCCCGCTCGAGCGACAACCTGATGCCGCTGTTCATCGAGTGCGTCGAACACGACCTGACCCTGGGCGAAATCTGCAACACGCTGCGCAAGGTGTGGGGCGAGTACCAGCCCCCAGCCTGGATTTAAATCTTTAAGAGCGACCGGCGAGCTTCGCTCGCCTGAACAGAGGGTTTTAACCGGGGATTTTGTCGCACTTCAGGCGATAAAATCTCCCTGAATACCTCTTTTTCGGCTACTCCATGGTTAAATGGGGCGGCGCCTCCCGGCGAAGCCGGAAGAAACACAATCAAGCAAAACTAGAGGAAGCTATGCCAATTGTTAAACGCATCGACCATGTAGCGATTTTGGTGGACGACCTGGATAAGACCCTGTCGTTCTGGCAGGACGGGCTGGGGATCCAGCTGGATCACGTGGTGGACGTGCCGGCCGAGAAGTCGATGGTGGCCTTCCTGCCGGTCGGCGGCAGCGAGGTAGAGCTGGTCAAGCCCACTACCGACGACTCGGGCCTGGCGAAGTACCTGGAAAAGCGCGGCCCTGGAATGCACCACATCTGCCTGGAAGTGGACGACATTGCGGCCATGCTGGCCCAGCTCAAAGAGAAGGGCATCCAGTTAATCAACGAAACGCCGCTAGACGGCATCGGCGGGCGTAAGTACGCCTTCGTGCATCCGAAAGCCGCCAACGGCGTGATGATCGAACTGTACGAACTGCCGAAATAAATGGACTGAATCAACAGCCGGGCGGCGACGGCTAAGCCGTCGCCGCCCGGCTGTTGATTCAAAAAGCGGTTAGCGCCGCACCCACAAGACGATGGAGCCAGCCTGGTTGGTGTGGGCCTCGTAGCTGCGCCCGTTGACCGCCAGGACGATCTGATAGCCGGGGGTGACGACCTGGGCGCACATCTGGCCGGGCTGGTCGATGCCCAGGCAGGCGTCGGGCCACTGCACGGCCTCCACCTGGGTCACGTTCACCGAACTGCCCGGCACGTTCAGATCATGCGCCAGGGTTTCGATGGCGGCCTGCACCGCCCGGATGTTGGTCCAACCCGGGTCCACCGGGCCGCCGCCGCGCCGGATCTGGGCCCCCAGCCAGAAGGCGTCGGCGTCGCCGGCCTTGCCGCGGTTCTCTACCCGCAGGATGAACTGTACATCTTTACCCACCAGGCCCGACAGGTCTACGTCCACCCGGTTAATCGTCCGGTCATAGACCTCATGCCAGGAGCCTATGTTGCGCGGCGCCTGTCCGCCAACTACGTAATCCAGGTAAAAGGTCACGTTGCAGTTCTTGCTGCCCGATAAACAGCCGATGTCCGACAGGAAGCGGTCGCCAGCCTGCACCTTGAAAGCCGGGTACGCCCCCACGATCCATCCGCCCTGTTCGGCATAGGGCCGGGTCCATAGGGCCGGTTCATTTTCATGCTTGCCGGTCTCCAGTGTGGGGTCGTTCAAGCGCCGCACCGAGCCTTGCGGGTCGTCGGGGTCGCCGGGGCAGGGCAGCCGGTCGTAGCTGTTATCCCAACGGGCGTTACAGTAATTAGCGACAAAGCTGTAGCCAGTTCCAACCTCGTTCGAGCGCACCGTCACATCCACCCAGAAGGGGGTCTGGGCGTTGGGGCCAAAGCCAAACGTGCGCCCGGAGGCGTTGCTCAGCATCCAATAGCCGCGGTAATTGCCGCCGCCAGTGGGGGCGATAAAATCTACCGTCACGTCGAGGCTGTCGCCGGGCTGGACGGTGCGCGGCAGGGCATAGGCGCTGCGGGCCTGCATCCGGTCGCCGCTGACGAACACCAGGCTGTAGTTGCGCGTCCAGGCGCACGAGCCGATGTTGCGCAGCCGCCAGGTCTTGCTAAAGGCCTGGCCGGGGGCCATCAGGCTGCCGTCGGAAACGCTTATATCGCGCACAAACTGCACCCAATCGCAGGGCTGCGTCACGGGCGGGGGCGGCGGGGGCGGGGCATAGGTGGGCGGCGCCCACACCGGCGGGATCACCGGCCGGGCGGTGGCGGTGGGCCAGATCACCGACGGGACGGGGGTGCTGATGACCAGGCCACTGGTGGGGGTGGCCGTGGCGGGCAGCAGAAATGCCGGCGTGGGGCTGGCCGCTACGGGGCTGGCCGCTACGGGGCTGGCCGCTGCGCCGGGCAGACCGCCGGCCATCTGGGTCAGTTGGGCTACCGCCGTAGACCCGGCCGATTGGGTCACCTGGGCCACAATCGTCTGGGCCGCGGCGGTGTGGATCATGCCCGGCGCCAGGGATGGCGCGAACCCCGGCGCGCTGGTGGCCGGGAACAGCATGCAGGCGCTCAACAGCAGCGGCGCCAGCAGCAGGTAGAATTTAAAGCGATGGTTTCTTTTCATCCTTGCACCCGATAAATTAACCGCCTGGGCGGAGATTAACCTTAAGACGCTCGATGTTAAAAATAGTTCCATTTCTTTCGCCAGGGCCGGGAGAGGCGGCTCCCCACTCAACCGTGAGGAAATGACTGGCAAGCCTGGCCTGGCGAGCTTCGCCAAAAGAGGGTTAATCGAGGTCCTATTTTGGGGAAAATGGGTGGCTACGCCACCCATTTTCCCCAGAGAGGCGCTTTTGGGGCTTGCTCTACGGTTTAATGGGGTGGTACTCCAGGAGAATCGGCGTTCGAAAAGTGGGCGGCGCAACGAGGTTGCGCCGCCCACTTTCAGAATGCCGGCTCCAGCAATGCTTCTACTCGGCCTGGGCTTTGCCGCCAGTAGCCGAGACCGCCCCGCCAAAGGATTTCTTAGCCGTTTCGGTCAGGCCATCGACCGAGGCGGCCAGGCTGCCCAGCATAGGCGCGCTGCCAGCCAGGTCGGCCAGGCTCTTCCTGGCCGAGGCCAGGTAAGCGTTGATGCGCTCGACCTGAGGCTGGGCGCTGCGCGATTCGGTCAGCGCCATCTGAAGCTGGCTCTCGGCCGCGGCCAAGCCGTGAGCGATCTGCGGCCCAGACAGGGACGGCTGAGCCTTCATGGCGGCCAGCTTAGCCTGCACTTCGCTCACCGCGGCGGCAAAATCGGCGCCGGCCGGGGCGCCCTTGGACACGGGCGCGCTGGCGGCAGCCTGCTGCTCGCCGGGCTTGCTCTCAGCCTGCTTTTCGGCCTTGTCCATCTTGCGCTCCTGGCGCTCGGAACGATCGACTTCATTGGGAGTACCCATTTTCAATATCCTCCTGATCTTCATTCATCGAGACGGTAGCAATACGGGGGTATGGTAAGCTTGTCGTTCGCGGAGCGAGCGGCACACCCACCCCAGACCTATCCAAGATTATAGCACGTCCAGGCAGCGCAACAGCACCCGCCGCCGGTCGGGGGCGCGGCGATGCTCACACAGGTAGAGGCCCTGCCAGGTCCCCAGGCGCAGCCGCCCGGCCTCGATGGGGATCGCCAGGTCGGTGTTGGTCAGCATGGCGCGCATGTGGGAGGGCGAATCGTCGCCGCCTTCCAGGGTATGGCGGTGCCAGGCCTGGCCTTCGGGGGCCAGGCGTTCGAGGAAGGCTTCCAGGTCGAGCCTGGCGGTGGGGTCGTAGTTTTCGCTGATGACCAGCGAGGCGCTGGTATGCAGGCAGTACAGGTAGCACATGCCTTCCTGCATCTCCCAACTTTGGATGCGCTGCGTCACCGCCTCGGTGAAAGGGTACAGCCCCTTGCCGCGCGTGGCGATTTCGAGGGTATCTTTATACCATTGCATGGGCGGCCCCTTGATAATGAGACAAGTTTATCCGGTGGATTTTAGCGCACAAAGCGCGCCAAAATCCACCGGAATCCTTCTTTCTCCACCTTAGCCGGCCTGCAGGTACTTCTTGAACCAGCGGGCGATGTGACCCAGGCGGGCGATGCGCCGGTCGGTGCGGCCGTTGCGCGATAGGCCGTGGAATTCGTCGGGGAAGCGCACCAGCTCGGTCTCGACCCCCAGGCGCTTGAGGGCCACGTAGGCCTGCTCGCCCTGTTCGATGGGGCAGCGCATATCGTTCTCGTTGTGGATCACCAGGGTGGGTGTGCGGGCATTGCCGATATAGGCGATGGGCGATTGCTCCCAATACTTCTGCAAATCCTCGAACGGAGCGCCGGCTTCCAGTTCTTGTTGGAAGCTCCAGTTCACGTCGCTCGAACCCCACATGCTGACGAAGTTGCTCACCACCCGCATGGCGACCGCCGCCCGGAAGCGTTGGGTGTGGCCGATGATCCACAAAGTCATATAACCGCCATAGCTGCCGCCGCCCACGCCCATGCGGGCCGGGTCGATGAACGGCTGGCTGGACACGAAATCCGCCCAGGCCATCAGATCGGCGTAATCCACCCCGCCCCACTGGCCCCAGATGGCCCCGGCGTGGGCCTCGCCATAGCCGCGCCCGCCGCGCGGGTTGGAGAACGACACCACGAAGCCCTGCGCCGCCAGGTAGTAGAACTCGTGCATGAAGTAAAAGCCATACTGCGTCAGCGGGCCGCCGTGAATTTCCAGCACCGAGGGATACTTCTGGCCGGGGTCGAAGTTGGGCGGCTTGATGATCCAGCCCTGCAGGTCGTTGCCGTCCGGGCCTTTGATCCAGTGCGGCTCGACCGTCCCCAGGTCGATCTCGTCCAGCCAGTCGCGGTTGAAGGCCGTCAGGCGGCGCGGCTGGCCGGCCGGGTGATCTTTGACCCATACCTGGCCAGGGTCGCTCAGAGTAGCATAGAAATAGGCGAGGCGGGTTTGGGCGCGGTCGAAGCTAAAGCTGCCCACCACGCCCTGCCCGTCGATCTCAGCGCGCAGATCGCCGCCGTCTACCTGGACCGACATCAACCGCGAGCAGCCGTGCTGGGTGACCGGGAAGTACACCCGCCGGCCATCGAGCGACCAGGTGGGCGGCATCTGTTCGGGCTGGGTCATGTCGCTAATCGTCCAGGCCGAGGCGTGCAGGTCGCGCCCGTCCAGCAGATTGCGGGCCGGGGCCGAGCCATCCACCGGAGCCAGCCAAATGCCAGTGTTGCGATACCCCTGGTTGGGTTGGGCCTGGGCGTAATAGGCCACCCAGCGCCCGTCGGGCGAAAAGCTAGGCTGAGACTTGCCGTAGCCCCCGGCGGTTAGCTGGCGCAACTCGCCGCCGCCAGCGGGCAGCAGGTAGATTTCTTCGGCGTCGAGCGTGCCGTCGGGGTCGGCGCTGCGGTTCGAGGTCAGGGCGATCCACTTGCCATCCGGCGACCAGGCCGGCTGCTGCTCGTCGTATACGGCATGGTTGGTCAATTGCCTGGTTTTACCGCTCTGGACGTCCAGGGTCCAGATGTGCCAGCGCTCGTGAGGCAGGTAGCCGTAGCCGTCGTACTTGTAGAACAGCCGGTCGTAATGGCGCTCTATCACGCCCAGCTTCTTTTTCTGCTCGTCGTTCTGGCGCTCGATCTGGTCGGGGTCGAACTTGCGCACGCTCAGGGCCAGGCGCTTGCCATCCGGCGACCATTCCAGCGCGCCGACCTCGCCGGGCAGGGTTGCCAGGGGGCGGGCCTCGCCGCCCTGGAAGGGGATCAGGTAGGGCTGAGGCGGTTTATCGGCGTCGCCCCGGTTGGAGAGGAAAGCGATCTGGCTGCCATCCGGCGACCAGCGCGGCTCCACGTCTTTCTGATCGCCGTAGGTGAATGGGCGCGCCGCGCCGCTCGCCACATCCACCAGCCACAGGTTGGCGAACTTCTTTTCGGTCTTGCGCTCCACCCGTTGGATGGAGCAAATGGCATGCCGCCCATCGGGCGACAGGCGCACACTGGAGAGCAGTTGCAGCCGATACAGATCTTCGGCCACGATCCGATGTTTTTGGCTTTTTGGCACGTTCGGTCTCCTGGGTTAAGAAAGGGTCAGGCGAATTAACCAGTGGATGTAAGTATAGCCGAGTTTACCGGCGCGGCGAGGAGCATTTTCAAGCCGTCTTTGCTCCCTGGCCGTCGGCTTGGGGCGGGCCGGCGCAAGCCTCCGTTCGGTCTGGCAGAACTATTTGGGCTGTCATACCAAAGACAGGATGAATGTCACATGACAGGTAGACGGGTTTTTGTCACAATAGATGGCACAACTTGTTTCCGCTTATGACAGAATAATGCCCTGAGCATGGAGGAAACGCTTGCAAAACCGACCATTTGTTGACAGAAGGGAGGGATGCGCTCTAGCACCATGCCTGTCATCCGGCCAAGGCCGGAATTCGATGTCTGTTGATTCCCCATTCGTTCGACTACAACCAAGGAGAGAACTATGAAGAGGAAAGGTTTGCTGCTGTTCAGCCTGGTGACCATCCTCAGCCTGGCGCTATCGGCCTGCGGCGGTGGCGGCGGCGCGGGGGGCGGCGGCGACGTCATCAAGGTGGGCGGCATTGGCGAGCTGACCGGCGATATTCCTGCCGTAGGCGCTTCCTTCAAAAACGCGGCTGAAATGGCCGTCAAGGAAATCAATGACGCCGGCGGCCTGGATGTCGGCGGCAAGAAGTATAAGATCGAACTGGTGCTGGAAGACAACGCCGGGAAGGCCGACCAGTCGGCCTCGGCCGCCCAGAAGCTCATCACCCAAGATAACGTCGTGGCTATTATCGGCCCGAACGCCAGCCGATATGCCATTCCAGCCGCCGAGATCGCCGAAAGCTCGAAGGTCGCCCTGATTACCCCCTGGTCGACCAACCCCAAGACCACCATCAACGAGAAGACCGGCGCCTCCAAGCAGTACGTCTTCCGGGCCTGCTTCATCGACCCGTTCCAGGGCCGGGTGGTCGCCAAGTTTGCGATGGACAACCTGGGAGCCAAGAAGGCCGCCGTACTGTACGACGTGGCCTCCGACTACAACAAAGGCATCGCTGAATTCTTCAAGAAGACCTTTGAAGAGAACGGCGGACAGGTGGTGGCTTTTGAAACCTACACCACCAACGACAAAGACTTCACCGCCCAGCTCACCAAGATCAAAGACACCGCCCCCGAAGTAATCTTTCTGCCCAACTATTACAGCGAAGTGCCGCTGCAAATCCAGCAGGCCAAGCGCCTGGGCATCAACGTGCCGTTCCTGGGCAGCGACTCGTGGGGCAGCAGCGAGTTGATTAAGCTGTGCGGCGCCGATTGCGAAGGCTATTACTTCAGCACCCACTACGCCGCCGATAACGCTACCGACGTAGCCAAAAAGTTCATCGAAGGCTACAAGACCAAATACGGCAACACCCCCGACGACGTGGCCGCCCTGACCTATGACGCTTTTGGCCTGCTGTGGACGGCTCTCCAGTCGGCGGGCAAGGTCGACCGCCAGGCCGTGCGCGACGCCCTGGCGAAGATCCCCAAGTTCGAGGGCGTGACCGGCACCATGCAGTTCCAGGAGGGCTCCGGCGACCCGATCAAGAGCGCCGTGATCCTGCAAGTCAAGAATGGCGCGTTTGTGTTCTTTGCCAACGCCAATCCCTAATCGCTGACATTCTCTGGTTCGGCGTGCGTGGTCGTTGGAAAGACCACGCACGCCGAGAAAGACACTCTTATGACCTATCTACTCCAGCAAGCCCTGAATGCCTTGCAGCTAGGCAGCATTTATGCGCTGATCGCCCTGGGGTACACGATGGTATACGGCATCCTCACCATGATTAACTTCGCCCACGGCGACCTGTTCATGGTTGGGGCCTTCTTTTGTTTTATCTCTGCCGCCTATCTGAAGTTGCCCTTTGTGCCGTCGATGCTGCTTTCGATGGTGGGAGTTGCTCTGCTGGGTGTGACCATCGAACGAGTGGCATATCGCCCACTGCGCCAGGCCCCACGCGTCTCGGCTATCATCACCGCTCTGGCGGTGGGTATTTTCCTGGAAAGCGTCACCCTGGTGATCTACCCCTACCCGCAGTCGGTTCCCAGCCTGCTGCCCAACACCACCTGGACGATTGGAGGGATCACCATCTCGCTCCTGCAAATTATCATCATCCTGCTCTCGCTGGCCCTGATGGTTTTGCTTGACTTTGTCGTGCGCAAGACGATGGTCGGCATGGCAATGCGGGCCATCTCGTGGGATAAAGCCATCGTGCCGCTGATGGGCGTGCCGCTGAACCTGGTGATCTCGATCACCTTCGCCATCGGCACCGGCCTGGGAGGCGCGGCCGGGGTCATGTACAGCCAGGCTTTCCCGGTGATCGACCCTTATATGGGCATCATGGTCGGCTGGAAAGCCTTTATCTCGGCTGTGGTGGGCGGGATCGGCAATATCCGGGGGGCCATGATCGGCGGCTTCATCCTGGGCATCGTGGAGATCATGGTGGCGGCTTTCCTGCCCTCTACCTATCGCGACTTCGTCTCCTTCACCCTGCTGTTGACCCTGCTGATCTTCCGGCCTTACGGCATCCTGGGCAAGCCCCGCCCGCAGAAGGTGTAGCCATGAGCAGCCAGACCATCTCCTCAAGCAATTGGCGCACCCGGCTGAGCGGTTGGTGGGAAGCCATCCTCGCCAGACGCTGGCTGATGCCGGCCCTGCTGATCGCGGGCCTGCTCTTGTCGTTCCTGATCCCCCAGTTCGGTATTATCAACGAATATTACCAGCTGGTAGTCATGTACGTGGGGATCAACATCATCCTGGCGACCAGCCTGAACCTGATTAACGGCTATATGGGCGAGTTCTCGGTGGGCCACGCCGGGTTTATGGCAATTGGGGCCTACACCGGCGCGCTGCTCACCCGCAACGTCTGGCCGGCCGACCTGATTAGCTGGCTATTCCCGCTCACAGTCCTGGCCGGCGGCGTGATGGCCGGGCTGGTGGGCCTGCTGGTGGCCGTGCCATCTTTCAAGACCCGCGGCGATTATCTGGCGATTGTAACCCTGGCCTTCAACATGATCGTCAAATCAATCATCGAGAATATCGACGCCATCGGCGGGCCACGCGGCATCCCCGGCATCGACCGGTTGACCAGCCTGCCCTGGGTGTTCTTCTGGACGGTCCTGTCGGTCTGGGTCATCCGCAACTTTGTCTACTCCAACTATGGCCGGGGCGTGCTGTCGATCCGCGAGGACGAGATCGCCAGCGACCTGATGAGCGTGAACACTCGCCAGGTGAAGCTGCTGACATTTGTCATTTCGTCCTTCTTCGCCGGGGTGGCGGGGGCCTTGTTCGCCCATCTGCTGCAATTCATCAGCCCGCGCGTGTTCGACATCCTCAAATCGACCGACATCCTGATTATGGTCTACCTGGGCGGGATCGGCTCTATCGCCGGCTCGATCCTGGGGGCCACCATCTACACCGTTTTGCTCGAAATCTTGCGCCCCCTGGGCTACTACCGCATGGTGCTGATGCCGCTGCTGCTGATCTTCCTGATGCTCTACCGGCCGCGCGGTATTATGGGCCTGCGGGAATTCCGCTGGTTTATCCCCGGTTACGAGCTGATTGCAACCAAACTCTGGCGGAAAAAGAAAGCGGAGGTATCCGATGCTGCTGCAAGCTAAGGGCGTCACGCATTACTTCGGTGGGCTGTGCGCCGTATCGGACTTTAACCTGGACTTGCAGGAAGGCGAGCTGATCGGCATCATCGGCCCCAACGGGGCCGGGAAGACCACCGTCTTCAACCTGATCACCGGCGTATACCGGGCCAGCCAGGGCAGCATCGCCCTGAACGGGACCGAACTGGTGGGCAAGACCCCCAACCAGATCACCGCCCTGGGCATCGCCCGTACCTTCCAAAATATCCGCCTGTGGAAAGAGTTGTCGGTGCTGGACAACGTGCGCATCGCCGGGTATAACCAGGTGCGCTACAGCCCCCTGGAGGCGCTCTTTCACCTGCCGAAGTTTCAAACCGAAGAAAAACGCTCCATCAACGAGGCCCTGGACCTGCTCGACCTGTTCCACATGGCCGACTACGCCGAAGACCTGTCGAAAAACCTGCCCTACGGAGCGCAGCGGCGGCTGGAAATCGCCCGCGCCATGGCAACCCACCCCAAGCTGCTCTTGCTGGACGAGCCGGCCGCCGGGATGAACCCCAACGAGATCAACCAATTGATGGAGTTCATCCAGTGGATCCGCCAGCAGTTCCACCTGACGATTATCCTGATCGAGCATCAAATGCGCCTGGTGATGGGCATCTGCGAGCGCCTGAAAGTGCTGGACTTTGGCGCCACCATCGCCGCCGGGCTGCCGCAGGAGATCCAGACCAACCCCAAGGTGCTGGAAGCCTACCTGGGCGAAGGAGGCGATCTATGAGCAACATCCTGCTCTCGGTCAAAGACCTGGCGATCTCATACGGCAATATCCGGGCGGTCAAAGGCATCTCCTTCGAGGTGCCTGAGGGCGAAATTGTGACCCTGATTGGGGCCAACGGGGCGGGTAAATCGTCCACCCTGCGCGCCATCTCTGGCCTGATCCCTTACAAGGGCGAGGTTAGTTATAAGAACCAAAACCTGCACGGAGTCCCGGCCGATAAGATCGTGGGCCTGGGCATTGCCCAGGTGCCGGAGGG
>CAYQDU010000139.1:0-11713 GCA_964416275.1 uncultured Anaerolinea sp. | reverse complement strand
CCCAAAATGTAGAAAAATTCCCGCTTTCGGCGGAAGAGCTGTCAAAATTTATCGCCCCCATCGACCGGGGCGCTATCCGCCTGGCAACCGCCTGCGCCGCCGGGCTGACGGCGGACTTCTGGAACCGCCTGGACGATCTGCGCCAGACCCGCCAGCGACTATGCCAGGATTGGTCATGGGCCGGCGAGCCTGTGTTCGCCCAGGCTCGATGAATCGATTGGCCTGGGGCGGCATGCGCCTATGAGCGACTGGTTCCGTATCCTGTATCTCGGTCTGACCCTGATCGCCTGTAGTCTGGCCGCCTGGACGGCCTACTCGGCCTGGCCGCGTCGCTCTCGGCCGGGCGGCGGGCCATTTTTCTGGCTCTCCATGGCAATTGTCGAATGGAATCTGGCGGCGATCCTGCAAACCCTGTCGCACAGCGCGGCGGGGCAAACCTTTTGGATCCGCTGGCACTATCTTGGCTCGGCCATGATTGGCCCCCTGTTTCTGCTGTTCGTTCTGGAATATCTGTGCCTGATCTCCCCGCGTACCAATTGGCGCTGGCTGCCGTTCGTTTTCCCCGCCCTGACGCAGATCGCGGTATGGACCAACGACTGGCATCACCTGGTATGGACCTACGCCTTCTACGATCCGCTCCGGCAGATTTTATACTGGCAGCACGGCCCGTGGTATTGGGCCATGCTGATCTATCTGTACGCCCTGATCCTTGCCGCCAGCCTGATCTTGCTGTGGACCGCCTTCCAGTTTAGCCGGCTCTACCGCCTGCAGGCCCTGGCGATCATCGCCGCGGTTCTGATCCCATTCGCCAGCGGGCTGACATACTTTGCGCCCGGCCTGACCCGGCAAGGCTTCAACCTGACCCCGGCCTCCCTATCGCTGGCTGGGTTTTTGATGTTGATAGCATTGTTCCGCCTGCGGCTGCTGGAACTGCAGCCGGTCACCGGCCGCGCCTTGCTCAACGCCCTTCAAGAGGCCGTTCTGGTGATCGACGCCGACCAGCGAGTAGTCGAGATGAACCAGGCCGCCCTGTATCTGTTCCGGGTCGATCCGGCGCGAGCCATTGGGCGCACGGTAGATCTGGTAACCGCCCGCCTGCCCAGGTTTGCCGATCAACTGCGCGGCCTGATCGAGACGCCGCTGATCGAATTCTCGCCCGCTTTGATCCAGGCGCCAGACGGAGGTTGGTATGAAGTGCGCCTGGCTGCGCTGGACGACCGCCTGGGCAAAGCCGGCCGGCGCCTAGTGACGCTGTACAATGTTAGCGGCGCCAAACAGACCGAAGACAGCCTGGGCCGCCTGGCGGCGGTGATCGAGCAGGCTTCGGAATCCGTCGTGCTGACCGACCTGAAAGGCCGGATCGTATACGTCAACCCGGCCTTCGAGCGCGTAACCGGCTATTCGCCCGCCGAGGCCCTGGGCAAAACCCCGGCGCTGCTCAAAAGCGGCCGCCAGGACGATGCGTTTTATCGCAACCTGTGGAACACGATCCTGAACGGCGAAATTTGGGAAGGGATCTTTATCAACCAGCGCAAGGACGGCAGCCTGTATCACGAACAGGGCAGCATCTTTCCAATCAAAGACCCGTCTGGGCAGATCACCAACCTGGCAGCGGTCAAGCGCGACATCACCGCCCAGGTGGAGGCCGAGCAGGCCCTGCGCGAACGCGAACGTTCGCTGCGCCTGCTGAACGAGATTACCCACGTGGCCTCGGCTGCCACAGAGCCAGCGGAAATGCTGCAAATCCTGGCCGATCAGATGAGCCGCCTGATCGACGCCGACGTCTGCTATATTACTCTGTGGGACGAAAGCGAGCAGCGGGTCATCGCGGCGGCCGCTTCGGGTGAATTATCCGAACACTACCGGGAGGTTATCATCCAACCCGGCGAACCCAGCCTCACCGAAGCCGTATTGCAAGCAGAGCGCTGGATGATCGCCGAAGATACCACCCATTCTCCATATATCCCGGCGCGGGTGGCCGCCCAGTTTCCAGCCCAATCGCTGTTGGGCCTGCCGCTTATCGCCGGCTCGAAGAAGCTGGGAGCGGCGCTCATCAGCTTCAACACCCACCACACCTTCACTCCCCAGGAGATTGCCCTATGCGAGCAGGCCGCCAGCCAGCTTTCACTGGCGATTGCCAAGACCTACGCCCTGGAAGAGGCCCAGCGCCAGGCTCGCGAGGCCGAGCTGCTGCGCCAGGCCGGGGAGGCGGTAACTTCCACCCTCAACCAGGAAGAAGTTATTCAGCGCATACTGGAGCAGGTGCGCCGGGTGATCCCCTACGATTCAGCCTCGGTTTCGCTGCTGCGCCCGGATAACAGCCTGGAGATCGTGGGCGGGGTAGGCTTTGCCGATCTGCAAAGCGTGCTGGGGATTCGCTTTGTCCTCGACGAAACCACCCCCTGCACCGAGGTGATCCACACCGGCCGCCCGGCAATCCTGGACGATGCGCCCGCCCACTACGAAGCCTTCCACCACCCGCCGCACGACCACATCCACGGCTGGCTGAGCGCGCCGCTGATTGTCAAAGACAAAGTCATTGGCCTGATTGCCATCGACAGCGTCCACCCCAACGCATTCACCGCCCGGCACGCACAATTAGCCGCCGCCATCGCCGGGCCGATGGCAATCGCCCTGGAAAACACGCGCCTGTTCGAGGCCACCCAACGCCTGGCGGTCACCGATTCGCTCACCGGGCTGTATAACCGGCGCCATTTCTTTGAGCTGGCCCGGCGCAGCTTTGAATACGCCCTGCGCTATCAGCGTCCGCTGGGAGCGATCATGCTCGACATCGACCGTTTCAAGCACATCAACGACACCTACGGCCACAAGACCGGCGATCAGGTACTGCAGGCAGTCAGCGAGCTGTGCCAGGCCAGCATCCGCAAAGTCGATCTGATTGGACGGTACGGCGGCGAGGAGTTCGTGATCGTGATGCCCGAAACCGGCCTGGAGCAGGCCATCCAGGCCGCCGAGCGCCTGCGCCAGATCATCGCCGGGGCCGCCATCCAGACCCAGGGCGGGCTGGTGCGGGTTGCCATCAGCCTGGGCGTCCACGCCGAAATCCCGGCTCCCGGCGAAGAGATCAACCTGGAAAGTGAAATCGAAAAGCTCATCGACCGGGCCGACCAGGCCCTGCTGATCTCCAAACAGTCGGGGCGCAACCGGGTGACTGCCTGGGGCGAAACCGCCCGGCTGGATACCCCTTCATGAAATCTCCCCCTTCCAAAATAAACTTCTTAAGCCAACGGATACCCATCTATGACGACATCTATCCTCGCCGCCGCCCGCACGCGGGCGGGCAACACCTTTACCGCCCTGCGCTATCCCAACTATCGCCTGTGGTTTATCGGCCAGATTGTTTCTCTGTTCGGAACCTGGATGCAGAACACCGCCCAGGGCTACCTGGTATACGAACTGACTCGCTCGGCGGCCTACGTGGGTTATGTGAGTTTTGTCTCCGGGCTGCCCAGCGTCTTAATGCTGATCGGCGGGGTAGCCGCGGACCGCTTCCAGCGCCGCAAAGTGCTGATCGCCACTCAGGCGTCGATGATGCTGCTGGCCTTCATCCTGGCCGGGCTGGCCTTCCTCAAAATCGTCCAGCCCTGGCACATCCTGGCGCTTTCGGCCCTGCTGGGGCTGGTCAATGTGTTCGACGCCCCGGCCCGCCTGGCGCTGGCCCCCGAGCTGGTGGAGCGTGAAGACCTGACCAACGCCATCGCCATCAACGCCGGCATGTTCAACGCGGCGGCCATCATCGGCCCGGCGGCCGGAGCCCTGGTATATGCGGCCTTTGGGCCGGGTTGGTGCTTCCTGCTCAACGGGGTTTCATTCCTGGCGGTCATCATCGCCCTGGGGCTGATGAAACAGCGCCCGCCCAGCGGGCTGCCACGAGCGACTTCGCTGCGGGCGGTGGGCGGCGATATTATTGAAGGCGTCCGCCACGTGCTGGTGGAGAATCACACCGTGCTGGCCCTGCTGGCCGTCATGGTCGCAGTCAGCATCTTCGGTTATTCGTTCATGCCGCTGCTGCCGGTGTGGGCCGTGGATGTGCTGCACGGCGACGTGCGCACCAACGGCCTGCTGCGCTCGGGCCAGGGGGTGGGGGCGCTGATCAGCGCCCTGATGATCGCATCGCTGGGGCGCGTCCGCTTCCGGGGACGGCTGCTGACCAGCGGTCTGTTCATCCTGCCGCTGCTGCTGGCGGTCTTTTCGCTGCTGCGCTGGCTGCCGCTCTCACTGGTCTTGTTGGGCGGAATGGGCTTCGCCGTGGTGATGATCAACAATCTGTCGAACTCGCTGATCCAGACCAATGTGAGCGACCACCTGCGCGGCCGGGTGTCGAGCATCTACAGCCTGACCTTCTTTGGCAGCATGCCTATCGGCTCGTTGATTGGAGGAGAGATTGCCGAGCGCTGGGGCGCGCCCGCAGCGCTGCAGTTCGGGGCAGCGGCCCTGCTGGTGTGCGCCGTGGCCCTCACCTGGGGCATCCCCCGCCTGCGGCGCCTGGAATAACCGCAATGGTCAAAATGACGAGGGAGGGTCAGGATGACCGGCGGCAATCCATCTCCCGGTTATTGGAGGAATGAAAACACCAGGGTGGCCGCCGAAGCGATCACAATCACCACCGTGCAGACCACTGCGAACCATTTCTGGAAGCGATTGTTGGCAAACTCGCCCATCAACTGCCGGTCGCTGGTCAGGCGGATCAGGTAGATAAACACGAACGGCAGCATCATGGCGTTCAGGGTTTGAGTGGCGACTGCCAGCTTGAACAGCGTCACGCCAGGGATCAGGCTGATGGCGGTAGCAACGATCAACTGGGCGATATAGAGCAGGTAGAACACTTTGCTCTTATCGAAGCTTGTGTCCAGGCTGCCGGAAAGGCCGAAGAACTCGGCAAAGGCATACGCCCCGGTGAGCGAGACCACCACCAGGCCCATAAACCCGGCGTTCAAGATGCCCAGGGCGAACAAAATCCCGGCCATGCGCCCGGCGAAGGGTTGGATCGCCATGGCGGCCTGCTCGCCCGAAACCAGCGGGATCTGATGCACGAACAGGGTGGCGGCCGTGGCGACGATCATAAAGAACGAGAAGAAATCCGTCAGGAATGCCCCCCAATAGGTTTCCAGCAGGGCGAAGTTGACCTTGCCCTTCTCGATCTGCTTATCGAAGGCAAAGCTGCTGACAAAGAACTGCCCCCAGGGGGTGATGGTGGTGCCTAACACGCCCATCCCAATCAGTAGATAGCTGACCAGGTACGCCCGGTCGAACGTGACACCGTGCGGGTAGAGCAGGTTGCCCAACGCCAGGCCCCAATCAGGCTGCGCCTTGACCGCCGAGATAATATAGGCGATATAGAACACGCTCGAGATGAGCATGATATTCTGAGTCAGCTTATAGTTGCCACGCGTGATCACCAGGAACGAGATCAGCACAATCCCGATCACCATCGGCACCGCCGGCAGGTTGAACATGGCGCTGGTAGTCTTGACCGCCGAAAGCTCGGTCACCAGCGTTCCCATGTTCGCCAGCATCAGGCAGAAGAAGATGAACACCGACACACGCAGACCGAACTTTTCACGAATCAGATCGGCCAACCCGCGCCGAGTGATGACCGTCAGGCGCATGCCCATCTCTTGGGTGATCGCCAGCAAGATGGTGACGGGCAGCAGCAGAAACAGAATCGGGTAGCCCAGGGTGGCCCCGGCGATGGAATAAGTGGCGACGCCGCCGGCGTCGTTATCGGCCATGGCGGTGATGGTGGCCGGGCCGAACACAGTGAAGAACAGGGCCAGCTTGCGCAAAATGACCGAGAACAGCGAGCGCGGCCGGCGCGCGCTGCGAGGAACCAGGTTTTCTGACATAAGCGCCTCCCGCTAAGATTTAATGATAAAAGCGCGGCAGGCGCTTCTTCCACGCGGTGGGGATGATTTTGTCAAGGGCGTCGTCGGCGGTTACGACCCCGTGCAGGCGGTTATGCTCATCCACCACCGGCACAGACAGCAGGTTGTATTTCGAGACCACCTGGGCCACATCGTCCTGGTCGTCGTTGACATCCACCGTTACCACGTTGGTTTTCATGATGGCAGCGACCGGCGTATCGGGCGGGGCCAGCACCAGCCGATCCAGCGAGCAGACCCCAATCAAATGTTCCAGAGCGTCGGCAACATAAACGTAGAAGATCGTCTCGGCCTCGTCGGCGTGCTGGCGCAGGTGGTCGATAGCCTGAGCGGCGGTCAGGCCAGGTGGGATGCTGGCGTATTCGGTGGTCATGATGCCGCCAGCGGTATCTTCATCATAGGCCAGCAGGCGGCGCACATCATCGGCCTCGTCGTCTTCCATCAGCTCCAGCAGGTCTTCCGAGCGTTCGGGGTCCAGTTCGGCCAGCAGGTCGGCGGCGTCGTCGGGGTCCATCTCTTCCAGCACGTCGGCCACCCGCTCGTTATCCATGTTCTCAATCAGGCTGGCCGAAAATTCAGGCTCCACTTCTTCCAGGGCATCGGCCAGTTGCTTCACATCGAACGAGTCGAGCAGTTCGGCGCTCTGCAGGCGGTTCAGGTCGCTGATGATCTCGGCGATATCGGCCGGGTGCAGGTCTTTGATTTTCTGCACCGGCACACGCAGGCGCATCATCTGATCCTGCTGGAACAACTCCATATCATCCCAAGAGATGTAGCTCGACAGGGCCTCGAAGCGGCGGGCCAATATCTGGCCCATCCAGCCCAGGCCCAGGCGGCGCAGAATGCCGCTCACCCCGACATCGACATTGCTTACCAGCACCGAGCCGTTGACGCGCAGCAGCTCCAGGTCATTCACCCGCACCACCCGCGCCCCGTCGGTGTCGATGATTTGCTTATCCATCACATCGCGGGCCAGGAAAATATCGCCTTCGGCCAGGGCATAGGGTTCCACCTGCTCGACCGGGAGCTTAAGCGGAACGGCCCGCGAGAGCAGAGCGGCCAGGCTGGTATAAGGCAAGACCCAGGTTTTGTCTTTCGATTTAATTTCAACGGCTTGAACCACGGGGTGCGGCATCACATCCAGGCTGCGCGCCACCACGTCTTTCAGAACCCCCACCGGTTTTCCATCACTGTCGGTCACCGGGCGACCGATAATCTCGCTCAGAAATGCCATCGGACACCTCCTTTCTTGATCCACACGAGCGTTGCGCGCAGCATGCCTCCCAGATGCAAGCGCTCCATGGGTAAGAAATAACGGCTCTTCCGCCGAAGGCGGGAACTTTTCGATATTTTGGGGAGATTATGAGGGCGCAGCCCTACAATTTCCCAAAAACATAACTTTTTTTCCGGCGAAGCCAGAAGAGCCGAAATAACACAATCGCCGCCTGCGTTGAAAGACTACAGACGGCGAACCGGTGTCCAACGGATAAATGGCAAGAACCGCGCCCTATCCTGCCTGGGCGCTCCCGACCGGCGCAGCGGCGCAGACGGCAACCCCGCTTTGCCCGGTCTGGACTTTATCGTCAGGTCCGATTCGCCGGGATATGCTTATAGTGGATAAAGCACTACTTGAGTCGGCGTCCACGCCATCACCTCCTCTCATCTCCTAAAACTCTGGTCAAATGTACTACGATTAGTCTAATCGGTCAATATGTCAATCTTGTAAGCCACAGGGAATTATGGCCCTTTCAGCCTCGCCGGGGGTGAGCCGATTCTTTTTCTGGTATAATTTTGCCTCGTTTGGAACCTATCCTATCCACCCTATTCCCCAAGAAGGCTTTTATGTAAGATGAACATCCACCCCATGTCCTATCTATCCCCCAAGCTGGAAGCGTGCCACGGCCCGGAGGGCTGCGGCGTGTATGCTATCCAACCGGTCCAGGCGGGCGAGTTGATCACCGTTTGGGGCGGCGAAGTGTTCAGCCATGATGACTTCATGGCTTTGCCCCTCAAGCTGCGCAGCCTGAGCGTGCAGGTCGAAGAAGACATGTACCTGGTTTCGACCCGCATCAGCTCGGCCGACTGCTTCAACCATTCCTGCAATCCCAATGCGGGCATGGAGGGACAAATCGTGCTGGTGGCGCTGCGCGACATCGCCCCAGGCGAACAGGTATGCTTCGACTACGCCATGACCGACGGCACTCCCTACGACGAATTCGAATGCGATTGCGGAGAGCCAAACTGTCGTAAATGGATCACTGGCGAAGATTGGAAACGGCCCGAGCTTTGGGAGCGCTACAAAGGCCATTTTGCCCCTTATTTGCAGCGCCGGATTGATCGGCTGAGGGCAGCCCAGGAAGCAAACGAGAACCAATAGGAAGATGAGCGTGCGGGCAGATCGCCCGCACGCTTTTTCTCTACCCGGGCTCAAATGATATAATTCAGGTCAGATTTAACCACCCTATCCGTCCAACTCACCTCGCTCATGCCCCTTGCTACCTGGATTGCCAAACCGCTCGCTCGCCTGCGCCAGCCCAAAATCGACGGGCAGGTGCAACTGGCCGGGCTGCGCGCCGGGGTCGAAATCCGGCGCGATGACTGGGGCGTACCGCACATCTACGCCCAAAACCCGCCCGACCTGTTCTTTGCCCAGGGGTTCGTTCACGCCCAGGATCGCCTGTTCCAGATGGATTTCAGCCGCCGCCTGGCGGCCGGCCGGCTGGCCGAAGTGTTAGGCCCGCCGGCCCTGCCGGTGGATCGCTGGATGCGCACCCTGACCATGCGCCGGGTGGCCGAGTTCGAGGTGGGCCTGCTCGACGCAACCACGCGCGATTATCTGCAATCGTACGCCAACGGAATCAACGCCTTTCTGGCCCAGGCCCGCCTACCGCTGGAATTTGCCCTGCTGCGCTACCGGCCCGAGCCGTGGGTGGTGGCCGACTCGCTGACCTGGATCAAGATGATGGCCTGGGGGCTATCGGTCAACTGGGAGGCCGAGCTGCTGCGAGCCCGCCTGCAAGAGCGCCTGGGGCCAGAACTTGCTGCCGAGCTGGAGCCGTTGAACCTGGCGCGCTGGCCCTTTATCATACCGCCAGGCGGCGATTTCTCGGCCGCCGGCCAGGCCGCCCTGGAGCGGGCCAATCAGGCCCGGCCCTTCGCTGGCCCATCGCCCTACGAGGGTCTGGGCAGCAACAACTGGGTCATCTCCGGGCCGCGCGCCGTAGACGGCGCGCCCCTGCTGGCCAACGACATGCACCTGGGGCTGGGCGCTCCGGCCATCTGGTACGAAAACCATCTATGCTGCCAGTCCAGAGCCGAGCTGGCCCTGGACGCAACCGGGGTGATCTTCCCCGGCCTGCCGGGGATCATTGCCGGGCATAACGGGCGGGTAGCCTGGGGCTTTACCAACGGCTTTCCCGATGTGCAAGACCTGTATCTGGAACGCCTGCGCCGCCTGGAGGATGGCCGGGTGCAGGTCGAATATAACGGCGCGTGGGAAGACGCCCACCGGCTGCGCGAGACCATCCAGGTCAAGGGTCGCCCGGCGGTGATCGAGGAGGTTGTCATCACCCGCCACGGGCCGATCATCAACGCCCTGGCCCCCGATTTCAGCGGCGAGCAGCCCCTGGCCCTACGCTGGACGGCCCTGGAACCGGACACGATGGCCCAGGCGGTATTTGCCATGCTGCGCGCCCAAGACGTTCACGAGCTGCACCAGGCCCTGCGCTACTGGACCACCCCGGCCCAAAACGTAGTGTACGCCGATGTCCAGGGCAATATCGCCTACACCCTGGCCGGGAAGATTCCGCTGCGGGCCAGGGGCCGCGGCCGCCAACCGGCGCCGGGCTGGACAAGCGAATACGAGTGGGTGAGCTACATCCCCTTCGAGGCCCTGCCGCACCTGCTCAACCCGCCACAGGGCTATATCGCCACGGCCAATAACCGGGCCGTCCCCGACGATTACCCCGTACAGATCGAACTGGAGCCAATCAGCGGCGACCGGGCGCAGCGCATCGCCGAGCTGATCCTCGACGCCGGCCAGCGCGGCGGGCAAGAAAAGATCGACCTGGATTTCATCCAGCGCATGCAGTACGATCAGCTTTCGCCTTCGGCCCGCGTGATAGCCCGCTACCTGGCCCAGCTGCCGCTGGACCGCTCGGCCCACACCCCGGAAACCGAGCTGCACGCCGCGGTGCGCCTGTTCAAAGCCTGGGACGGAACCCTGGCGGCCGACAGCGCCGCAGCGGCCATCTATGAAGCCTTCATCCGGCGTATGATGAGCCTGATGCTGGCCCGCCGCCTGGAACGGGCCGTCAAAACCAGCCCCAAAGACCCGTCCGATCCGGCCCGCCCTAAGCTGAGGCGCAGTTCACTGGTGGAACGCTGGATGGGACGCGGCCCCACCCCGGTGCTGGCCGAGAAAAGCTGGAGCGGCGAACACTGGCTGCCCTGGCTGACCCAACGACTGGCCGACCCCAATTCGCCCTGGTTCGACCTGGGCCAGCCGCGCGACCCGGCCGGACGCACCGGCGCATTCCGCGACGCGCTGATGCGCCGGGCGCTGCAAGAAGCCATCGACGAGCTGAAACGCGCCCAGCCCGGCCCAATGAGCGCCTGGCAGTGGGGCAAGCTGCACCGCCTGACCTTCCAGCATCCGCTGGCCGCCAACCCGTTGATGGCGGCGGTCTTCAACCGCGGCCCTTACTCCATCGGCGGCGATTACAGCACCATCTGGGCGGCCGGGGCCAGCTACCACGACCTGGACGACGATCACATGGTCGGGCCGCCTTATCGCATGATTATCGATCTGGGCGACCTGCGCCGCTCCCGCTCGCTGCTGGCTCCGGGGCAGTCGGGCAATCCAGCCAGCCCGCATTACGACGACCAGGTGCAGCCCTGGTTCCGGGGGGAGTATCACCCCATGCTCTACGCGCGCGCCGACGTAGAACAGCATACCCGCCACATGCTGACGCTGCTTTCAAAATAGCGGCCCTTCGGGTACCACGCCATTAAACCAATGTCCGACCGTCGATTCGCGCATCCGCGGTCGGGTTGCGGTATTCATTTTTGAAGTTCGTGAAACCCGCCCCTACCGGCTCCACCGTTTTATGGGCTGGCACTGCAAAGCCGGGAAAGCCAAAAATTAACCGGATGGGGTTTGCGGGCGGCTGCGCCGCCCGCAAACCCCATCTTCGTGTATAATTCGGGTGATTAGCAAAAAAACGAGGTTTCTCAGCCTATGGCCCATCATGCACTGCGCATTTTCAGCGGTTCCGCTCACCCTAGCCTGGCGGCCGAAGTCGCCAGCATTCTCAGCCTGCAGGTCGGCAAAGCCACCACCCGCCATCTGCCAGACAGCGAAGTTCACGTCATGATCGACGAAGTCGTGCGCGATCAAGACATCTTCTTCATCCAGCCCTGCTCGCTGCCGGTCAACGACAACTTAATGGAACTGCTGCTCTACCTGGACGCCTTCCGGCGAGCCAGCGTTCACAGCGTCAGCGCGGTGATCCCTTACTTCCCCTACGCACGCCAGGATCGCATGGCCCGCGGCCGAGAGGCTATCAGCGCCCGCGTGGTGGCCGACCTGATCGAATCGCAGGGGGCCGACCGGGTGATCTATGTAGACATCCACAACCGCGCCACCCAGGGCTTCTTCAATATCCCGGTCGATCCGCTCACCGCCACCCCTCTGCTGGCCGAGTACTTCCGCAAGCCGGAATTCGCTAACTCGGTCGTCGTCAGCCCCGACGTAGGCCGGGCGGGTATGGCCGGGCGCTATGCCGAGCGGCTGAACCTGCCGCTGGTGA
>CAYQDU010000138.1:0-11763 GCA_964416275.1 uncultured Anaerolinea sp. | reverse complement strand
ATCCACGCAAGCTCTCTTCTTGAAGGCGCTCCTCGAGCGCCAGCCTGCTCCATGGTTTAGTGGGGTGGTACTGGCTGTGCGAAGAAACCCCCATAATTTCTCTGCGCTAGACGGAATCTTTTGCGAACGCTGCCTGGCAAAACTGATAACGGCGGTGTGGGCGGGGCAGGCTATGGTAGAATTTTTAACGTTAATGTTAAGGTAAAGAAGCGATGACCCGACCTGCAAAATCGAAGCATCTTCCGCGCCTGCTGCTGGCGCTGGCAGCCGTGTGGGGCGCGCTCTTGGCCTGCTCGCGCAGCCAGCCCGGCGACAGCGGCTTTTGGAGCATCTCGAACCGCGACCTGCCCACCGCGGCCGTAGTGGTCGAGGGGACCGAATCGCCGCTCCAGTTCGCCCCTCACCGCACGCCCGGCGGACCAATCTATACCCCCACCCCCGACGATCCGCACGCCCTGCCCGCCCTGCGCACCCACTCCGATGAATACATCGTCCAGGCGGGCGACACGCTGGGCCAGATCGCCGGGCGCTATGGGGTCAACGTCGAACAAATCGTAAGCGAGAATGAGTTGGATAACCCCAATCTGCTCGAGATCGGCCAGCGCCTGACCATTCCAGCCCCCACCCCGCAGAACCCAGGGCCGGGCTTCAAGCTCATCCCCAATTCGGAGCTGGTGTACGGCCCCTATAGTGTGCTGTTCGACGTGCAGGAATATATCGCCAAGACCAGCGGCTACCTGGCCTCCTACAAAGAAGAGGTCGGCGAGCAGTCGCTGAGCGGGGCGCAGATTGTGCAGCTGGTAGCCCTGAACTATTCGGTCAACCCGCGCCTGCTGCTGGCCGTGTTGCAGCATCAAAGCCAGTGGCTGACCGACCCACACCCCAAACAGGCCGCCCAGGAATATCCCGTCGGCCTGCCCGACCCACAGCGCAAGGGCCTGTATCGCCAACTGGCCTGGGCGGCCAACAACCTGAACCGGGGCTATTACCTGTGGCGGCAAAGCAACGTCGCCACCTGGATCCTGGCCGATGGCAGCATTGTGCCGGTCAATCCCACCATCAACGCCGGCACGGCCGGGGTGCAGCAGATGTTCGCCCTGCTCTACGACCGTTCGACCTGGGAAAGGCAGGTCTCGCCCCAGGGCTTTTTCGCCACCTACAACGCTCTGTTCGGCTACCCGTTCGACTATGCGCTCGAACCGCTGCTGCCCAACGACCTGTTCCAGCCGCAGATGCAGCTCCCGTTCGAGCCGGGCGTGACCTGGTACTTCACCGGCGGGCCGCACGGCGGCTGGGACGACGGCTCGGCCTGGGCGGCCCTGGATTTTGCTCCGCCCGGCGAGGCCCTGGGCTGCGTGGAGAATAACGCCTGGGTGACGGCCGTCGCCGATGGGTTGATCTTGCGAGCCGAAAACGGGGCCGTGATCCAGGATTTGGATGGCGACGGGCTGGAACAGACCGGCTGGACGGTGCTGTACATGCACGTCGAGAGCCGCGGCCGGGTGCAGCCCGGAACGTTCCTGAAAGCCGGCGAGCGGGTGGGTCACCCATCCTGCGAGGGCGGCGTATCGAGCGGCACCCACCTGCATTTGGCCCGCAAGTACAACGGCGAATGGCTGCCGGCTGGTTCGGGCATCCCCTTTGTGCTGGATGGCTGGATCGCCAGCGGAACTGAGAACGAATATGACGGCTACCTGTCGCGCAGCGGCACGAAGCTGGAAGCCTACGCCGGAATCAACAATAATGGTATTCAACGCTGATGGCTGGCCCTGGCGATCGAGGCAGGTTTAGATACAGGATGATCGTATTCATACGCCGGTTCCTGGTTTATGGGCTGACAACCCTGGTATGCGCCGCCTGCGCGCTGAGCGGGACGGGCGGCGCGGTGTGGATCGCGCCCAGCGCGCCGTCCAGCCCCACCCCGCCCAGCGCGCTCCCGCTGGCGGCCATCCAACCGCCAACCGCCACCAGCGCGCCCACAGCGACGCCGGAGCCGACTGACGCCCCTACGGCCACCCGGCCCCCAGCCGTGTCTGACCCGCCGGTATGGGTGAACACGCCCATCCTGCTCAACACCCCTGGCCCCACCAGCACGCCCACCGAGACGCCGGTTACCACCCCAACGGAAACGGCCGACCCGCGGGCGGCTTCGCCGGACGCGCCCGGCCAGCCAAGCGCCACCCCGGCCATCTCGGCGGTCGATACGGCCCCCATCTTATATTACGCCCAGGCGGGCGATACGCTCGACGTCGCCGCAGTGCGTTTCGGGGTGGCCCCGGCCGAAATCACCTCGCCCGATCCGCTCCCGCCGGAGGCATTTATCAACCCGGGCCAGTTGATGATTATCCCTCGCCGCCTGACAAACACCACCTCTAACCGCCAGTTGCTGCCCGATAGCGAAGTGGTCTTCTCGCCCTCGGCGGTCAACTTCGATCCGGTGGAATTTGCCAAACAGGCCGGCGGCTATCTGAGCGCCTACCAGGAATGGCATAAAAGCACCGGCATGAAAAGCGGGGCCGAGATCGTGCAGCGGGTGGCGTTGGAAAATTCGATCAACCCGCGTCTGCTGCTGGCCCTGCTGGAGTACCAGAGCCATTGGGTATACGGCCGCCCCGATACACAGGATCAAATCGATTACCCTATGGGCCTGAAGGCGCTCAACGCCAAAGGGCTGTATAACCAGCTCGTCTGGGCGGTCAACCAGCTTTCGGTCGGCTATTACGACTATCGCGAGGGCCGCCTGACCGAGATTCAGTTCAAAGACAAAGTGCGCGTGCGCCTGGCCCCCGACCTGAACGCCGGGACGGCCGCCCTGCAATACTACTTCGCCCAACTGTATGCCAGCCAGCCCTGGGTAGACGCCCTCAACCCGCAAACTGGCCTGCCGGGTCTGCACGCGACTATGTTTGGCGATCCCTGGACTCGGGCCCGCACTGTCGAGCCGCTCTTTCCGCCGGGCATCGCCCAGCCGCCGCTGACTCTGCCCTTCAATCGCAACTGGACCTGGAGCTACACCGGCGGGCCGCACGGCGCCTGGGAACATGAGGGCGCCTATGCCGCCCTGGACTTTGCCCCCGGCTCGACCGAGACCGGCTGCACCGACACTCCGGCCAACGCAGTGGCCGCCGCCGCCGGGCTGGTCGTGCGCACCGGCCCCGGCCTGGTGGTGCTGGACCTGGACGGCGACGGCTACGAGCAGACCGGCTGGGTGCTGGTGTACCTGCACATTGCCGAGAAAGGCCGGGTGCAGGTGGGCGATTGGCTGGCGACTGGCGACCCCATCGGCAAGCCTTCCTGCGAGGGTGGCTTTGCCACCGGCACGCACCTGCACATCGCCCGCAAATACAACGGCGAGTGGGTTCCGGCGGCCGGCCCGCTGCCCTTCAACCTGGGCGGCTGGATCGCCCACGCCGGCCAGGGCCCCTATAAAGGCACCCTCACGCGCGGCGATGTGACCCTGACCGCCTGCACCTGCAGCAACTACCTGACCTTTATCACCCGCACCGAAAGCGACCCCTAAATTCTTCCGGCTTCGCCGGGAAAGAAGGGGTTGCTGCGTGGCTACACCACGCAGCAACCCCCAAATATAGAAAAATCCCCGCCTTCGGCGGAAGAACCAGATTTCTGTATTATTAGGGGGAGTTGGGGGGGCAAACCACCCAACTCCCCCTACTATAGATCAAATTCGGCCTTCGGCGGAAAAGCCGCCTTGATTTTTAGGGGAATTGCGGGGTGCAGCCCCGCAATTCCCCTAAAGAGCACTTCCAGCCAAAAAGAAAAAGGATGAAACCTCGTTTAACGTTTGTTTTAATCGCAGCTTTGCTGGTAAGCAGTTGCAGCCCAGCCGGGCCGCAGGGCCTGGCGGGCAGCGTGCCAGGCGACACGCCTACCCCACCGGCCGGCATAGAAGCGCTCGCCCCCCGGCCAACACCGCCCTACCCGGAGCGCCCGCGCTATCAACCGGGCGAGCTGGTGGACTATATCGCCCAGACCGGCGACACGCTGCCCGGCCTGGCGAAGCGCTTTAACACCACCGTCGAGCAGATTTTGCAGGCCAACAGCTTCATCCCAGCCAGCGCCACCACCATGCCCCCCGGCATGCCAATGAAAATCCCGATCTATTATCTGCCGCTGTGGGGATCGCCCTACCAGATTTTGCCTGATAGCCTGTTCATCAACGGCCCGGCTCAGATAGGGTTCGACGCCCAGGCGTTTGTCGACGCCCACCCCGGCTGGCTGAAAGACTATACCAGCTACGTAGCCGACGCCAATCGCAGCGGGGCGAATATTGTCGAGTACATTGCCCACTACTACAGCCTCAGCCCGCGCCTGCTGCTGGCCCTGTTGGAATACCAATCGGGGGCGCTTTCACAGGCCCAGCCGCCGCCGGGGGCCGAAGATTTCGCCCTGGGTTATGAAAGTTGGAGCCGCAAGGGTCTGTTTTTGCAGCTTGGCTGGGCGGCCAACCAGATCAACGATGCCTATTATCGCTACCGCGAGATGAAGCTAAGCACCCTGGAACACGAGGATGGCCGCATCGAACGGATCGACCCCTGGCAAAACGCCGCCAGCGCCGCGCTGATGAACTTTTTTAACGTGCTGCTGGACGACTCCGGCTATCAACGCGCGATCTCGCCCGAAGGCTTCGCTCGCACCTATGGCGACCTGTTCGGCGATCCGTGGCAAAATCTTCAGCCGCACCTGCCCGGCAGCCTGGAGCAACCCTATTTCTACCTGCCCTTCGAGCCGGGCGACGCCTGGGCCATGACCGGCGGCCCGCACACCGCCTGGGGGACGGGCGAGCCATTGGCCGCCCTGGATTTTGCCCCGCCCTCCAAGTCCGCCGGCTGCGTATCCAGCGACCGCTGGGTGACAGCCGTTTCGGATGGGATCATCGTGCGCTCGACGATAGGCGAGGTGATGCTCGACCTGGACGGCGATGGCGACGAGCGCACCGGCTGGAATGTGTTTTACATGCACCTGGGGACTAAAGACCGTATTCCGCTGGGGGCGCAGGTGAAACAGGGCGACCGGTTGGGCCATCCCTCGTGCGAGGGCGGCAGCTCTACCGGTACGCACACCCACATCGCTCGCAAGTATAACGGCGAATGGCTGCCCGCCGATGGACTGGGCGGCAGCATCCTGGCCTTCAACTTTGAAGGCTGGATCGCCCACGCCGGGCCGCTGCCCTATCTTGGCACGCTCCAGCGCTTCTCGCAGGTGGTAGTGGCCTGCACCTGCTCCAACCAACGCAGTTGGATCCAAACCGACCGGCGCTGAGGGGGATGCAAGGCGAGGGAGTGGGTGGGCGTAGGCTCTCGACTTACCCCTAAAGCATACTGCAAGCCAGATATTTCAAAAAAGTCAAGATTATATTTGAAATTATCAAATGTAATCTTGACTTTTTCAAACATCCTACTATAATAGGGTTAGATCGTAAGCGATCCGACCCGATTATTTTGGGCTCTCCCGACAGTGGCCCCTCTCAATCGTGGTGGAGGTAAATAGCGAGCTTCGCTTGGCGAGCGAAGCTCGCCTGAAAAGAGGATTTAATCATGGATTCTGTCGCACTTCGTGCGACAAAATCCACGCCGATATCTCTTTTTGAAGGCGCTCGCAGAGCGCCAGGCCTGCTCCACGGTTTAATGGGGTGGTATCCTTCCGGCTTCGCCGGGAAAAAGTTCCCGCCTTCGGCGGAAGAGCCTTATTTTCATAGCGCTGCTTTACGCCAGAACACCGGGGCAGAGCGGCAAAGGACCATCCATGAACCAGATACCCAGTCGATGCCCCTTGTGCGGCGGCGAGCTGGCGGTAACCCGCATTTACTGCCGGGATTGCGATACGACCATCGAAGGTCGCTTTGCGGCCGGGGGGCCGTTCAGCCAGCTCACCCCTGAACAGCTCAATTTCATGATTACGTTTGTGCGCTGCGAAGGCAAGATCACCCGCATGGAAGACGAGATTGGCCTGTCGTACCCCACCATCCGCAACCGGCTGCACGAAGTCATCCGGGCGCTGGGCTACGAGCCGGGGGGCGGCGAAGACACCGCCGGGGCCAACGAACAGCGCCGCCAGAAAGTGTTGGAAGACCTGGACGCCGGGCGGATCAGCGCCGAAGAAGCCATGCGCCTGATCCAGGAAGCGGAGGAATAAGATGAGCCGCAAAGTGCTTGAAACCGGGCCAACCCCGGAAGTATTGGTCCAATCCGTAGCCGGAGATCTGTCGGTGCGGGGCTGGGATACGCCGCAACTGGCCGCCGGGGCCGACCCGGAAGACCTGCAAATCAACGCCAGCGCCGACCAGGTCTACCTGATCTGCGCCGACGACCTCGATCTGCGCCTGCCGGCCGGAGCCAGCCTGCACATCGACCACGTCGCCGGCGACGCCAGCCTCAAACTGCTGGAAGATGGGCTGGAGATCGGCTCTATAGCCGGTTCGCTCGACCTGCGCAACATCGCCGGGGCCAATATCGGCGATATTCACGGAAATTTCTCGGCCAAGTCGGTGGATGGCGACCTGCAGGTTGGGTCGGTGCATGGCAACGCCGACCTGAAAAACGTGCAAGGCAGCTGCACCCTGGGCGACGTACAGGGCAACCTGGACGCCCAGAACGTGGAAGGCAACCTGACCGCCGCGGCCCAGGGCAATGCTCGCCTGCGCTTCGAGCAGTTGGACGGCATTCAATGCAGCGTCACCGCCGATGGCAACGTGTACTGCTACCTGCCGGAGGACGCCAGCGTCACCCTGCACCTGGCGAGCGAAGGCGAAGTCATTAAGGTGCGCCTGCCCGAAGCATCCAATACCTACCGCCAGAGCCAGTATGACCTGACCCTGGGGGAGGGCGAGGCGACCTTCTCCCTCCAGGCCGATGGGGCGATTTACCTGTTTGTCGAGATGGGCGGCTTCAGCCAGCCGGGCGAAGGCGCTGCGGTTGGCCTGCCATCCGATTTCGGCCAGCAGATCGCCCGCCAGGTGGAAAGCCAGATTCAATCGCAGATGGGCGAGCTGACCCGCCGTCTGAGCGAGCTGGATCACATCTCCGAGCGGTTGAGTCAGGTGGGGCTGCCGCCAGAAGAAGCCGAGCGCATCATCGAGCAGACCCGCCGGGCTGGCGAGCGTGAAACCGCCCGCACCCAGGAGAAAATGCGCCGGGCGCAGGAGAAGCTGGAGCGCAAGCTGGACGCCCAGCGGCGCAAGGTGGAGGCCAAAGCCCAGGCCGCCGACCGGCGCAACCGCCGTTCGTGGGGGTTCGAATGGCCCGGCCCGCCGCCGCCCATCCAACCCTTTGGGCCGCCCCCGCCCCGGCCAGCCTCCAACGAGGGCGTCTCAGACGAAGAGCGACTGATGATCCTGCGCATGTTAGAGCAGAAGAAAATCTCACTCGAAGAAGCCGAGCGTCTGCTCTCTGCGCTAGAAGATGGGCGCTAGATGATAGGCGCTAGACGATAGACGCCAGGCCACCGACGGCGGGCTGTGAGTCTGCCGCTGATGGCCTGCGGTCTTTCGTTTGTAGTCTGCAGCCCCAATTGAGGCTCAAATGAACGCCAAGACTGAACGGATGCAAATTCTGGAGATGATTAACAGCGGGCGCCTCAGCGTAGAGCAGGGGCTGGCGCTGCTGCGTGCAGTGGGAGACGAAGACGAACAACAGACCCCAGACGATGGGTTGCTGGATGCAGACAACGAGCAGCAGACTACACGCGCCGGACTGCTGCCCCCAGACAGCCTGCCTTTGCCGGCCTCTGCGGGCAGCAGCCTATCATCCGATTCGCCTGAGACGCCGGAGCCGCCTTCGTCCGTGGTCGATGGTCTATCGTCCAATCCATTCCGCTGGCGGCGCTGGTGGGCTTTGCCGCTGCTGGTTGGGGCCGGGCTGGCGCTGTGGGGCGGAATGTTTATGAGCCTGGCCTATTGGGCGCGGGGCGGGTTCAATCTGTGGGTTTTGTGCGCCAGCGTGCCGGTAGGGCTGGGGCTGCTCGTTATGGTCCTGGCCTGGATGAGCCGCACCGCTCCCTGGCTGCACCTGCGGGTGCAGCAAAAACCGGGCTCCAGGCCCGAACGGTTCGCCCTGAGCTTTCCGCTGCCCATTGGCCCGGTGCGCTGGCTGCTGCGCACGTTCGATTGGCGCATGCCGGATATCCAGGGCGTACCGGTAGAAGATATGCTGGAAATGGTGGGGCGTTCGGCCACACCTGAAAGCCCGCTCTACATCAACGTGAACGACGAAGAAGATGGCGAAAAGGTAGAGATTTATATCGGGTAGCAGTTGACCCCTCCAGCGAAGGGCAGGGCCCACGAAACTGTGAGCGGGGGCGGCGCTCTGCAAGCGCCTTGAATAAAAAAGGCTCTTCCGGCTTCGCCGGGGAAAAAGCTATATATTGGGTAAATCGTGGGGGCTACGCCCCACAATTTACCCAATATATAGAAAAGTTCCCGCCTTCGGCGGAAGGGCCTGAAATGAGAAAAGAAAGAGATAGAGCTTTCCCCGGCCGGAGGCATCTTCGGGCGGGGAACTGGACATTTGGAGGCTGGGTATGGCAACCAACGAAGAACGAATGAAAATCCTACGCATGATCGACGAGGGCAAGATCACAGCCGAAGAAGGGGCCAAGCTGCTTTCGACGCTGAGCGAAAGCCGCAAGGCCGCCGGGCGCAAACCCGGCCTGCGCAGCAACCCCGGCGGGGCGCGCTGGTTGAAGGTGCGCGTGACCGATATGGTCACCGGCAAGGCCAAGGCCACCGTCAACCTGCCGCTGGGGCTGGTAGACGCCGGGCTGAACATCGCATCGAAATACGCCCCCGATGTGGCCTTCGACGAGCTGGTGGAGGCGATCAACAACGGGGCCGAGGGCAAGATCATCGACGTTTATGACGAGGAAGACGGCGAGCATGTGGAGATCTTTATCGAATGAGCCACTCCGGCGACCCTGAGGCGCCCCGTCCGCTGTTGAGCGGGATGCGCGGCTTTATCATCGTGTGGATTGGGCAGGTGGTGTCGCTGCTTGGCACGGCCATGTCGAGCTTCGGGCTGACGATCTGGGCCTACGAAAAGACCGGGCAGGCCACCGCCCTGGCGCTGGTGGGCTTCTTCTTCGTCACGCCCATGCTGTTGATGAGCCCCATTGCTGGCGTGCTGGTAGACCGCTCGAACCGCAAATTCATGATGATGATCAGCGACCTGGCTTCGGGCGTTTGCACCCTGGCGGTGATGGGCCTGTATTTCAGCGGGCGGCTTGAAATCTGGCACCTGTTCATCACCAACGCCATTTCGGGCGCGTTCCAGGCCTTCCAGTGGCCGGCCTTTTCAGCCGCCATCACCACCATGCTGCCCAAAGAACAGTATGGGCGAGCCAACGGGCTGCTGGGGCTGGCCGAGACGGGGTCGGGTATCTTTGCGCCAATCCTGGCCGGGGCGCTGCTGGGTTGGATCGGACTAAGCAGCATTCTGCTGATCGACGTGGCTACGTTTGTGTTCGCCGTTCTGGCCCTGCTGCTGGTTAGCGTGCCGCAGCCTAAAGTCACCGCGGTAGGCCGGGCCAGCCGGGGCAGCCTGTGGAGCGAATCGGTCTTCGGCCTGCGCTATATCTTCCGGTACCCCAGCCTGTTGGGCCTGCAGATCGTGTTCCTGATCGGCAACTTTGCCACCAGCCTGGCTTTTGTGGTTATGCCCGCCATGATCCTGGCCCGCACCGGCAACAACGAGTTGGCCCTGGGGACAGTCAATTCGATTGGCGCGGTAGGCGGGGTGATCGGCGGGATGGTGATGAGCGCCTGGGGCGGCACCCAACGCAAGGTGCATGGCGTGCTGGCCGGATGGATGTTATCGGGCCTGTTCGGGGTGACCCTGATGGGCCTGGGTCGGGGGGTCGGGGTATGGGCGGCGGCGGCTTTCCTGGGCGACCTGCTCGTGCCGTGGATTAACGGCTCGAATCAGGCCATCTGGCAGGCCAAAGTGGCCCCCGACGTACAGGGCCGGGTATTTGCCATCCGCCGCCTGATCGCCTGGTTCAGCATGCCCCTGGCGACGCTCATCGCCGGGCCGCTGGCCGACCGGGCGCTGGAACCAGCCATGCAGACCGGCGGGCGCCTGGCGTCCAGCTTCGCCTGGCTAGTGGGCAATGGGCCGGGGGCCGGCATGGCGCTGATCTTCCTCTTCGCCGGGGGCGTGTCATTCTTGACGGGCCTAGCGGGCTATTTCTTCCCCGTGGTGCGCAACGCCGAAATCATCCTGCCCGACCACGACGAGCCGCCCGCCAGCCCAGAGGTTTAGGGCTGCAGCGCCTCCAGGGTGGGAACATATTCGCCCTGGGCGGCCAGGGCGCGCTTTCCGTCGCCCAAATCCTCGTAAATCAGATAGCGCAGCGCAATCGGCATAGCCTTGCCCAACATGGCCTGGGCCGGGCAGTAGCGGGTGGCCGAAAGCTCGATGGCCCGCACCACGGCCGCCTGGTCTACAGCCTTGCCGACGACGACGTACTCGATCACTGCGCGGGTGAATACCTTAGGATGCTCGTCGGCTTTGGCGGCCTGCACCTGCACGTCGAAGGCGGTGATAACCTGGCGCTTCTTACTCAGAATCGAGATCACGTCCATAGCGGTGCAGCCGGCCAGCCCAATCGCCAGCAGTTCCATCGGGCGGAAACCATCGTTATCGCCGCCCACCGCCGGATCGGTGCCTAAGTTGAGCTGAAACCCTGAATCGGCCTGCCCCGTAAACGACATGCGGCCCTGCCAGGTCACTTTTGCATCCATCGCTACTCCTCCAGTTGTGGGGTAATGTGTTGTTCCAATGTATCCAGGTTCACCGGCCCGTTCCACACCAGGCGCACCTGGCCCTGAGGGTCGATCAGATAGGAGCTGGGCAGGTATTCTTCTTTGAACGCCTTAAGCGCGCGCTGCTCCGGGTCGGGCCAGACCAGGTACGTCAGCCGATATTCTTCGACAAAATCTTTCACCGCGGCTTCCGGTTCGCCCGATTCGATCCCTACCAGGGCAAAGTTCTGCTGTTTGTGGGCTTCGTAATACTTTACCAGGTCGGGCATCTCGGCTTTGCAGGGCGGGCACCAGGTAGCCCAATGGTTCACCAGCACCCAGCGGCCCTGCAAGGCCGCCAGCGAAACCGGATTGCCCTGCAGGTCAGTCAGGCCCACCTGGGGGGCGGGGTAATCCACCGTTACCGGAACCGCAGCGGGATAACCGCCGGTTTGCCCGCTTGCGCCGGCCTGGGGCAGCACGAATATCAACACCACCAGCCCCAGGATAAACAGCCCGATCCCTACCAGGGCCAAGGCCAGGTTTTGCGCTGTACGGGGTTGATTGACTTGCGCTTCGCGACCGTCCACACGTTCACCTTCTAAAACGATTGAATTGGACCTATATTTTGAGGGCTGCGGACGGCTACGCCGCCCGCAGCCTCAAAAACCTCGCCCTACTCGTCCTTTGGTTCGACAAAATCGTCCAGGTTCAGGCAATGAAACAGACGCTGGCGCACGTCGCCCGGCATCTCGGTGTTCGCTTCGCCCTGCCGGTAAAGTAAGATGGTCCTGCGCAGCGAATCGATCACGATGCGGCAGTTCTCGCAATCTTCCAGGTGACGCTCGATCTCGGCGCATAGATCAGCGCAGGCTTCGCCGTCGACATATTCTGACAACGATCCCAACAGATGCTGGCAGTCATGCTCCTCCATCTGCATCTTCTCCTTTCCCCGGTTGCCGCCGGGCGCGCTCGCCGTAATATTCCGATAGCAGCTCGCGCAGGCGCAG